>JBPPMB010000122.1:0-9253 GCA_051305855.1 Desulfuromonadales bacterium
CCGTGCGTTTTCCTTGGTCCTTTTGCACCGGCATGTTTCGCGGCAGTCGGGACCGCAGCTGCGACGGGCGCTGCCATCGGTGGTGTCACGGGCGTAGTCTACGGCGCGGTAACAGCCGATAGCCCCGAGCAGGCAGCTGCCAAGCGCGAGCTGCTCGATACCGCTCTTGCAAGACTCAAAGTTCGGGAGCTGCTCATCGACCGTTTACAGCGCATAACGCGAGAGTCGGCCATGATCGAGCTCTCAGTGGCTGACCCGGTCGCACAGGACACCACAGCAACATGGCGCATCGCTATAGAAATAATCGATATCGCACCAGCGCAGAACGGCTCCGACGATCCCTATGCATTGCTTGCTTCCGCGAGTCTTGCTGTAATAGAAGCAAGCTCGGGCGTGACCGTGTTCCAAAAGCGCTATCAGGCACTCAGCCCAGAGAAGCAAACGACCACTGAATGGGGAAACGACAATGCCGCAGCGATTCGAATCGCGCTGGATGGCTTGATGTACGCACTCGCAGACCAAATGTTCAGCAATCTGTCGCGCGAGGAATTGACGCGAGGTGGGGTGTTGTGGGGCTATTCCCACGATAGGAAAGAATTTTTCAGTCGGATGACCAAAGCAATCATCACCAACGTCGATGGCATCGAACACCAGGATTGGCAACCGATACAATTGCCTTCTGGGCGGCACTTGGTAGAAGTTCAGTACCTGCGCCAGTCATATCTATGCGGCTATTTAGGCTGCATAGATTTTGAGCAGGAACGAAGGTCCTTCGAGTTGCGAGTCGAAGCAGGACACAGCTACATGCCATTTGCAATGCGGCATTGCGATAAGGCCTGGATGGGGATAGTGGACACGGGGAAAAGTGCCAAGGACGACCACGCGTCTGAAGAGGCCATTGGCTTTTGGCAATTTGGTGATCTGACCAGAGATGCTTCCACGCATGTGGTCGTGGCCGGGGAGTTGCCACCGCTAACGTGTGAGGGCAAGTGAGGGCGTGGAGCGTCCGAATTCGAGGTACACTGCATTGGCCAGTTTGAGCGGCTGTACGATGAATCTAAAACGCGTGCCGAGATCATGGCTATTGCCGTGCCTCCTTAGATTTCCGGCGTGTTCCAAAAATTGAGCAAGCAGCGGGGCGTGAAGTCGAAGAGACGTAAGACCACATCAAAGACCTGGTGTGAGTGTATCTCAAAAAGGTTTGGGACGTCGATCCTTTGGAATGCCTCAAATGCAGCTCAAAGAAGAAGATCATCAGCTTCATCGATGATCGTCTGTTGGTTGGAACTTTCTTAGAAGTCACCACTGCCGAGACAAAAACTGGTGTGTTATTGGTATAAAAATTTAAGACGACAAAATGATGGCCACCTGGATAAGCTTCAAGCCGTTCGCTTAAAGTGTTGTTCACTGCTAATATTATGACAAAATCCCCCATGGTTACTGCCTTGGGGGATTTTGTCGTGCTCCCTTATGACTCGAGTAATAAGCTAAGGGTTCCAGTTCTGGTTCTTGGCCTGCAAGTTACTTTTTCAAGAAGATGGAATGCGGTAGGTTCTAGGCTCTCGCCGACATCAGCTGTCAAAAGCGCGGACCCAGCAATAAACGGCTTGGGTACCAACGGAACCTTTCATCTGATGCAAAGCACGGCCCGATGTTCAGCATCACTTTAAACGAACGGCTTGCACTTGCCCCAAGTTGCCTATTTCTTATGAGTCAGCCTTTCTATCAAACCCCATGGAGTGAAATATGAGAATGAAAGATATGAAGCAATTGATTGAAAAGAATCGTTCCTACCGTCGGTTTGATTTTAGACGGAAAATATCCGAGGACCTTTTAGGTGAGTTGGTGGATGTGGCGCGAATGAGTCAGAGTGCTGCCAATCTGCAACCGCTCAGTTACATTACCGTTAACAAGGAAGAGATGGTTGAGAAAGTGCATGAGCATATGCGCTGGGCCGGCTATCTGCCTGACTGGAATGGACCGGTAGACGCAGAACGTCCTGTTGCCTACATTATTGTTTTAGGCAATAAGGAAGTTAAACAGACCTTCCGGGAAGTGGATGCCGGGCTGGCTATGCAGAATATGTGCATCTGCGCGGCAGCAGAGGGGATCGGCTCATGCATGATCGGCAACCTGGACAAAACAAGACTGTTGGCATTACTCGAGATTCCTGAGCAATATGAAATCATTTATGCGGTGGCGTTCGGGTACCCGGTGGAACAGGTGCAAATGGTACCGTTTGCAGGGGACGTGAAATATTATCGAAATGAAAATCATCAGCACTTTGTTCCGAAACGATTGTTGAAGGATGTTTTAATCAAGCGAGTTTAGGTTTAATCGAAAAAAAGGACTCGGGGGACATAATACTTATTCTAATGTTGAACTAAAAAAACGACAAATACCTAAACGTGCTAGAATTAAATCCGCGCTTAAGCTTGGGATACTCAATATTGAGTGTCCCTTTTGCGTGTCCCGCATTATGCTTTCACTGCGTAGTGCAATTTTCAACCGGACAGTAGTGCAGGGTTACAATGAATTCCCATTATCGATCTTTGCTCATAAAACTGCTTCTGCCGATTTTCTGCCTATTCTTTATCAGTTCAACAGGATGGGCGATTGATGCAGAAAAGCTTAACGTTGAAGTCACTGGTGTTACGGGTGATGTGCTTAAGAACGTTGAGATATGGCTCAGTATTAGCAACGCATCGGAAGAGCAGGAAGTGGACTTGCTAGAAAGCTTCAACGTTGGTGAAAAAGATAAAAAGCCGGAATTGTCTGAACCAACCATCCAGCGGTTGCATCGTTTAGCACCAGAAGAGATTCGGCAGGCCCTGCAACCCTTCGGCTATTATGAACCCAAGATTGATGCACGGCTTGAAAAGATCATGGGCGTGTGGCAGGCTGCTTACAAGATTGCCCCTGGGCCTCCTACCACTCTGGATCGCGTCGAAATTCGTGTAAACGGTGAAGGCGGGGAAGAGTCGTCCGTCAAAGAGGTTCTGGCTTCGACAGAAATTATTTCCGGCCAGAGGCTGGATCATCGGACCTATGAACAAACCAAGAGCCAACTATCGGATGCCCTCTATAATGCAGGCTATATCGATGCCAAATTCATCCGGAGTGAAATCAAGGTCTATCCACCCAAACATAAGGCCGATATTTACTTGATCGCGGAGACGGGTCCTCCATTCAAATTTGGCCCCATCACTGTTGAACAGGACATTCTGCATCAGGATTTTGTGAACCGATTCGCAAACATCAAGCAGGGCGATCGCTTCGATACCCGCAAGTTGATCGATTTCCAACTTGCGCTCACCGACAGCAATTATTTCAACCAGGTAGAGATTCTCGCAAAGCGCGAGAACGCTGTCGGCAACGAGATTCCGGTAACGGTCACAACCGAACCCGCTAAGCCAAGGCGCTATGTGGCCGGATTAGGTTTCGGCACAGATACTGGCCCACGCGTCACCGGCGGCGTTGAATTGAGGCGGCTCAATCGCAGCGGGCACAAAATGAGTTTTGGCCTACTTGTATCGTCAATCGAGCAATCGATCAGCAGCCAATACCTGGTCCCCATCAAGAATATTGCTACAGACAACCTTGCTTTTACAGCATCAGCATCAAAAGTCAAAGTGGGTGATATCGATACCAACCAGTTCAAACTCTCTACCAGTGTTAATGAAAACTGGATGGGGTTCCGGCGCCGAGTTTCTCTCTCCCTGGAAAGAGAGAATTTTGATGTTGGCGGCGGCACCCAAACCTCAACGCTGGTGATTCCCGGCATTTTGTTATCGCGCAAATCTGCGGATGATCCGTTGTTCCCGCGCAAGGGCTACAGCGCGACTCTCGATATCCATGGTGGTGTTGAGAGTCCATTGACCGAGACGACGTTTCTTCTCACAAGTCTCAGCGCGCGCACTGTGCTGCCTCTTACAGAGCTTAGCCGCCTGTTGTTACGGGGTGATATAGGCGCAATCCAGGCAACCAAGTTTTCCGATCTGCCCCCTTCTCAGCGGTTCTTTGCCGGTGGCGACCAGAGCGTTCGGGGCTATGGATATCAAGAATTGAGCCCAAAAAACAGCGATGGCAAGGCTATTGGCGGCCAATATCTCACGGTTGCAAGCATCGAGGCAGATTATCTGTTCTACAAAAATTTTGGTATGGCGACGTTTTTCGATGTTGGAAATGCCGGCAACGATGTATTGACCAGCCTGAAAAAGGGGGTAGGTATCGGTCTGCGTTACCGATCACCGGTCGGCATGATCCGTGTCGATGTAGCCCGTGCACTGGATGATGGTGCCGGCGGCTTTCATTTACACATAAGCATTGGAGCCGATCTATGAAGCGCGTGCTCAAAATCATATTCGTTGTAGCAAGTTCACTGCTTGCAGGGTTGATATTGACTCTGTTGTCTGTACTCCTTTTGATCATCGGCACCGAAAACGGAACGCAATTTGCCTGGCAGCGTGCAAAAGCATTTTTGCCGGATACTGTGGAAATAAACGCTATTGAGGGCCGTCTCGCAGGGCCGCTGGAGATCAGAGGGCTGAAAATCAAGGATACCGGCTTTCACCTTGAACTGGACAAAGTCGAACTGGAATGGACGCCTTCACGGTTGCTTTGGCGAGTGCTGGATGTTGAGAGTATTGCCTTGGAAGGTTTACGCTATACCCAGCTGGAAACGGTTCCGCCCAAATCCAAAGAAGAATCAACGCCCGTCAAATTACCGGAAGAGATTTCGCTGCCTCTCGACGTGAGACTCGGCAAGGTGAGTCTGCGCGATTTCGAATTTCGTTCCCAGCCGGATAATGCACCTATTGTCATCGTTTCTGCGATATTAAGTGTCCTTGCGGATAAGCACGGTGTTGATATCTCGAGCCTGAAAATCGAGTCACCTTTGTTTACCGTCGAGGGTCGAACCAGCCTGACGACCGATCGGAACTACCCTGTTAAAGGTGAGCTTCAGTGGCAGGTCCCTGTACCTGATTATCCTGCTGTAAGCGGACACACACTACTCAGTGGCAGCCTTCGAGAACTAATCATCACGCAGAGTATCGCAAAGCCCTATGATGTACAGGGCAGGGTGCTGCTTCGGAATCCTGTTGAAAATCTTGCATTCGAAGTTGAGTTGAATGTGAATCCGCTGCAGCTTCAGGCATTGAATAAAGATTTACCGCCGATGACTGTCCAGCTTGCAGCCACGGGCAAAGGAGATCCAAGCGACATTGCCTTTAATCTCAACGGATGGGCTGAAGATCCAGGCTTGGGGAGGGTTAATGCCGTACTGGACGGTGGACTCAAATCCAAGACTGTCACTATTGATGCCCTCAAGGTCAGCGTACCGGGACAACCCGCCCGGATGACGGCCAGTGGTCAGATTGAAATTGCCGATGAACTGGAGCTTGATCTCACTATTGACTGGCAGCAATTGCAATGGCCGCTCAAGGGCAATCCACTAATCATCAGCCCCCGAGGATCGGTGAAATTGACAGGGTCACCCGAAAAGCTGCATGCCGGGCTTGATGTCGCGATAGGAGATACTGGGAAAATCGAGGGCAAGGCATACAGAGAAAATGAGGTTGTCGACTTCACACTGGACTGGCATGACCTGCAATGGCCACTGCAGCAGCCCACGGTAAAAAGTTCCAAAGGTCATATCACCGTGGGCGGCAAAATCAACGCCTATTCTCTCCGCATGCTGGCCAATGTCGATGTGCCGGAACATTCTGATGCCCGTCTTCTGCTGGAGGGCCAGGGCAGCCAGGAAGCTCTGTCGTTGTCACGGATCGATATCAATATGCTTGAGGGCAAACTCGAAGGTAAGGCCAACCTCAGTTGGAAGCCTGAACTGAAAGGTAATGTTGACCTGGTCGGGCGAGGGTTGAATCCGGGAGCCATACTGAAAGACTGGCCTGGTAAGCTGAATTTTTCGCTGAGTGCACAGGGTGGCATCAGGGATGATCTGCCCAGTCTGCAATTGCAGCAGGTTTCAGTGCAGGGCCAACTTCGCGGCTATCAGGTTGCCCTGGACGCAGCCGGGACTTATGAGGAAAACCTTACGACACTGAAACGTCTTGCCGTGTCCTCCGGCTCGACAAAGCTTGAGGTCAGCGGTACGGTGAGCGATATGCTAGATGTGATCTGGCAGGTTCACAGCGAAGACCTTGGTACATTACTGCCAAATGCCAAAGGCCGCATTCATGGAAACGGAATGTTGGCCGGCCCTGTCAAAAGGCCCAGGGTGGCAGCCACGTTAACTGCCGAGGGGTTGGTCTATACAGACTATCGGCTCAACTCCCTGAATCTCGATGCTGACATTGATTTGACGGGTAAAACTCACTCAAAGCTGTCACTTACCATAGAGGATGGCAATGCGGCAGGCGTCGAACTCCGAAATATTTCGGTGAACGGCCTGGGTAATGCTGGCGCGCATACTCTCACCCTGGCTGCTGATACCGCCAGTGGGCAGGCTGATATTGCACTTCAGGGGGAATTAGAAAATCCCTGGCAACAGGACATGATCTGGAACTTCAGATTAAATCAGGCCACCCTCAAGTACCCTGACCTGGATGGGTGGGTGTTGCAGAAGCCTTCCTCGGGGCAAATTACTGATGGACAGGCAATGCTTGCAGAGAGCTGCTGGCAATCGGGAGAAGCGCTGCTGTGTCTGAAGGGTCATCAATCAAAAGAAAAAAATCAGGCCGATTTTGTCCTCACGGACCTGCCTTTTTCCTATGTGTCCCATTATCTTCCCCCGGATATTGATCTGCAGGGCAGTCTGAGTGGGAACGGAACGTTTAACCAATCCGGGCAGCAGGACCCCTCGGTAAATATCGATCTCAAGACATCTGCTGTTCGTCTGCTGTCACATGATTTGAATGAAGAACAGGGTAAAAACGCACTGATAATCGCATTTCAACCTGGTGATATCCACCTGCAAATGCAGCAGGGCGGACTTCAGGCCGGTATGGAATTACCACTGTCAAAAACCGATGGTCTTGCTTTGCAAGCCACTATTTCTCCGGGACAAGATTCATTGATGAAACGGCCATTGAAAGGACAGATAACCACAGAAATTCAGAACCTCGATTTTATTGCAGACTTGATTCCCGAAGTCCAGGCTTTCACCGGCAGACTGACTGGCAATATGGCTATCGCTGGTAGCCTGGAATCGCCTGTGTTGAAAGGGCGCCTGGCACTGGTCGAAGGTGCCGCCAAACTTGAACGTCCCGGATTGAACCTGAAGGATATTAAGGTCGAACTTACAGGTGAAGGCGATAGCGGGATCAGGTTAACCGCTCATGCCGTCTCTGAAGGGGGTGAACTGAATATCGATGGGTCCTCTGATCTGCGCGGCAAGGACGCCAAAGCCGATATTCGGGTGAAAGGGGAAAATTTCAGGGTGATTAACACCTTTGAAGCACAGGTTGACGCATCCCCCAATCTTACAATTACCCTCAGTGAGAACCGGATCAATGTGGGCGGTGAAGTGGTCATCCCCAATGCACAAATCACCTTGAAGACATTACCCGAATCGGCTGTCAACGCTTCCGATGATCAGGTGATTATCAAGTCGGAGGAGCCGGAAACAGCAAGCGGAACAACCGGCCGTGAAATGTATGCAAGTGTCCGTACAATTTTGGGAGATAATGTGAATTTTAACGGATTCGGACTCAAAGCGCGTATTCAAGGCAGCATCCTGGCCGTTGAAAAACCGGGAGAGCCTACCACGGGCAGCGGCGAGTTAAAGATCGTCGATGGAGAATACAGAGCCTATGGCCAGGGACTGGTGATTGAAAAAGGGCGCGTCCTCTTTTCCGGCGGACCTATCAACCAGCCGGGGCTCGATGTGAGAGCCGTCCGTCGACCCAAGGAAGGTATTACTGTCGGTGTGCAGGTAAGAGGTAATCTCAGGCAACCTGACTTTAAGTTGTTTTCCGATCCATCCATGACACAGGGCAATCAGCTTTCATACTTGGTGCTCGGGCGGCCCATGAGCGAGACCTCAGGCGGTGAGGGGTCGGCCCTGAGTCAGGCCTCCTTGGCGCTGGGGTTAAAGGGTGGGAATGCCGTAGCGGCAAAAATAGGCGGTAAGCTTGGGTTGGATCAATTCGGTGTCGAGTCCAGCGAGGCTGGGGCAGACTCCGACCCGGAAAAGGCCTCGTTTGTGGTTGGCAAATACCTGTCACCCAAGTTGTATGTCAGCTACGGATTAGGTCTGTTTGATCCGATCTCCACCCTGCGGGTGAAATATGCTCTCAGCAGTCACTGGAAACTTGTGTCAAATTCCTCAAGTGAGGCAAGCGGAGGAGACGTGCTCTATACGATCGAAACAGGAAAATAAGGACCTCGTTATCATTGATTTCAAGTGTTTTTATAAGCTATAAAAGACCTTTCGTCAGAGGAATAATAATCGTCTATCTAATTACATTATTTGTTGTGGCAATAGTATTGCTTTCTATAGGAAAACTTCCAATGTTAACTGAGCCAGCAATAGCAATAAAAAGGCTTATAATAATTGCTATGCCTTCTTCAATTGGCGGTATAATAGTTGACAGCTTTGACAAAGAATAAAACGACTAACCATCTAATAAAGAATTATTGAAAATACTTGTTTGGTAAAAGAATAATTCAGTTGTTCACGCAAGTTCACAACGCCACCGCTTATCACTACCGTTATTTGTCTCACAATTCACCATCTATCGGACACAAAAAAGGCTGCCCTTACTGGGGAGGCCATTTTTACATTGCAGGCAATTCAGGACGATGGCGAAAACAACCGGTTTCGATTTGCCAGAACTGCTGACACAACTTCAGAGTCACACTGTGTTTTGACCGTTGCTGACAATGGGCGTATATTGGCGGGGGCTTAGATTGCTTGATATGAAGGACACCCGTCCTGGCTCCACTAGGACTGCTTGCATAAACATGTCAGTAATGTCACACGAAATATAAATAGAGTTATGGACAATCTCGAAATCATAGGGTATGGCGACTGGTTTCGCAGTCAAATTGATGTTGAAAAGGCTGCGGCACATGACCTTGCACGTGTCGTTTCGGTGCACAAGGAGAGCTATGTCGTGACCAAAGGTTATGGCGAAGTGTTTGCCGAGCTGTCTGGAAATTTGTTCTATACGACAAGCTCTTCTCTCGACCTGCCGACCACCGGAGACTGGGTTTATGCGAATTTCTATGATGATGATTCTCTCGCAATCATCCATGGGGTACTCCCCAGAAAGACGCTGCTGAAAAG
>JBPPMB010000133.1:0-6638 GCA_051305855.1 Desulfuromonadales bacterium
TTCAGTTCCGCGGTATTGGCGCCTGACAAAATCATTTCACGCAGTTCCTCGAACATCGGCATGACCTGGTAGAAGCCGACACGGCCCTTGTAACCGGTATGGTTGCAGGCAGCGCAGCCTTGCCCCTTGTAGCAGGCAAAGCCATCAACCTGGTCCTCGGGCACCCCGGCCTGGCGCAGGACCTCACGGGGAATCTCTTCCGGGACCATGCACTCCGTGCAGATCCGCCGGCCGAGGCGCTGCCCGGTAATAATATTGACGGCCGAAGCCACCAGAAACGGCTCGATCCCCATGTTGAGCAGCCGGTTGACGGTGCTCGGACAATCGTTGGTGTGCAGGGTAGAAAGGACCAGGTGCCCGGTCAAGGCCGCCTTGACAGCGATCTCGGCGGTTTCGAAGTCGCGGATCTCGCCGATCATGATGATGTCTGGGTCCTGACGCAAGAAGGCACGCAGGGCCGAGGCGAAATTGAGGCCGATCTCCTCATGCATCTGCACCTGGTTGATCCCGGCGAAGTTGAACTCGACCGGGTCTTCGGCCGTGGAAATGTTTTCCGTGGTCTTGTTGAGCTCACTCAACGCCGAGTAAAGGGAGACGGTTTTGCCGGAGCCGGTCGGTCCGGTGACCAGGACCATGCCGAACGGCTTGTGAATCTGCTCCTTGAACCACTTCAGCGACGTCTCTTCGTAGCCGAGCTTGGTCATGTCCAGCTGCAGGCTCGACTTGTCGAGCAGGCGCAGGCAGATTTTTTCGCCGAACAGGGTCGGCAGGCAATTGACGCGGTAGTCCATGTCCTTGCCGCCGGGCAGCTTGATCTTGATTCGGCCGTCCTGGGGGAGCCGCCGCTCGGAGATGTCCATCTCCGACATGATCTTGATGCGCGAGGTCAGAGCGTTTTTCAGCTTCAGCGGCGGCTTCATGACCTCATGCAGCACGCCGTCGATGCGATAGCGGACCCGAAATGTCTTTTCGTAGGGCTCGACATGAATGTCGGAGGCCTTTTTCTTGATGGCGTCGGTGAGGATCAGGTTGACCAGCTTGACGACCGGGGCGTCCTCACTGGCTTTCTGCAGCTCCCTGGTATCAACTTCGTCGACATCGTCAATCAGCTCCAGATCGATATCGTCGAGGTCACCCATGACAGAGTCGAAGGACGCGCTCTGATCGTAATATTTGTCGATGGCCAGTTTGATGCTTGCATCTGAGGTCACGACGACTTCGACATTGTAGCCGGTCATGAACTTGATGTCGTCAATGGCAAAGATATTCGAGGGATCGGACATGGCCACGATCAGGGTGGAGCCCGCCCGGTTGACCGGAATCATCTGGTACTTCTGCACAACTTCAGCGGGGACCAGCTTGATGACGCTCTCGTCGATCTCGAATTCATTGAGATTGATTGAGGGGACACCGTACTGGCGCGACAGAAAAGCGGCGAGGTCTTCTTCTTTCAGATAGCCGAGTTTGACCAGTCCGGCACCAAGGCGGCCGCCATGATGTTTCTGCTCTTCGAGGCCCCTGGCGAGCTGCTTCTCGTCGATTAATTTGTTGCGAACCAGAAGTTCACCGAGCCGATTTACCGCCATAGACTATGATCTTCTCCCCCTGGAGACCTGCCGGGTGCATCGAGAGCCTGCTGCGCATCTGCTCTCTGACCCTCCCGAAAAGCTGGTCCTGTACCGCAGCAGTCTCACACAGCGGTCCGTTTGGCCCGATCTGACTCAAGATACATTCAATGTGCGCATTCTAGCCAATGCGTCCGAGACCTGTCAAGCGGGATGCCAGGCAACCCGATGCAATCATAGAAGATGATTCCATCAGAATTCTCCGCCGAGGCATTCATTTGCCCCCTGAGATGGCTAAGCAAAAATTTCGTCCTACAAGGCTTGGTGTTTTTTCAGGGGCGAAGGCATACATAAGTATGTAGAGGTCCTGAAAAAACGCCATAACGCCGTAGGGCGGACTTTTTGCGACGCCATCAGACCGGATCCAGCGACCGGCGCATAACCTGCGCTTTGGGGGCAATGCCGAACCAGAGCTGAAAAGCAGCTTCCCCCTGGGCAGACAACATCCCCAGACCATCAATGGCAGCCAGCCCTCTGCTTTGTGCTTCACTGACCAGCGCTGTCGGTTCACAACCGTAGATCATATCGAAAACCACACCACCGGACCTGACGCAGTCGGTCACGTGAAAACCGAAGGTTTCATTCTTGAGGCCAACGGCAGAGGCGTTGATCAGCAAGTCGACCGGCTCAGGGACGGCGCTTGCCAGTGCCGCGTTTAATGCATACTCAGCAAAAGTCGTGCCTGGAAAGTGCGGAGCCAACTCTGCAATCAGCGCCAGCGATCTTTCCCGGGTGCGATTGGCAATGCCGACCCACGCAGCCTGCGCCTGGCACAGGGCAACCAGGGCTGCCCGGCAGGCGCCTCCCGCACCGACGATCAGCACACGCAAACCGGCAACATCCACGCCAAGCCCCTGTTTCAGGGCCTTCAGCAAGCCGATGCTGTCGGTATTGTAGCCTTTGAGGTGGCCGTCATGGTTGACGATGGTGTTAATGGCCCCGATCAGGGCCGCCTTTTCATCCAGTTCATCAACCAGGCGACAGGCAGCCTCCTTGTGCGGGATGGTCAGGTTGACACCGCGCAGCGCCATGGCGCGCAGACCGGCTATTGCGTCACATAACTGCATGGCGGTAACATGAAATGGCACATAAACCGCGTCGAGGCCCCCGGCTGCAATCGCCGCATTCTGCATGCGCGGCGAGAGGGAATGTTCAACCGGGTCGCCAAAGAGGCCGACAACGACAGTTTTGCCGCTCAGCTGCATATCATGATTCTCCACGTTGCACGGCATTCTAGGAGGCTGTCCGAGAATGAATGACCGGCTGCAAACCCAGTAGTTTGGCCCATATTTCAGCTCCTTTTTGCCCCATAGCTACGACTATGAGGCTGCAAACGAGCTAAAATCTGACCTCAAACTTCTGGATTTTCGCTCGCCCCTTATTCTCGGACAGACTCCTGGCCGCAATCAAGATACTCCCGGTATTCCACCACCTGGGAGCCGGCGAGCAGCTTCCGGGCTTGTACGATATCCTCGGCAACCGCTTCCTGCAAGGCCTCAACCGAAGCAAAGTGCAGCTCGTCGCGCAGACGCTCAACAAAGTAAATCCGCAAGCGCTCGCTATAAAGATCGCCGTGAAAGTCCATGAGGTGGATTTCCAGGGTCGGCGCGCTGGCGGCGAAGGTCGGCCGGCAACCGATGTTGATGACGCCATCATAATATGCGTCGCGCCATTTGACCTTCACGGCGTAGACACCATCGCGCGGCAGAATTTCTTTGAGCGTGACCAGGTTCGCGGTCGGAAAACCGAGTTTACGACCGCGGCCGTCACCGTGAACGACCTCGCCATCAAGGGTGAAGTTGCGGCCGAGAACCTGAATCGCCTCGGCCACCCGCCCTTCCCGCAGGATCTTGCGGATTGTCGTTGAACTGTACGCCTGCTGTGCGGCGCGGACCGGCTCCAGAACTTCGAGGCTGAAGTTGTGCAGCCTGGCCTGGACCGCGAGAAATTGCGTATCGCCCTGGCGGTTGCGGCCAAAGGCATAATCGTAACCGACGATCAGGTGTTTGACCCCCAGCTTGCCGACCAGGATGTCCTGCACAAAAGCCTCGGCCGGCATGTCCGCCAGCTGCCGGGTAAAATTGAGCACCACCAGCAGGTCAATACAGGAGGCCGCCAGCAGGCGAACTTTTTCCTCGGGGGTATTCAGCTGCAAAGGGGCTTTGTCCGGGGCCAGCAGCCGCAGCGGATGCGGTTCAAAGGTCACCACGACCGCCGTACCCTGGAGTGCGCGGGCCTTGTCGACCACGCGCCGGAAAATCTCGCGATGGCCGAGATGAACCCCGTCGAAATTGCCGAGGGTCAGGACTGTCCGGCAGGGTGGCCCGGGCAAACTGTCAAGATCTCTTACAACCTGCATGATCAAGCTCTCCAGGGACTACTCAGCACATCAGCGAGGGCATGTGGGCTGCAGCCATTGCCTGCGTCCAACGTTGCCACTTAGCTTCCCGCAAGCAACAGCAGCAGCTCACATGCTGTGATGTTATGGAGGAAAGCTGGACAGTTCCCTCTCCAGGGGCTACTGCGAGGCCCCCCTGCGTTTACTCCTGCCGCGTTCCTTAGCCCGCGCGCCGCGCGCCGGTGGATTCTCGTCAATCAGGCGGAAATCGATCTCCCGGCGGTCGAGATCAACCTTGTGCACGCTCACCTCAACCGGGGTGCCAATACCGAATTCGCGACGGCGGTTCATGCCGATCAGGCGATGCCGCTCTTCTTCGTACTGGTAGAAATCATCAGCCAGGGTGGAGACATGCACCAGCCCTTCTACATAGATTTCCTGCAGCTCGACGAAGAAGCCAAAAGCATGGACCGAGGTTACCATGCCGTGATATTTTTCGCCCACTTTATCAGCGACAAATTGACATTTTTTCAGCTTGACGATATCACGCTCCGCCTCCATGGCTCGCCGCTCAGCTACGGACGAACGCTGGGCAATCTCTTCCAGGGCCACGTTGTTGCCCGGGCGTGCCGGCCTGCGCCCCGCAAGCTTGTTTTTCAGGATGCGGTGCACCGCCAGGTCCGGGTAGCGCCGGATCGGCGAGGTGAAGTGGCAGTAATTGTCGGCGGCCAGCCCGAAGTGCCCCAGGTTGTTCACCGAGTAGTAGGCCTGCGGCAGGCTGCGCAGCAGCACATGATTGATGACATGCTCTTCGGGCTGGCCTGACACGCGGTCAAGCAGTTCCTGCAGCAGTTTCGGCTTCAGCCCTTCAGCCGGCAGGGCAAGCCCCTGGTTGAAGTAGGCAATAAACTCCTGAAAAGCCGCTATTTTGCCTTCACTGGGGGCCTCGTGGACGCGGAAAATCAGCGGTTCGTGCTGCTGCACCAGCCAGGCGGCAACCGCTTCGTTGGCGGCCAGCATGAATTCCTCGATCAGGCGATGGGCCAGATTGCGCTCGGTGCGCACGATATTCTCCGTGCGACCCTGCAGATCAAGATGAATCTGCGCCTCGGGCAGGTCAAAGTCCAGGCTGCCGCGCTGCCGGCGGCACTCGATGCGCAATTCGGCAAGCTCGCGCATAACCTCGAGATCGGCAAGCAAGGCTTGTCGCTCTGCACGAATTACCGGGTCTTTGTCGACCAGCACCGCAGCGACCTCGGTATAGGTCAGGCGGGCCCGGCTGTGCATGACGGCCTGGCAAAAACGCAGGCCGATCCTCTGCCCGCCCGCGTCAAAATCGAGTTCAGCGACCAGCACCAGTCGATCAGCCTGCGGGTTGAGAGAACAGATGCCGTTGCTCAGGGCCTCGGGGAGCATCGGCAGGCAGGCCCCCGGAAAATATACGCTGGTGCCGCGCTCCAGGGCTTGCTGGTCAATGACACCACCGGCCGGCACATAGTGGGCCACATCGGCAATCGCAACCCAGAGCCGGTAGCCCCTGGCGAGGCGGGCAATGGCCACAGCGTCATCGAAATCCCTGGCCGTCTCGCCGTCGATGGTGACGAAATCTAGGTGGCGCAGATCCTCGCGTCCCGCCAGCTCGGCACCGTCGACCGTCACGGCAATCCTCTCGGCCTCGGCCAGGACCTCTGCAGAGAATTCATAAGGCAGGTTGAACTGGATGGCGGCAATCCTGATTTCGACTTCGGGATCGGTGGCATCGCCGAGCACTTCCGTGACCCGGGCAACAGCACCACGCGCGTGCCCCGGATAACTTTCAATCTCAACCAGGACCATCTGGCCCGGCCTGGCCTCACCTGCCGAACCGGGAGGGATGAGGAGGTCGTCCTGAAGGTGCGGATCAGCCGGCGAAACGTAGCCGACCCCATGCTCCGCCTGGTAGCGTCCGACCAGGACCTTGCACGCTCTCTGTTCCACGCGGATCACCCGCCCTTCCGGGCGGCCGCTGCGCAGTGAACGTTCCAGCCGCACCACCACCCGGTCACCGTGCATGGCCGGCCTGACATGCCGGGCCGGGACAAACACATCCTGGGCTTTCTCATCAACGGGAGCAACAAAGCCATAGCCATCACGATGCACGCTGAGCGTTCCAACCACCAGGTTGACTTTCCCCGGCAAGGCAAAGCGGCCGCCCTTCAGTTGCACCAGGGTGCCGTCTCTGACCATGCTCTTCAGGCTTTTGCCGACCGTCTTGCGCTCGCCCGCACTCAGAACCAGCAGGTCCTGAATCTCCCTGAGGCTCAAAGGTCGGTTGGCGTGCTGCTGCAGCAGGTCGAGGATGTCGTTGAATTCTATCTTGCTCATGGCAACTCCTTGTGAACCAGGCAGAATGTTTATCCCATGCAAAGCAGGCCGCAGCAAAAATGTCGCTCTATAAACTCCATGAATGCTTGTACTCCTCCTCTTTCAGGAAACAGTTCCAACCATCATGTAAGCCATGGTCAAAATGATGCAAAGGCTTATCAACTATAGGGAATCACATGCATGGTTGCAAGGGGTAAAGAGGGCTTGTGCAGCTCGCGTGTTGACAGGCGGCGGTGCCTGGGATGGATGTTTCGGGTATTTTACTTTGCGAGGGTTTGATGTGTTAAAAGTGAAAAGTGAAAAGTGAAAAG
>JBPPMB010000160.1:0-7614 GCA_051305855.1 Desulfuromonadales bacterium
AACCTGTTCTGCAGTCAGCTCAACGAGGATATCCGCAGCAAATGCAGGGGTGGTCATCAAGGCGAAGGCCAGGATGGCCATGAGAGGGACCTTAGTAAGTCTTCTCCAGATAATCATTGTCGTTTCCTCCCCTTTCATTACTCGATAACCACGTCGGACGGCACCACAATAAACATGGTCATCATCCCACCGGGGAATATATCGATATTGGTTAATTCTTTCTCGTTATGAGAGTGCCACATGAACGAAAGACCATTATATGGGTTCAGTCCACCCTCACCTGGAGGTAGTGAGCCAGAAGCTCCCAGGAACGGACTGCCACTCCAGAACCCGCCAAAAGTCAGGTCCTTGTTATCAGGCAATATGACCGGAAACGGCTTGCCGTGATCGGGAGCGTATTCATTGGTTGCCATCTCGTCCCCTGGAGCATGACCGAAAATATCCCAGTTAAGGCCGCGACCGGTCCAGGTAAAGATGGCGTCGAAGGTGCCTCCCGGTGAGACAGGCTGGGTATAGTCGGATATGGACAGATCCGGCACAACTCCAACTTCTGTGGGGATAGACGCTCCGGGGGTGCTCTCGAGCAATACTCCGTCACGGGCAATCAAATCAAAGTTGTTGCCGTGGGTGTGATAGGGATGACTGTCCCGACCTCCACCAATCATACGCAACAGAAGCCGGCCGCCGACATGGGCGAGAGGGAAACAGTTATAGGGCTGAGTCGGCAACCAGGCGACATCCGCCGGTGCCATGGTATCGGGACCGCCCCGACCATTAATGAACCAGGCGGTGGGCCAGAATGTAGAGGTATCGACGGCAGGTACCATGGAGTTAGCCATCTGCATCTCCACCATAGTGTGAATTTCCGGATCCATTTCGGTGAGCAGGAACAAAAACTCATAGTCATAGGCTGAGCGGCAGTCGCCATAGGCTGATGTGTCATACTGGGAGCAGGCCGTCAGGTTTTGTGCCGCAGGCCGGACAATGAGCGCTCCCAACAGACCCATTTCAACCTGCAGATCCGGATGGCTGCCGCTGTAATAGGTATAGGTTCCCGGTACCGTCGGGGTGAACGAGTAACTGACCGTGGTAACGCCGTTATCGGCGGGCACTTCCTGCGTCAATGGACCTGCAAGTCCCCCGGCTGCTGTTACCTGCTGGCCGGGGATAACGATCGAAACCGGCTCAGGCAAGGTGTTTTTCAGATTGATGGTGATGGTCTGGCCCTGGGTGACAATCAGGGTCGGACCCGGGTATTGTACCTGTCCGGTAGCATCATCAGCAAACCCCCAGATCATGGTACTGGACCCTTCAGGGATGGTGATATGTCCGGTCTTGGCCGTGAAATTGAAGGTTGGCCCGGTGAGACCGGGAATGGCAGCCCAACCCCCACTTGCCGACACCAGGAACAGGAGGGCGGCAAGCACCAGAACCCGTCCTCGTTTGCACATTGCTTTTGAAATCATTTTATGTCCTCCGGATCAGAAACTGGGATTATTGGACTAGGGATTGATCACGATTTCCGTCATCATCCCGCCGTAATCTTCATTGTGGTTCGCCAGGTGGTCAAGGTTGGTGGTGTACAGGAAATAGGTTCCCGGTTCCACATTCGTGGTGTCAAGGATAACTTCTCTTGCTTCACCGCCACCCAAAGTTATCGAATTTGTCTTGTAATACTGACTGGAGTTTGCCTGCGGCCCGAGTTTCCGTGATCCTTGGCCGACCACCAGCATCGGGATGCCCTGGACGGTCAGGGTATGGTACGAAGTCGTCGAAAGGCTGGAGATACGCAGCAGGATGCGCTGTCCCTGGGCAGCCGCAATAATGGTGTCGGTTTTCTGCGACTCCCGGCCGTCAAACGAATTGGCCAGGTCAGCAGGATTGATCGTATCCGGGTAACCGCGACCGTTAAGCATCGGGTAGAGGTCATCCATGAAGGCAAATGGAAGTGGCTGCACGGCGATATGCTCATCGTGGAAGTTCGGGTCAAAAGCACCTATCTGCACCGCGACGTCAACATCATATGCGGTTGAACCGTCACCGTCATTGTAGGCGAACGTGGTATAGCCGTTAAAGTCGGTGCCGTCCTGGGCCGGTGTCACATACAGGTTGCCCAGCATACCCATCTGCATATGCTCGGTTGCCTCCACATGACAGTGATACATGAATGTCCCAGGTTCAACAACCTTGTAGTAGTAAGTCAGGGTCGCGCCCATGTTGATGGAGATAGCAGAATCGGGCAGTCCGTCGAATACCGCCGAAGCGTTGGGGAAACCATGCCAGTGGACCGTATGCGGGTCGAACAGATCCGGGCGCATCATCATGCCGACATTGGTCAGCGACAGATAGACATCGTCACCTTGCTTGACACGGATGGTCGGCGCCGGCCAGTTTGCGTTGAGCATTCCGGCTTCCATCACCTCGTTGTCCGGGATACCGGTCACATTCGAAAATCCGAACATATACTGCAGGTGGCCGTTGCCGTCTTCATCCGGGTCCAGTTGCTTGTCTGCCATGTTAACGAAACCATCGCCTCCGGTTAGATGAATGCAAACCTGGGTGCTGCCACTGACCGGGTTGATGATTTCACCTTCATCAGCACGTAAGATGCCGTCTCCATTCGAATCTGTATAGGAGCCACCGGGTGTTGTCGGACACTGGAAGAAAACATCTGCCTCGGCCGGGAAACTGGATAAACCCAAGACCGTAGCCAAAAACAGGCTCAGGTAAGTTTTTTGAGACATCTCGCTACTCCTTTCTGCCCTCTCCTCCGTCCGTTGCTGACGGAGGAGAGGTGATTGCAAATGTTAGTTCCATTTCCCAGCGACAGGCTGGTCACCACTCAAACCGAGGGAGGGGATGAAGACATCCCCGGCATTCATGATGCCATTGTTGTCAAGATCGAGACGCCACTGGCCATTGCGGAAGACGCCGATATCGGTAATGCCGTCCGCATTCCAATCGCCGACCACTGGAATATCCCCAGCTATGCCGAAGCCCGGGTAGTAGATGTCGCCGGCATTCATGACACCGTTGTGGTCGAGATCGAGGCGCCACTGGCCATTACGGAAAAGACCAATGTCAACAGTCCCGTCACCGTTCCAGTCCCCAGCTATGGGGATGTCACCAGCAATACCAAAGGACGGATAGTAAATGTCACCGGCAGCCATATTGCCATCGTTATTCGTATCCAGGCGCCATTGGCCGTTGCGATAGACACCGATGTCAGCGGTCCCATCACCATTCCAGTCCCCGACGACCGGCAAGTCACCGGCAATACCGAAGGATGGGTAGTAGATGTCGCCAGCATTCATGACACCATTGTTGTTCACGTCAAGGCGCCACTGGCCGTTACGGAAGACACCGATATCGGTGATGCCGTCACCATTCCAGTCACCAGCGACAGCTTTATCACCAGTAATGCCGAAGGACGGGTAGAAGATGTCGCCGGCATTCATCGTTTCATTGCCATCGGCATCCATGCGCCACTGGCCATTACGAAATAGACCGATTCGATCCTGGGCCAGACCCTGTAGAAGAACAGTAGCGCCGCCACCGTCATTCCAGACCAATGTTTGTCGATCGCCATTAAGCTGCAGGGTGCGCACCGGCAGTTCCTTCTGGCGTTGGCTGTCCCAGAGGCGCACGGTCAGGGTCTCGCCTTCTGAGGCGCCTTCGTCGACACCAACTGTGGCCGGGTCGTCGCCGTAAACAGTCAATGGGCCGAACTCGCCTTCAACAGTGACCTGGGTCCGACCACAGAGGATGCCGTCCGCATCGAACACAGCCAACTCATCGCCAACCGCCGTCAGCCGGGTTTGCCCAGGAAGGTTGCTATCGACCAGAGCTTCGCCGTTAAAGGTGGTGGTCAGCAGGGTTGCGGTTGGTGCTGAGAAATGGGCAAAGATAGGCAAGAGAGAAGTGCCGCGCACCGACCCTTCGGCCATCTGGCCTGAATAGACCTGCATATAGACTTCAGCAAAATCGTACCCGGCCAGATCCCCGGTCAGGATAACGGTATCGCCATCGATCACGTTTAAAACCCGGAATTTGCCACTGGCATCGGTCGCAATACCACTCCAGTTCCCGGCTGTCGAGTCAAGATACTGCACAGTGTATTCGGTTCCCGGTGACAGGCTGCTCAGAGCTGTGATGGTTGCACCGGCGAGCGGCGAACCGGTTTCGCTATCCTTAACAGTTGAGCGAATAATGCCCGTCCCGGCGCTGGTGCCCATGCTGGTAAAATCTGCATCAGTAAACATGTACCAGGACCCGGTATTAAAACTTGAACCAGCGGTCATGAATTTGCTTTGCATGGTCGGATAGCCGGTTTTGGAAAATTCCAGGGCAAACACCGAACCTTGGGCGATCTGCAGCGAGAAGAGACCGCCAGCATCCGTCACTGCTGAATTGCCGGGGTTGCCAACCTCCTGGACGGTGACGCCGTCAAGCATACCGACAGAGTCAGAGGCGCTGCCGGAGATGGTCACGGTACTTGCGGCGACCGGAGTAAAATCGACATTGTAAGAAATCTGGTTGTCGTTTTCGTCAAAGATCGAAACATTCCAGAAGTACTGAGTGCCTGTGACCAGAGGCTGACCATCGTAGATATAGGAGAGCTGGTCACTCGGTATATCCCACGCACCCCAGTTGAGCCCATGGCCGTCGTACATATTGAGTCCATAGAGAAAGGGCTGTGCTGCTTCGTTAACCTGAGGGCCAACCCAACGGAAGGTCGGGGTGGTCGCACCGGCAACCTGGCCAATAGGCCCTAAGGGCATGGCGGGAGAATCAAGGACAGCCGTCGTTCCGGCCGTAATGGTTTCGCTGCTGCCGTCAGAGTAGGTGACGAGGAGGTCATAAAGCTCAGGCACCCCCGGGCGACTGGTGCCCACTTGTCGCCAGGCGTTAAAACCGCCCCAGGTATCGACTCCAAGGTCAATGGTCTGCGACAGGCCAGAAGTAACCGCTACACCAACCGGACGTTTGAAATTCCGGTCGATGTTAAAGATCAAAGAATAGGTATCAGGGCTCTCGTTGTCATAGATCTGATGATCGGTCCCGACAGTGGCGTACGCACCGGAGTTGGTGACAGAGACATTCACGCCGGTTACATCTCCACCGGAAATCATGGCCGTCGGGCCATGGTCCATGTTTGCAAGGTCACCGCTACTGAAATAGCCGTTATTATCCTGATCGACAAAGGCCATGACAAAGTAATTGCCATCGGCAAGATCGCTGACGCTATAGACGGTTGCCACTGTCGGGGAGTCAAGCTTCACCCAGGCGGCCTGCTCGTTGGAATCATCCATGAGCAGCACATAAAGCGGACCGGTCAGAGCCGGCCCTGTGATATTGACGGTTCCGGAGACACTATTGGAAGCACCGGTCGGTGCAGCCGGCACTGTCGGAGAAGCGCCACCAAAAGCCAAAGTGATAGCACTTTCGCTGGCACCGATCACGCCGGTGACACCAACATAGTAACTGCCGCCGTTGCTCAGACCTGTAAGAAAAACAAAGTTCATATCGTTTTCAGAAAGATTGCTCAAAACCGGATCGTCAATACCCACCACCGGTGCTGAATTCTCCTTGAGATAGACATTGTAACTTTCGGCCTGAGAAAAATCATTCATGTTGCGGGAGCCTTCCCAGAACAGAAGGAAGCCTCCATCGCCAGGGACAGTGACTGCCATCTGGGGGGCTGCAGGGACAAGGTCAGAGGCGGCCGGATCATCGAGCTGAATATTGACGCCAGTAGCGTTGCTGCCAGTAACGGCAAAGGGCGCTGAAAATCCCAGCGGCATCGAAGAAACCGGCACCCCTTCCCCAACCGTGTCAAGGACAGCAAGAATCATATAGTCTCCATCTGGTAGATCCTGACGAATCGTGTAGGCACCGGGTGTAGTGATACTGGTTCCGTAGATTTCATCCCAACCCTGGGCAGACATAACCTTCAGATAAACCCGGGTGTCCGCTGCGGAACTGGCGTTGGTCACCGTACCGGTAATGGTTCCGGCGAACGCCGTGGCCAGTCCGAACCACAGAAAGAGAACGAGCGATACAAGCATGATGGTCTTGAGTTTTTTCCTGGCCAGCATAATTACCTCCTGTCTAGATTGTTGCAAGTTGAAAAAAATTCAACCATTAAAAGGGACTTGTTCCCCAAGAACAAAAGACGCTCACCTATTGTTAAAGACAGGTGTAAATGTACTTAGAATATTTTTCCCTCAAGAGCATCAGCATTTTTTTTCGGCAATCAGGCAACCCATCCCTGAAACCGTGAACTTATTCCAGCATATTTTCGTAACAGAAGAAATCACGACTGTCCAGTTGAATTTGAGCGACATAAGGCAGAATTCTGAATTGAATAGAGTTTTTAACCATTAGTAGTTTTTCGATTTGAGTTCATTTTTGTTTATAACCAAATAGAAATCTGTAATTTCATAAACTTACGGGTCAGGAAATGTCGAAAAAGCCACTTTAGCAAGTTAACCGGACAGCAATTATAAAATATTTATAATTATTGTTAAATCTCATTTTCTGCAGAGAGCCAGTCAAGTCAATATTGGCTAACGAGGGAGTAACCATAATTATCCCTATCAGGTTATCCACTTCGACAAACCAAGCTTCAGCATTAGACTATTCCTTGAGACAGGAACAGAAGCTATCCCTTGCGGTACAACACCGAGCATCTCCACAGCAAGATCCGATTCATTACAACTGATAATCGTCATTATGGTCGAGAGGCTGACATCTTGAAAAGTCAAGAACTGGCCTATACACAAAAACGATAAAGCAACACTAACCAATGGACCTTATCTATTTGTCACGATGGAACCCATTGTTATTTGTTCGATTCAACCTAGACAAAAAAAACATCAGAAGAGTACTTTTGTAAAAAAGTTTCGTAATCAAAAAAGGCGGCAAATATCTTGAAACTCTTCGTTTGCTGGTTAGTCCTATTTATATTATTGCAATGCTTCGGCTGTTTATATTGATCAAAATGCGAAATTCTTACTGACTGCAATATAAGTATTTGTCCCCGCCTTTAATCCTATCTGGCAGTAGTGATATTTAAGAAAAATGTAACGAATAGAGTCTCTTTAATCTTAAGATATTTTGAACAGTTAGCGAGTGTCTAGAACATCGGGTGCGATTCAGTATGTTCGTGCATACAAAATCAGACAAACGGGGCATATTCTTTTTGCCAGATGTCGAACTCTGGGGGCCGAAGCAGAAATTTGATGAGCGCCAAAAGAGGGCCGCCGATTAGCCGCCCTCTGGTGTCATCTCGTTGGTTGAATATGTAAGGTTAATAACGAACTACCGCCACACGCCGCCCAGCGGCTGGTCACCACTCAAACCGAAGGTGGGGATAAAGATGTCCCCGGCATTCATCACGCCATTGTTGTCAAGATCGAGGCGCCACTGGCCGTTGCGGAATACGCCGATGTCGGTGGTTCCATCACCATTCCAGTCGCCCACGACCGGGATATCCCCAGCTATGCCGAAGCCCGGGTAGTAGATGTCGCCGGCATTCATGACACCGTTGTGGTCGAGATCGAGGCGCCACTGGCCATTACGGAAAAGACCAATGTCAACAGTCCCGTCACC
>JBPPMB010000194.1:0-49775 GCA_051305855.1 Desulfuromonadales bacterium
AGCCAGCCGAAGGGAACCTCGTTCATGATCTTCTCAACGCTCTGGAAAGCCTCTGCCGGATTGGGTACATAGTGGATCAGCAGCAGGATGCCGGTCGCAAACTGGATCATGAACAGGGTCAGCAGAACTGCACCGAGCGTGTACCAGACATTGACGTTGCGCGGTAGCAGATACTTGGTCAGGTTCTGCTCCAGGATATCCCTGATGCCGAGCCGGGTATCGATGAAATTGACCACAGACTTCTTCACATTCATATCCACCCCCTACCCGACAAGGACCTGATCACCCACGACCGTCGCCGGGAGAGAATCAAGCGGTTTCGGTGGGGGGCCACCCAGCACCCGGCCATCAGTACCAAAACGTCCAGCGTGGCACGGACATAAAAATTCCCCTTTTTCAGGTTGCCATTGAATAATACAACCGAGATGAGTGCAGACAGCAGAGAATGCGATGAACTGGCCCGGTGAAGGTTGCAGCACCACCGCCGGCTGACCGTGGAAATTGAAAAAATGAGCCATGCCCGACTGGATATCGACCCTCGCTATGGGGATTTTCGCATCTTCGCCGGTTTTCTCCCCCGGGAGAAGGTATCGCCAGATCGGCCATACAGCAAGCGCAGTAAAAGCTGCGCCGACACTGCCGAGAATTATGTAAAGGAATTTGCGTCGCTCTGGTGGCAGAACATAAGTTGTCATGCGAACTCCTTGAAAAGTGTCGAAGCGATGAAACCCAAAAGAACGGGAGAAATACAAAACCGGGTTAAGTATAGAGCATCAGTGGGGTCTTTCAAGCAAGAGAGGCAGAATAGCTGGAGTACTCCGCGACGCTGCGCAAATGGACGGGTTGAATGACACTCAGTCCTCTGCAATAGTCTCCCATCTGAAAACCCGCATAACACAAACGTCGTTTTCGATCCGGAAACGAATCGTTTCCGGGCGAAAACTAATCGCTGATAGTTGCATAAACAGGTATGCGCAACTCGTTTTTCGGGACACCCGCAACCGGCACCAGGACATAACCGCTGAAGCGGGCCTGACCGGGCTTAGGCGTTAGACGCAATTCAAGTGCCACTTCCTCGCCAGTAGCAAAAGAGGCTTCAGGCATTTTGACGACCAGTTCCGCCGCAGTGGAATGTGGCTTGCCAAGCGTCAATGGCTTGCCACTCTGGTTGCGCAGCAGGACAGTTGAGGTGACAGGCTTTTGCGCAACCACTTTGCCGAAATTGATCTGCGCCGGCACCACGGCGACAGTCTCGAGGACCTTGCCCTTGATCTGGAACTGCATCACTGGGCGCACCGGGTCGTTACTGTAAAGAGAGATTGTTTTTGATACGGCATCACGGAAACGGGTACTGTCAAAGTTGGCCCGCAACTCCCCCTTGCCTCCCGGTGGGATACTCTTTTCCGACACAAGGACTGCAGTACAACCACATGAGCTGCGAACCCGGTCAATGGTCAGAGTTTCGTCACCGCCGTTAACAAACGCAAAGACATGTAGTACCTTGTCACCCTGGAAAACCTCGCCAAAATCAAAAACAGGATTATCTACCTGTAAATCTGGTGCAGCAATAACGATGGATCCAGACAGGCAGACAAGAATGATCGTGGCAAGACATATGCAGACACGCATCTAGTTTCTCCTGGTATTGTCTCGTAGATGGCCTCAATCTGTGGATAATTATAGTATAGGATTTTCCTGCACCAGACAAGGGACTTCATGCCGTGAAAAAATTGACATAAATCAACCGCTTTGCTATAGAATATCGACATTATGACGACCTCAAACGCCACCAACGTAAAGCTCTCACTAACACCGCTTTTCTCTGCACAAGAGATTGCAGCAAGGATCAAGGAGCTCGCTGCCCAGATAGACAAAGACTATCAAGGCCGGGAGATCTTAATGATAGCAGTTCTCAAAGGATCTTTTCTCTTCGTTGCCGACCTGATTCGAGCGATCAGGACTCCGACAGTCATCGATTTCGTGCGGCTTGCAAGCTACGGCTCCGCGACCCAGTCATCCGGCATTATTGAAGTCCGTAAGGACCTGGAAATGTCGATAAAAGACAAAGATGTTCTGGTCGTAGAGGACATAGTTGACAGCGGTCTGACCCTGGAATCGCTTCGAAGCTTGTTGTTGAACCGTCAACCTGCCAGCTTGAGAATCTGTACCTTGATTGATAAACATGTCCAGCGCCTCACCAATGTACCGCTCGATTACATCGGCTTCTCCATGGACGATGGATTCATCGTTGGCTATGGACTGGATCTTGATGAAAGATATCGCGACTTGCCCGACATCCGTGTTGTAGAGGGCGCCTGAACCAATAGAATAGCGAGGGAGGACCTAGAATGATCGTTGAGTGCAAAGCATGCCAAACCCGTTTCCGGTTGGCTGATGAAAAGGTCAAGCTGGGCGGGATCAAAGTCCGCTGTTCCAAGTGCAAAGAGGTCTTTACCGTAACTCTGCCAGAACCGGAGTTTCTTGAAGAAGTCGTCGATTTCGACTTCTCCAATATGGAGAGAGTAAGCGAGGACCTACCCGCCGGAGCAGCCCCGCTATCTGAGCAATTCCAGGCCGATTTTACTGAGCCAGGTGAGCAACCTGACCTGCCGCCTGGATCGGGAGAGGATAGTGCGTTTGAAGCGAGCGAGCAACAGGGAAACGTTGAGCTTGATTTCAGCGCTCTTGAATCTGAGATAAGCAGCGATAATGAACTGGGGGAGGGGCTTGCAGACGATTTCTCCTTCACAGGCACCGGTCTACCCAGTGAGAGGGCCTTTGACAAAGATGACCCTGCATCAGTTGACTCAGTTTTTTCGATAGGTGAAGTCCAGCAAGAAGATCAAGCTGATGATGTACCACCTGGTTTCAGTACTGGTTTCGAAGAAGCCGAAATAGCTGGGGCCCGAATCGCAGTTGATCCCACTGACGATGCAGAATCTGATTCTGAGACTGCAGAGAGGACTGAAACTGTCTTTTCTACAGAGGGATTCACAGAGCCATCCGAATTCTCTTTTGACAGTGCCGAGGAAGGTTCATGGGAGCAGGAGGAACCAGGAGAGCTTGCCTTAGATGAAGATGATGCCAGCAGCGCCTTCAGCTTTGACGAGGTGAAAGAAGAGACGAATTCCGCCGCTCCCCCAGGAAACAGTGAGCCAGGGGAGTTTTCCTTTGATAATGACGAAAGTTTGCTCGATGAGGATTCGACTTCTGCGCGGAGTGAGGAATCTTCTGGAGACGATACTTCTTTCAGCTTTGAAGAACCCCAATTTGAAACCAGCGATTTTCCGCTGGAACGCTCCGATTCCGGTGCAGAAGAAGGGCTGGATTTCGGCGAAATCGACTTTTCCAACAACAGTAGTGAAAGCACCGCGCCGAGATTCCAGGACGACACGTTGTCCAATGCTGCCATGCCATTGGAAAAAGAGGCTGAGTCTCCGGGACCGAGCCAGAGAGGAGTTCCATCCCCTTCTCGGAGCCATGGTAACGAAATGCATCCGGAAGCGACGCCGCCAAAGAAAAGTCCCATGTCACGTGTTCTGTTTTTGTTCGTTTTGTTGCTGGCCAGCCTGGGCGGAGCAGCAGGTTACCTCTACGTGCAGGAAGGTTCTCTCAACCTCAACACGATCGCCAAGTATTTGCCGTATTTGCAGGAATATATCGGCGAGCCTGATGTTAATTCACAAGCAGCCCACATCGACATTTCCATCACCGGAAGTTCTTATGTGAACGGTCAGGCCGGGCAAATGCTGGTTATTCAAGGGACTGCTGTCAACAATTACCCAACAACCAGGTCTTCAATCACGGTCAAGGGTTTTCTGCTCGACGCCAAGGGACAACCACTGCTCCAGCAAACCGTATTTTGTGGCAATAAAATTGATGATGCCGCATTAAAGTCCATGACATTTGCAGACATTGAAGAAGCAATGAACAACCAGTTTGGTGAGAGCCTTTCAAATATGAATGTGGCCTCCCGGGCAACAATTCCTTTTACCATCGTCTTCCGCAACCTTCCGGCAGACATTGCCAAAATCAATGTCGAGGTCGTCGATTCAAAGCCTGGCGCAAATTGATCCGACTGTCAGTTCCGAGACAAGAAAGGCCGCACCTGATTCAGGTGCGGCCTTTCTTTCTGCTCTTATGCCGAAGGTGCTTAGGGAGCTTCTATTGCGCTAACAGGGCAACTGTCAACACAAGCACCACAATCCGTACATGTTGCTGCGTCGATCACATGCACATCACCCTGCTCACTAATGGCATCAACCGGGCAAGTGTCTGCGCAGGCAGCGCAATTGATACACTCGCTATTAATTGTGTGGGCCATGAGACTTTCCTCCTCTTTTAGAATTGTGATTCTGACAAACTTGCCGGGGAGTTTACCTTAACAAAGCGATTCTGTCCAGAGTAAAGAAGCGCTGTTATTCCATGGAAAAAACTTGCAATTGCTCCCCCCATACACTAATCTTTGCAACACCTTTTTGCGCTCTCACGACCTTATACAACCTGACTTGACAATAATCTGAGCACAAATTGAAGTGTCAACATTAAACAGCGTTTGACCTTTAGTCTCTAGAGAATCTGACACCTGGAGGAATATTTTATGGACATTCTGGCACTCAACTGTGGAAGCTCATCAGTAAAATACCAGCTCTACGATTGGACGAAAAAGGAAGTCGTTGCCAAGGGCATGGTCGAGCGCGTTACCATCGGCGACTCTTTCATTATCCACGAAGTTCCGGGCAAAGAAACCTACCGGGAGGAATATGAATGTCCCGATCACAGGGTCGCCATTCACTTGATCATCAAAATTTTGACCGATAAGAAATATGGTGTCCTCAGAGAGATTACCCAGATCTCAGCTGTCGGTCACCGGGTTGTACATGGCGGCGAGAAGTTCACCTGCTCGGTGCGGATTGACGACGCGGTCCTCGACGCGATCAAGAATGTTCAGCACCTGGCGCCACTGCACAACCCGCCGAATATTTCCGGTATAGAAGCGGCCCAGTCGGTGCTCCCCGATGTGCCGCACGTTGCCATATTTGACACGGCCTTCCATCAGACCATGCCGGAGAAGGCCTACACTTACCCCCTACCCTACGAATGGTATGAAAAGTACGGGGTACGCCGCTATGGGTTCCACGGCACCAGCCATCTTTACGTTTCCAAGCGTGCCGCGGTCATGCTCGGCAAGGATCCAAAAGAATGCAATATCATAACCATGCATATCGGCAACGGCGTCTCGCACACAGCCATCAAGAATGGCATCTCGGTAGACACCTCCATGGGTCTGACCCCTCTGGAGGGAGCAGTCATGGGCACGCGCTGCGGTGATATCGACCCGGCTATTCCGGCTTTCATCATGGAGCAGGAAGGGCTTACTCCCAAAGAGATAGACAGTGTCCTGAACAAAAAATCAGGCATACTGGGAATTACCGGTAAATTCACCGACCGCAGGGATGTCATTGAAGGCGCCGAGGAGGACAACTGCCCACGCTGTCAGCTGGCGCTCGCCGTTGAGTCCTATCGCCTGAAGAAATACATCGGGGCTTACGCCGCCGCTACCGGTGGCATTGATGCAGTCGTATTCACCGCCGGCGTTGGCGAGATGGGATGGCAGATTCGCGAGAAAGCAGTAGAGGGGCTTGAGTTTATGGGGATCATTCTCGACAAGGAGAAAAATCGCAAAACCATGACCCGCAAGGTGGAAAGCGTGATCACGACACCCGATTCCCCCGTCAAGGTTTTCGTCATTCCGACCGATGAAGAGCTGGTCTTCACCGAGGACGTTGCAGCCATTATGGAAGGCACCTACACCGATCACATGAATTTCACGTACAGCTTTTCCTCAGAGGATTTCCAACGCAAGTAGTCGATGCTCGGGATTTAAACATGCATCATGGGCGATAAATCGACGCCATGACCATGCCGAACGAGATTTCGACGTATTTCCTGTTAAGCGATCAGGCTCAGTCTTCCAGAAAATACGGCCGCAAAGTGCTCTCGATGTCACCTTTTGAAATTATTTCCATACCAAAGCCGCTTATTTTGAGGAAATTCAACCCCTCCTTGATGGCTTTTGCCAAAGAAGGCTCATCTTTAGGAGTTTTGACGGGCACACAGACAAGGGTATGCTTGCTTTTTTTAAGGCGATAGAGCAGATAAAGCTTCTTCTGCTTCTCCAGACGCAGCACGACCAGAAAGGCCATACAGTATTGCGATGGATAGCCTTCCAGCGAAGTCTGGACATTGAACACTGTCTCCCACGCTTTGAAAACCTGCCTGGATGATTGACAGGGTAGCCCTGCCAAATCCCAGTCCGGGCGAAAGAGGGCGTCTTTCCTGGGCACAGGTCGCAATTCATGCGGCAGTGGCTTGGCTGCTTTCTCCTGTGCTTGTGCAGATTTCTCTACGGCAATATCACCCCGGAGCTTTTTCTCAACCTGTTCGGTTTGTGCCCGCACCAGCCTCTTTTCCTGCTCAACGACCTTTTTTTCCGCAGCAGCAACGGCCTTGACAAGTCTCTTACGCTCACGGCGTTCCTGTTCGAGTTGATTTTCGACCGTTTCCAGCTTCAACTCAAGCTCATGCATCTTTTGATTGTCACTATCCTCTGATGCTTCATGAGAATGCTGTTCAGTCAGAGGACTTTCTGTTTTCCTGATCATGCTTTCAAGAGAAACAATGACCTTATGGGCTTCTTCAATCGCAGATTCCGATTCTTTTCGAGAATTCTGCTCTTCCTGGAGGCGCTTCTTCTGCTCCTGCAGATCACTTCTGAGCGTTTCGATCTCCCGCGAGAGTGCAGAGGATTTTTTCACGTACTCGAACAAACCTGAAGATTTTGCTGTCATTTTGGCAAGTGAGTCTTCAAGGTCGCTGATCCTCCGGCCATCTTTTGCAGCTCTCTTTTCCAGGTGTTCGCGGGTGATGTGCTGCTGAGCATATTCATCACGAAGGTCATTGAGCTCACTGGCCAAATGGGCGTTCTGTTCGGTCAAGGCGGCCGACTGTTCCTCAGCCAGGACCTTGTCACGGGCCCATTGTTCAGTCTCCCGCAGACGTTCTGTCAAGCCTTTGCACTGATCAAGCGCAGTTGCGAGCTGCTCTTCCAGATGCTCGCGGGTGATGTGCTGCTGAGCATTGTCATCACGAAGGTCATTGAGTTCACTGGCCAAATGGGCGTTCTGTTCGGTCAAGGCGGCCAACTGTTCCTCAGCCAGGACCTTGTCACGGGCACGTTGTTCAGTCTCCTGCAGACGTTCTGTCAAGCCTTCGCACTGATCAAGCGCAGTTGCGAGCTGCTCTTCCAGATGCTCGCGGGTGATGTGCTGCTGAGCATATTCATCACGAAGGTTCTTGAACTCACTGGCCAGCTGGGCGTTCTGTTCGGTCAAGGCGGCCGACTGTTCCTCAGCCAGGACCTTGTCACGGGCACGTTGTTCAGTCTCCCGCAGACGTTCTGTCAAGCCTTCGCACTGATCAAGCGCGGCGGCAAGCTGCTCTTCCAGAGCGATATTTTGATGAAGTGATGCTGTTAATTCCTGCTGCGCCACGACAAGTTCAGCTTGGACAACTTCAGTCTTTTTTACGGCTTCATCACCCTGAGCAGATTTATCCTCTGCACTTTTAAGCGCCGCATCGAGAGCTTTGATACGACGCTCTGCTTCCTTGAGGCTCTCATTGACTTGAGAGCCTTCAGCCTGTGTCTCCTCAAGCTGAGCCTGAATGTTTGCATGAAACGTTTCGGCCTTGTTCAACTGATGCTCCAGAAGAGCAATCCGCTCATGAGTAAGGCTCGCCTCGGCAGCAAACTGACCCTGTTTTTCAACTTCCTTTTCCAACGCGGCCTCAGCTGAAGCCAATGCTTGCTCAAGCGGCTTGATCCGCCCTTGGAGCTGAACAATTTTCCGTTTCTGTTTTAACGTGTCCGAAGACCTGGTTTCGACATCGACAAGGAGCTCTTCAAGCTCCTGAATCCTCTTCTCGGCCGCGGCTGTGATCGAATCACTGAACTTCCGCTGAGAACGTTCAGATTCAGCAAGGGCCTCTGCTGTTTCTAATCTGGAAGTCAAATCTTTCACTTTGCCCGCGAGGACATCGGCACCGGCACTGGCCAACGACCTTTCCAAAAACAGCCGAAGTTCTTCTGCATCCGCCCCCAAACGCATTTCTGCACTTAGCCTGAGGGCCGCTTTTTTCCCCTGAGCACTGTCCGGATCCTTGTCGCAAGCTTCCTGAAGCTCAGCAAGAAGCCGTGATTTTTTGGCACGTTCCTTACGTGCCTCGGCAGAAGAGCGAAGACCAGGGACATCACGCAGAACAACTTCCAGCATGGCCGGCCTGAGCCTCAGGTCAACATCCTCAAGCATGAAGCCGAGTCGAGTGAGAACCTCCTGAGCATGTTGCCAGGAGGTTTGACTCTCTAGCCCTTTGGCAGCAAAGACCAGGGAGACCTTTAAAGCTCTGGAATAAAAGACAACACGGCTGCGCTGCTCGGCATTGTCCATATAAGTACAAAGGGCGGCGCGCACCTCAAAGGCCTTGCTCTCCGTATCACCAAAAGTGACGGGAACGGTCGAGCGACAGAGCTGCTTGATATCTTCCGATTCTACTTCTAGAAAGCCTTCATTTTCATAGATGAGCATTCATTCCCCCCAGAAAGGCAACCCGGACGAACTGTGTATCAAAGGTACATAAATAAAGGGTTGATAGCAAGCTATCAACCCTTTAAGCACATCAGAAGCAGAAGGCAACTCCAGCGCATAAACAGTCAGTCGGGATTATGACTATCCCTTCTGTGCCTGAACTGCAGTTATGGCTGAGACAGAGACTATGTCTGCAACGGAACAACCGCGCGAGAGATCATTCACCGGCTTGGCGAGTCCCTGTATGATTGGCCCTACCGCTTCTGCCCCGGCAACACGCTCAACCAGCTTGTAGCCGATATTACCGGCATCCAGATCAGGGAAAATCAGGGTATTGGCTCTCCCTGCGACCGCAGAACCGGGAGCCTTCTTTTCACCGACCTTGGGCAGCAATGCGGCGTCAGCCTGTAATTCCCCGTCGATCTGCAGATTCGGGTCGAGTTTCCTGGCAATGGCCAGAGCCTCAAGGACTTTGTCGCAGTCTTCGTGGCTAGCGCTTCCCTTGGTTGAGAAAGAGAGCATGGCCACACGGGCATCAACTCCCAGGAAGCTCTTGCAGCTGCTGGCTGTCGAGATGGCAATTTCCGCCAAAGCCTGGGCATTCGGGTTCGGGTTTACGGCACAGTCGGCGAAACAGAGCACGCCATTCTCGCCAAAGTCAGGATTTTTGGTCACCATCAGGAACACCGATGACACGGTCTTCATTCCCGGTGCAGTGCCGACAACCTGAAAGGCGGCGCGCAAAACATCACCGGTGGTGTTGAAGGCGCCGGCAACCATACCGCCGGCGTCTCCTTTGCGCACCATCATGGCTCCGAAAAAGAGATTGTCATCGCCCGTCAGGATGTCACGGGCCTGCCCGGCCGTCAGCCCCTTCTTTTCACGAAGCTTCACCAGCTCAGCGATATAATCATCCAGCTGATCAGCGTTTTTTGGATCAACGAGCACCACTCCGGCCAAAGACACACCCAGCAGGTCGGCCTTGGCTTCAAGGGCTGAAACATCTCCAAGCAGGACAACTTTTGCCAGGCTGTCCCTGGTTATCAACTCTGCCGCTTGAATCATCCGATCATCATAACTTTCGGGGAGCACGACAATCTGAGTGCTGGCGCGCGCCTTTGCTTTGATCTGGTCAACAAGGTGCATAGCTATATATCCTCCTTCAAACAAAGTTTGATTTAAGATTCGGAAATATACCGGAGGAGCTTGGAATCGTCAACTTTTTTCCCGTTACGCAAGCAGGCAGAAGCAGCTTATTCCATACTGGCAGTGCGCACCTAATTGTAATAGAATTGAAAGTTAACAAATTGGAGACACATGACTGCTGAACAACGTCAGAATCGCATAATAACAGGGTTCATCCTGCTGTCGCTTCTTCTGCACCTGCTCCTGTTGCTGGTGTCGAAGCAACAGCTGTTTCCGGCGGAGACCACCCCGAAACCGGTTTATGTGGAAGTACGTCCACCTCTGGTGCGTGAACGTGAACGCGAACTCGACCTGCCGATCCGCAAAGAACTTGAGAAACCACGCCAGGAACCAGCCAAGCGTCTGGCAGAGAAGGACCAGGTGGTTGAGAAAGAGATGGCGCCGGAAGGAAAGGATGTTGAGGATCGAGAGAAAATTGTGCGCACTCCCGTACCGGTCCGCAAAACACCCCCACAGGCGCAGGTACAGCCAAAAACCCGCCCGGAGGTTGCACCGCAACAGGTTAAACCGGTTGAACCGGTTGAACCGGTTGAACCTTTACCGGTTACCCCCGAAGGCTGGATGGCCAAACCAGAGGAGAAGCCGTCTCTTCCGCTCCCTGATTTAGAGGCCCTCACAAAAATTTCACCAAACACACTGGCGCAGATTGAAAGTGACTGGCGGCAGAAATACCGGGAAGACGTCTCCAAAGGTGACACGGTCTGGATGGACTCCCAACAGGATCTGCTTTTCTCATTCATGCGTCGCTTCCGTACCAACATTTACAATGTCTGGAACTATCCGGAAGCGGCGGCTCGGCAGAATCAACAGGGGACCTGCCTGGTACGTATCACAGTCGATCGCCAAGGCAACGTCACCGATGTTCGCCTGCTGGAAAGTTCCGGTTATCGGGCCCTTGATGACGAGACCATACGAGCTATTCGCAAAGGGGCCAGCTACGGGCCTCTGCCACGAGCTTACCTCAACGATGACCTGAAAATTATGGCCTTCTTCCAGTACCATCTGAATGGCAGCGTCACGCGATCATACCGGCGACTTCCTGGAAGTATTTACTAGGAAACTGTCGGACTATCCATGAACCGGCTGCAAATTCGGCTGTTCGGCCCATATTTTAGCCCCCTTTTGCTCTATAGCTACAGCTATGGAGCTGCAAACGAGTTAAAATCTGTTCTCAAACATCCAAATTTTCGCTTCGGTCCGTATAGTCCGACAGTCTCCTAGCAGCCACTCGACAAAAGAAACGGGGACGACCTTTGCAGATCGTCCCCATTCTCTTTTGCATCTTATCTTTTACCTCTTCGCGCTATGCGCCTTCCTCCCACTTAAGCTTCGGCTTTCTTGCCGCAGTGGTCTCGTCAAGCCTTCTGATCCGGGAGCGCACCGGAGCCTGATGCAACAGCTCCGGGTTGTCACGGGCCTCTCCAGCTATGGCGATCATGGCATCACAGAACTCATCGAGAACTTCCTGACTCTCTGTCTCGGTCGGTTCAATCATGATCGCCCCCTTGACCACCAATGGGAAGTAGATGGTCGGCGGGTGGTAACCGTAGTCAATCAGGCGTTTGGCCACATCCAAAGTGTGGCAGCCGCCTTCAAGATTCTTATCGGAAAAAACAACTTCGTGCAAAGAGCGGCTTTTGTATGGCAGGTCGTAAACACCTTCCAGCCTTGCCCGTACGTAGTTGGCATTGAGTACAGCCATCTCGCTGGCGTGTCTCAAGCCGGTAGCACCCATGCTGCGAATATAGGCATAGGCTCGCACCATGACGCCGACATTGCCATGGAAGGCCATCATGCGGCCAACGGAATCCGCACTTGCTGCTTCGAGGCGGTAGCTCTCGCCTGCACGTTCCACACCCGGCCCGGGAAGATAGGGGATCAATGCCTCCGTTACGCCCACCGGACCAGCCCCTGGTCCACCGCCGCCATGAGGCGTGGAGAAGGTTTTGTGCAGGTTGAAGTGCATGACGTCGATGCCCATATCGCCGGGACGGGCAATGCCCATCAGCGCGTTGAGATTGGCTCCGTCACAATAGACAAGGCCTCCACGTTCATGAACCAGCTTACAGATCGCCTCGATATTTGTCTCAAACAAACCGAGTGTATTCGGGTTGGTAACCATCAGCGCAGCAACATCGTCATTCATGTGCGCCTCGACCTCTTCCAGGGTCAGCACTCCGTCTGAAGCGAGGGGGACAACGTCGTAACCAGTCAGTGCAGCCGTCGCCGGGTTGGTGCCGTGCGCCGTATCAGGAATCAGCACCTTGCTCCGCTTGCTGCCGCGGGCTTCGTGCCAGGCGCGGATCACCAGCATCCCCGTCAGTTCTCCCTGGGCTCCTGCAGCCGGCTGCAAAGTGACCCTGGCAAAGCCGGAAACCTCTGCCAAGGCACCCTGCAAACGATACATCAGCTCCAGGGTGCCCTGGGCCAGATGCGCTGGCGTTGCCGGATGGATAGAAGCCAAACCAGGGATACGGGCCGCCACTTCATTGACCTTGGGGTTGTACTTCATGGTACAGCTGCCCAAGGGGTAAAAACCGGAGTCGACGCCGTAATTCCAGGTTGACAGCCGGGTAAAATGACGCACCACGTCAACTTCGGACAACTCCGGGAAACCGCTGATTTCTTCGCGGCAGAGTTCGGCCGGCAGTGCAGTTGCAGGGACATCAAGCTTCGACAGGCTGTAGCCTTTGCGCCCCGGCTCGGAATGCTCGAAAAGCAGCTTTTCGTTCAGGACAAGCCCGCTGGTACCAATTATCGTCATGCCGCACCTCCCTGCAGTGCAGCGACCAGTGCGTCGATTTCCCCGCGCTGATTCTGCTCGGTCACGCAAACCAGGAAACAGTCTGCCAGCTCCGGGTAATCCTCACCAAGCGGGATGCCGGCCAGAATCCCGGCCTCTTCGAGGCGGCTGAGCACTTCTGCGACCGGCGCTTTGGAACGCACGACAAACTCGTTGAATACCGGTCCGCCAAAGACCAGACTGAAGCCCTTGATGCCGGACAATTGCTGACGGGCATAAGCGGCCTTGGCCAGGTTCTGTTCAGCCATCTCACGCAAGCCCTGTTTGCCAAGCAGGCTCATAAAGATGGTTGCCATCAAGGCACACAACCCTTGATTGGAACAGATATTCGAAGTCGCCTTTTCACGACGGATATGCTGCTCTCGGGTTGCCAAAGTCAGCACGAATCCCCGCTGCCCTTCCAGATCGGTGGTTTCGCCAACCAGGCGTCCCGGCATAGCACGCACATCCTTCTGGCGCACGGCAAAAAAACCGACATAAGGGCCGCCGAAAGCAAGTGGCAGACCGAAACTCTGGCCGTCACCGACCACAATATCGGCGCCGAGTTCACCTGGCGACTTGAGCAGTCCAAGAGCGACCGGTTCTGCAACTGCAGTGACCAGACGTGCTCCCGACCCGTGCGAGGTTTCAGCCAGTGTAGCAACGTCCTCAATCACGCCGAAATAATTCGGATAGCCGACCACCACGACTGCCGTTGTTTCGTCCAGCTTGGCGTTCAAATCAGCGAGATCGGTCCGGCCATCATCAGCGACAGCAACATCGACCAGCTCCAGGCTGAGATAGCGGCAGTAGGTGGCCACAACAGCCCGGTAGCGGGGGTTGAGTGCCCGCGACAGCAGCACGCGCTTGCGGCGAGTCAGACGCACCGCCATGAGTACCGCTTCCGCGCAGGCCGAAGCGCCATCGTACATCGATGCGTTCGCAGCGTCCATGCCGGTCAACTGGCAGATCAGTGACTGAAATTCGAAGACCGCCTGCAAAGTACCTTGACTGATTTCCGGCTGGTAAGGGGTGTAGGCCGTATAGAACTCACTGCGCGAAATCAGCAGATCGATCACCGCAGGGATAAAGTGGTAATAGGCGCCGCCGCCGAGGAAACTCTTGTGTGTTTCCGGGGTGGCGTTCTTTACGGCCAGAGCTTTCAGTTCACGAAGCAGCTCGGTCTCACTGGCCGGTGCCGAAAGATCGAGCGGACGTTTGAGCCGTACGGATTCCGGAACCCCGACAAACAGGTCCTCCAGGGTGTTGACACCAATCCGTTCGAGCATCTCAGTCACGTCCCCGGCAGTATGCGGGATAAAACGCATGGCCTCAGCTCTCCTCTGCGATCAGGGCCTGGTACGCTTCAGCATCCATCAGGGCATCAGCATCGGCGACATCAGTCATACGTATTTTGATCATCCAACCGTCTTCGTAGGGAGACGTGTTGATAATCTCAGGGGCGTCGACAAGATCATCATTGATCTCTTCGACGACACCGGAGACCGGTGCATAGATATCGGAGACAGCTTTTACCGATTCCACGACGCCAAAAGCTTTGCCGGCTTCCAGGACGGTACCGACCTCGGGAAGCTCAACAAAAACCACATCACCGAGTGCATCCTGGGCAAAATCAGTGATACCAATCACGGCCAACTCTTCCTCGACCATGACCCATTCATGTTCTTCTGTGTACTTGAGTTCTTCCGGGAATTCCATGGCAATCTCCTTCTGGCTGTGTGCCCCTGAAACAACAGGGGGGAAATTTCTATCGGAACGGTTTTCAATTACTTTACTTTACAAAAGGTGGTCGGGCGACCTTGGCATTCATGCGGCGATTGCGAATGGCAACCTGCAGTTCACTATCAATTCCTGCCACAGACGGCTCCACCAGCGCCAGGGCAACGCCGATCATAAGGGTCGGTGACATGGTGCCGCTGGTTACGACACCAACTTCACGGTCACCTGCAAAGACCAGGTATCCCTCGCGCGGAATACCGCGCTCCTGCATGACAAGACCGACACGTCGGCGTGGCATGCCATTGGTCTTTTGCGCCACCAGAGCAGCTTTGCCGACAAAATCATCCTTGTCAAGCTTGGTGATCCAGGCCAGGCCGGCTTCCAAGGGAGAGATCTCCCGGGAGAGTTCGTGACCATACAGGGCGTAGCCCTTTTCAAGCCGCAGGGTGTCGCGCGCACCCAAGCCGATCGGCAACAAGCCATATGGAGCCCCGGTTGCCATCAGCTGACGCCAGACTTCGACAGCTGCCGATGAAGGCAGGTAAAGCTCGAAACCGTCCTCGCCGGTGTAACCGGTGCGCGAAATAATCATTTCCACACCGGCAACAACACCCTCGCAAAAATGATAATAAACAATATCGGCAAGCGGCACCTTTGTGAGGGCAGAGAGGATTTTTTCAGCTTTTGGCCCCTGCAGAGCAATCTGGGCGAATTCCGCGCTACGGTTGCTCAGGGTAACATCAGTCATAGCCGATTCGGACAGAATCTTCTGCATCCATGCAAAATCCTTGTCGGTATTGGACGCGTTGACACAGAAGAGAAAGCGCGACTCATTGAACCGGTAGAGCGTAACATCATCGACGATACCGCCCTCGGGGTAACAAAAAGCCGAATACTGAATCTGGCCGTCGACCAGTTTCGATGCATCATTAATGGTCAGGTACTGGATAAAAGCCAGGGCGTTTGGACCGGTCACTTCAACTTCACCCATGTGGGAGACATCAAAGAGGCCTGCCGCCTGGCGTACAGCCAGATGCTCTTCGATAACCCCGGAGTACTGGACCGGCATATCCCAACCGCCAAAATCGACCATCCGCGCGCCAAGTTCACGATGGATCTGGTTCAAAGGGGTTTCTTTCACGGATTGGCTCCTTAACAGCTAAGCAACGATAACAATGACTATAAACATTCAACAGCAAGGCGCAAAGTCCAAAAAAAATTTGGGGTTACTTTTGCTGTTCTTCCCGGTGATTTCTTTTTCCTGGCGTCATTGCGTTGCATCTTGTCTCGGGCATTTTGCAATGATTCCGCCGATCATGCGAGAATCGCGGGAATTTTATCTTCGCGACCCAGGGTCATCAGATGCACGCCCTGACACAGTTCCCTGGCCAAGCCAACGGTTTCACGAGCTATGGCAACACCTTCGGCCTGCGGGTCAGCTGCGCGTTCAAAACGCTCAAGCAAAGAGCCCGGAACCTTCACGCCAGGGATATTGTCATTAAGAAAGCGGGCCATCCTGGCACTGCGGATCAAGAGGACGCCGGCTATAACTGGCACACTTAAAGGTTTCATCGCCAACATAAAGCGCTCCAGAGAGTTTCGATCAAAAATCGACTGCGTCTGGAAAAATCGTGCGCCACTGTCAACTTTTTTAACCACTTTCTGGAACATCAGTTCAAAGGGTTCCGCCGCCGGATTGACTGCGGCGCCAGGGAAAAAGCTCGGTATTCCATCGAGAGGCTTGCCTACCATGTCAACCCCATTCATCAAACCTGCTGTCATATCAAGAAGTTGTACTGAATCAAGGTCAAAGACCGGCCGGGCGTCAGGGTGGTCGCCAAATTTGCTGTGATCGCCGGAGAGCAGCAGCAGGTTCTCAATGCCAAAGGCGGCCGCACCGAGCAGGTCAGACTGTAACGCCATGCGGTTACGGTCACGGCAGGTCAGCTGCAGGATCGTTTCAATGCCAGCCTGCTGTAACTGTACCGCCAGCGCAAGCGCCGACAAGCGCATGTTGGCACCCTGGTTATCAGTGACATTGACGGCAGTGATGCCCTTAAACTTCGCGGCTTCGGCTAAAGCCGGTGCCAGGTTGGTCCCCTTGGGTGGCGCGATCTCAGCCGTTACCACAAACTGGCCACATGCCAACTGTTCAGACAAGCGTGACATCAGCTGTCTTTGTTGCCCAGGCGATATCGACCTGGCTGGCGGCGTCGGCTCCAGTTTTTCGGCGGAACGCGCCGGGCGAAGACGCCCTGCCGCTGCTGACTCTGCAAACGTTCATAGATCAGCCGCCAGGCGCATTCGATATCCGCATCGATTTCACAGTGTCCATCTTGCATGCCTCCGCAGGGGCCGTTGAGCAGGCCCTTGGCGCAGGTGGTCACAGGGCAGATTCCGGCCGTTTCGTTGAGGATGCAGTCACCGCAGAGCGAACACATCTCCTCGTAATGGCCGAAGCGCCGGACATTGCCAAGGAACATGGAGTTCAACCCGCCAACCACGCGTTTGTCGACATTGGAGGATATCGACTGAATTCCCGAGCCGCAAGCGAGCACCACCAGTGCATCGGCACCCTGCACCGCACTTTTATGATGACGCAGATCACGCGCGGCCCGCATGATATGACAGGCTTCGTCAATCACCACACTTCCGGTGACATCCTTATCCCGGCCTGTCAGCCACTCCTGCAGCTTGAAAATCTCTTCCTCTCCACCTGCCTTGCAGGCCGTAGCACAGGCTGCGCAGCCGACCAGGAAAAGCTTGTCAAATTCTGCCAGTGCCTGGTAAAGCTCTTCCAGGGGTTTCAGTTCACTGATAATCATTTTATACCAGGGGCTGGAGGCTGGGGACTATGGAATAATCTGAGTCCAAGACCTGAGAATTTAAGGCAAAGCGACCCAGAACGAATATCGTTTCGGGTCGCAAAAAGAGTTTACTGATTCACGCGACGTTTTGCGGCTTCCACGGTATTGTAGAGCAGCATGGTGATCGTCATGGGTCCGACGCCGCCGGGTACAGGCGTTATGGCGCTAGCGCGCTTTTTGGCTGCTTCGAATTCAACATCGCCGACCAGTTTCCCATCGCCGACCCGGTTGACACCAACGTCTATAACCACTGCACCTTCCTTGATCCATGCGCCCTTAATCATCTCGGGACGACCGACGGCAGCGATCAGAACATCAGCCTGTGCGACTTTAGCCGGCAGGTCTCTGGTACGGGAATGGCAGAGGGTCACGGTTGCATGCTGGGAGAGACACATCAGGGCCACGGGTTTACCGACGATATTGGAACGCCCAACCACGACGACTTCCTTGCCGGTCAGATCAACGCCGATGTGTTCCAGCATCTTCATGACACCGTAAGGTGTACATGGTTGAAAGAGCGGGTTGCCGGTCACCAGGCGCCCGACATTGTAGGGGTGAAAACCGTCAGCGTCCTTGGCGGGTGAAATGGTTTCCAGGACCTTGCCTTCATTGATATGATCGGGCAATGGAAGCTGTACCAGGATACCGTCGATACGCGGGTCACTGTTCAAATCCTCGATCAACGCCAGCAGCTGTGCCTCGGTCGTTCCAGTGGGCAGTTTATGCTCATCGGAAAAGATCCCGGCCTGCTCGCAAGCCTTCTCTTTCATCGACACGTAAACCCGACTGGCCGGATCATCCCCCACCAGGACGACTGCCAGGCCGGGGGTAACACCCCGGGCTTTCAATGTCACCACATCGGCAGCAATCTCTTTACGCATATCAGCGGCAATTGCCTTGCCATCAATGATCTTATCCACGCAGCAAACCTCCTCTAAAATCAGACTAAGACTATACGCAAGGGAGATTGGCTTGTAAAGTTTGAAGGATGGATAATTGACAAAAAACGGGCCCGCGAAGAGTCTCCAACGATCATCGTGGCTCACAAGTTGACGGGATCGTCAACAACCGCCCAGCGAGACAGGCATGTTAGTTGATTTGCCCTGATCGCTTCGCGCAACGCAGCAAAAAAATTATTCATCGTCCTGCCATTTCCGTGCCTGAGCCCTCTTGTAGTTTTTGCTAGGACTTTTGTCCTTGCGGCGTTTCTCTACCTGCGTTTCGTCGGCACGTTGCAGCTCTTCTTTCAGCTTGAGATAATTAGCCAGCCGGCGGGGATCCAGTTCGTTGTTTTCAGCGGCAACAGCCACCGCACAGCCGGCTTCGCCTAGGTGACGGCAATCGTTGAAACGACAGTTGCGAGCCACTGCTTCGATCTCTTCGAAGAGGGTGGAGACCCCGATTTCACAGTCGCTCAGCTGCAACTCGCGCAGGCCCGGGCTGTCGAGCAGCAGCCCTCCGCCTGGGATCAGGTGCAGGGTACGAGCGGTGGTCGTATGACGACCTTTCGCATCACCTTCGCGCACAGCACCGATTTCCTGATTCGCTGTAACACTTAAAGCATTAACCAGGGTCGACTTACCAACCCCGCTTGACCCGACCAGGGCCACCGTCTGTCCGCGCGAACACCAGGGACGGAGAGTATCTATGACCTTGGCGTTCCTGGCATTGACTGCTTCAATCGCCAAACTGGTAAGCAGAGTCCTGACCTGGGTGCAGAAGTCATCGACATTCTCAATCAAGTCCGCCTTGGTGAGCACAACGACCGGCTCGACCCCGGCATCCAGAGCCAACGCGAGATAACGTTCAAGGCGGGAAAGGCTGAATTCCTGATTACAGGAAGTGACGATAAACAAAGTGTCGACATTCGCCGCCATCAACTGCACACGTGCACTGTCTCCGGAAGCCATGCGCTTAAACAGGCTGGTGCGTTGCAGAAGACGCAGCGGTTGGCCGTCGCCATCGAGCAGCACCCAGTCACCCACCGTAGGCAATTCTTCCGCAGAACGATGCAGCCAGGCGTGAGGCAACGCAAACTGCTGTCGCCCCCCTGCGCCGACGCCTTCAACCAGGTGTCGATTGAGGGCAAAAACACGCACCGGCGTGGTCTCCTGCCACTCTTCAAGGCTTAGCTGCTGTTGAAAAAAATGGCCCCAGCCAAGCTCCGACAAGGATAAAGAATTTTCCGGCATCTTACCGTCCACAAACTGAAAGAAGGCCCTACTGTAGTATATCCCCAGCTCTCCACTACACCGAGAGCACAAAAGATCAACAGAAAAAGGGACAGAATTCACTCCCGTCCCTTCTCAAACTTTCTTTCGCAAAGAACGCTATTCGTTGGCCGCTTTCGGACAACCGGCGCAACCGCCGCCACTATCTGCTGAAGCGCAGGCCACCGGCTTGCTGCCATAACCCTGATCGTACCAGCCACTTCCCTTCAGAGCGAAGCCGGTCTGGGAGATCATTTTAGTCACCTGCCCGCCGCACACGTTACACACAGTCAAGGCTGGATCGGAAAACTTCTGACGGGCCTCGAAGACCAGTCCACAATCTTTACATTGATATTCGTACATCGGCATAACGTCTCACCTCATGGTAAAATTCGTCCGTAATTTAATGGCTTTGCCGGTAGATGTCAACCCCTCAGAAGATCATCAAGAAGACACATTACTTTCTCAAGGTCGGCACCTTCAAGCAATACACGTTTGTGACGGGATCTGTCGCCGGAAACCAGTTTAACACAACTCCTCGGTAAACTGCAGAGCTTGGCAAGGAAAAGGCAGCAGGCCTTATTGGCAGCACCCTCCACAGGCGGGGCGGTCAGGGCAATCTTGAGCTCCTGACCCTGCAGACCAACGACCTGGTTGCGGCTGGCACGGGGCTGGAGGTATAGATAAATTTCTACACCTGCAACGGTTTGCCGCAGGCAAGGCAGGGTCACTTGAACATTCCCTGTTTATTCATTCTCTTCATCACGTTCAATTTCGAAAGAGCTCTTCGAAACTTTGTCACCAAAGGACCAGCCAACGGATTCCTCAGCTTCTGAATCAACCGTGTCCGTTTCGGTAAATTCAGCTTCCTCAATTACTTCATCAATTACTTCCTCTATCATTTCCTCTATCATTTCCTCTTCATGATTGACAGGTTTTGATGCACATTCTTCGGAGAGACGATCAGGCTGTTTCATGAAAGGCAAGGGTTCTTCAAGCAGTCTGGAATCGGTATCCTGCTGTTCGATAGCCGTGTTATTCAGATCAAGCATGCGGATATGTTTTTGCAGCAGACTATGCAGGCTGACTTCAAAATCTATCTTCTGCCGCTTGATTTCATGGACCTCCTCGATCAACTTCATGCGCCGCTCTTCAGCATTGCGCATCAGACGCTCGGCCTTGATCTCAGCCTCAGCTATCATCACAGCCACCTCACGGCGGGCAGTTGACTTCAACTCCTCAGTAATCTTTTGGGTGATCACCAGCGTTTCTTTGAGGGTCTCCTCACGCTCGCGCATCTCGGCCAAGGTCACGTTGGTACGGGCCAACTCCTCCAGAAGATCCTGATTCTTGCGCATCAGGCGCTCCAGCTCTTCGGCAAGAAGCTCAAGAAACTGGTCGACGCCTGTTTTTTCGTAACCAAAAGGGCGCGATTTGAACTGCTTCTGTTGAATATCGATCGGGCTGATTCGCATAATGGCCTCAGAACCTGCCACTTAACTGCACAATAATCGCGAGAAGCATCTGTTCAACAACGGAAAGGAGGATCAGCAATGCGACCGGCGACAGATCGATACCTCTGAATTGCAACGGCAATATCCTTTTCATCCGATCAAGCACCGGGTCAGTCGCTTTGTAGAGAAAGCGCACGATCGGGTTGTACGGATCAGGATTGACCCAGGACACCAGAGCCCGGGCAATAACAATAAAGATGTAAATTTGAAAAACCAGGTTGACCACTTGATAGAGCGCCGACCAGAGAACTTGCATGACCACCTCGTAACATATCGTTGAAAAAGCAGCGATAGTGACTTTAGATACTGCGCTCTATATAGCTTAATACAGTCCGGACAGTCAAACTCTTTCCCCCGCCAGGTTTCGTAAAAAACGTTGATTTCTCAGCATCTTGAGGACATAATAGCGAACTTTGCAACAATTAATCCGTATTTTACATAGAAGGAGAGACCCATGATCCGGACCAACAATCTCAATGTCAGCGGCTTGACGCCCTTGATTGCCCCGGCAGATCTTAAACAGGTTCTGCCCCTTTCTGAGAAGGCCGCTGAATTCGTCGCCTGCTCCCGCCAGCAGATCAAAGATATCCTCTGGTCCCGCGATCCGCGCATGATGGTGGTGGTCGGGCCTTGTTCAATCCATGACCCGAAAGCCGCCATAGAGTACGCCGAGCGTCTGGCAAAGCTCAACAATCAGTTGAAGGATCAGCTGCTGCTGGTCATGCGTGTTTATTTTGAGAAGCCGCGCACTACAATCGGCTGGAAAGGTTTGATCAACGATCCAGACCTCAATGGCTCACATCAGATCCCAAAAGGCCTTGGCATAGCGCGCCGACTGCTGCTCGACATTACCGCCATGGGACTGCCGGTCGCGACTGAGATGCTCGACCCGATCACCCCGCAATACATGGCGGACACGATCAGCTGGGGAGCCATAGGTGCCCGAACCTCCGAGAGTCAAACCCACCGTGAAATGTCGAGCGGACTCTCCTTCCCTGTCGGTTTTAAAAACGGCACCGACGGCAACCTGCAAATAGCGATCGACGCCATGGGCGCCGCCTGTCATCCGCATAATTTCGTCGGGGTCAACCGCGAAGGCCGAATCTCCATCGTCCGGACCACCGGCAACCCCGACGTGCACATTGTTCTGCGCGGCGGCAATGACCAGCCCAACTACCAGGAGTCAGAGATCGCGACAACCATGGAATTGCTTGGGAAGGCCGGGATTAAAACCTCTATCATGGTCGACTGCAGTCACGCCAACTCCTGCAAGGACCACACCCGTCAGGAAATCGTTCTGAACGACGTGATGGCCCAGGTTTCCGGCGGCAATGGCAACATCGGCTCATTGATGATCGAAAGCTTCCTCGAGGAAGGCAATCAGAAAATGGCCGACAACCTCGAGGATCTGGCCTATGGCGTGTCGATTACCGACAAATGTGTCAATTGGCAGACAACCGATCGTATGCTGCGCCATGCTCATGCCAAACTCAAGGGATGCGGCGGCCGCAAACTGTCCGGGAACTAATGAACAATAACAGCTGCTGTTCACCAGCGAAAAACCCAACATCCTGCTGCCCGCCAGCAGCGACGGCCGACGCTTGCTGCTCTCCCGGAAGTGTCTCCGAGACCTGCTGCCCAGGCGCCATTGATGACCGGCCTGGTTACAAGCTCTGGCCTTTTGTATGTGGATGGCTGGACGGCCCGGTTGGACAAATTCCTCGCATTGCGACACACCTTACCTCTGCAGACATCATGGGCCGCTGGCAAATGCGTTGGGGTTTCGGTCGCACGCGATACAGCATTACACCGGGACTCTATGCTATCGGGACACCCTCCGCGGACAGCCCGGTTCTGGTGACAGCCAACTACAAGATGACCTTCGATATTGTCCGTAGTGACATGCACAACCATGACGCCTGGCTGCTGGTCCTGGATACCAGGGGAGTCAATGTCTGGTGTGCCGCCGGCAAGGGAACGTTCGGCACTGACGAGATGTTACGCCAGATCCAGAGAAGCAACCTGCCCCTGGTGGTCAACCATAAAACCCTGATTGTACCTCAACTTGGCGCACCGGGAGTTGCTGCCCACAAAGTCAGAAAGGCCTCTGGTTTCAGGATCGTTTATGGCCCCGTCCGCAGTCGTGACCTGCCAGACTTCCTCGAAAAAGGACAGAAAGCCACACCGGCTATGCGTCGTGTTTCTTTCAGTTTTACCGAACGACTGGTCCTGACACCTGTGGAACTGGTCAGCATGTGGCAGCACGTCCTGTTGAGCATTCTGGCCCTCTTGATTCTCGGCGGCATCGGCCCGCAGATTTTCTCCTTTTCAGCCGCATGGAACCGAGGCGGCGCAGCAGTGGCGGCTGGCCTGGTCGGTCTGTTTACTGGTGCGGTCATGGTTCCGGCCCTGCTCCCCTGGCTGCCGGGACGAGCTTTTTCCCTGAAAGGCTCGATAGCCGGCCTGGTTGCAGGTTTCCTGGGGGCCCTGCTCTTTGCCGCATCACTCAACTGGCTGAACACCCTGGCCCTGCTTATGACAGTTTCAGCCGTCTCTTCATGGTGTGCCATGCACTTTACCGGCTCGTCAACCTTCACGTCACCATCGGGCGTTGAAAAAGAAATGCGCCGGGCGATCCCTGCCCAGGCAGCCGCATTGCTGATCGGTGGAATGTGCTGGCTGGCCGCGGCATTCTAGAAAAGGTTGGGTTTTTTACGTTAAAAGCCCTTATATACTTCATTCACATGCTTTGAGGACACCAGCAATGACCAAGCTCAGATATCTTGAAAATGTCGTCACTCTGAAACTCGATCAGGAGAAATGTATCGGGTGTGGCATGTGTGTTGAGGTCTGTCCGCACGGCGTTCTCACTCTAGATGAACGCCAGGCACAGGTTGTTGATCGGGATGCCTGCATCGAATGCGGGGCCTGTGCCGGCAACTGCCCGGTCGACGCATTGACGGTGAAGGCCGGAGTCGGCTGTGCAAGCGCAATCATCAACGGCTGGCTGACTGGTGAGGAACCGAGCTGCGATTGTGGTGGCAGTTGCTGACACCCCGGTTTCAACCTCTGACAGACAAAGGTGGAAACTGCGACTCAGGATGACACAACCGCAGTTTCCGGACGGAAACTCCGGATGGCACACCCGCAGTTTTCGATCCGGAAACGAGCAATTTTTCGCAAGGTCAAGGAAATCAAGGATGTGAGCGGAGGCGTAGTCCTTTACGCCGCACAATCACATCCGCCGAATGACGCAGAGATTGCGGAAAAGGGCCGTTTCCGGACGAAAACTAGCTTAACTGTGCCTCACTGAGCAGTCGATTCTGCCCTCCCCACGCCTCGGCTCCATGCTCCGTACGCCTGGTGTCCCAGTACACCTCGACGCCGTTGCCATCGGGGTCGTTGAAATAGACAGCCCAGCTGATGCCGTGGTCGACGGGGTAGGTTACCACACCCCCCTGCTTAAGTTTCCGGTAGGCTGCGGTTAAACTGGCGTGATCGGGAACTTCAAAAGCAACATGGTAAAGTCCGACACCATGCGGCTGCGGACTCACTGCCTGTTCCCCGACTTCCTGCAGGGCCAGCTCATGATGCATCTGCCCGGCGGACATGAATACGAAACTGTCCGCCAGCTTTTCAGTGATTTGCATGTCGAGATAGCGCTGATAGAAATCGATGGATCGCTGCAGGTTGCGGATCTTAAGATGTACATGACCGATTTTCATCTCTATTCTCCATCATGGTGGCTTGCTGAGTGTGGCAACCTCTTCAAGCGACTTATGCCTGAACCGCCTCGATCTCCAGCGTGATGGTCACATTATCGCCTACGACTACCCCGCCGGCTTCCAGAGCCTTGTTCCAGTTAAGCCCGAAATCGTGACGATTGATCACCGTGCTGGCCGAGAAGCCGGCTCTCACCTTGCCCGATGGGTCAGTGATTTCCCCACGGAAATGGCCTTTCAGGGCAACTTCCTTGGTGGTCCCCCGGATGGTCAGGTCGCCATAAACGACGAGTTCATCGCCTTGACCTTCGACTCTTTTACTGATGAAAGTCATCTCCGGATAGTTGGCGGCATCGAAAAAATCAGCGCTGCGAAGATGGTCATCACGTTTCATTTCGCGGGTGTCAACCGAGGCGACCTTGATGGTTGCTTTGGCTGACCGGAGGGTCTTCGTCGCTGAATCAGCCACTATTTCTCCCTGGTAGTCATTAAACATCCCACTCACCTTGAAAAAGACCAGATGATCGACGGTGAACTGAACCTGTGAATGGACTGGATCGACCTTGTAAACTGCGGCGGAGACAAGTTGCGTCGAGAAAAGCAATACGGCTGAGATGAGCAGAATTTTGTTTGTCATGGCAGAACTCCTTGGGTGTTTATGGAATTTACGTTTCTAAATGAGTATCTGTTCAGCGCCCTTACCCAACGGCATGGCCTGTGGGCTGCAGCTGTTGCCTGCGGGAAGTTAAGTGACAACGTTGGACGCAGGCAATGGCTGCAGCCCACGGGCACTCGCTGATGTGCTGAATAGTTACCCAAATGATTGAAATCCATAATAGCAGTGCCTACTATAGATAAATAATATTTTTATATGATATTATTCATAGAATTTATCTATGGAATATACGCTCACGCCTGTGAGGAGGCCTTATGACGCTGGAACAGCTTAAAATGCTGGTCAAAATTGCCGATACCGGTGGCGTCCTCGCCGCGGCTGATGCCATGAACCGGACCCAGCCGACGCTGAGTGTTGCCATTAAAAAACTGGAAAATGAGCTGAACCTGCAGCTCCTGGCCCGTAATAGCTATAGAGCCAGCTTGACCCCTGCGGGCGAGGCCCTCTGTCAGCAGGCACGGGTTATCCTCAAGCAGAGCGAGATCCTGTCCGGGATGGCGCAACACTTCGCGCAAGGCAACGAGCCGGAAGTCCGCATAGCGATCGAAGCCAGCTGCCCACTCCCGCTGGTGCTCAAGATTCTTGGCGAATGCAAGCATAAATTCCCCAACACCCAGTTCAACCTTATGGGGGACACCTTATGGGGAGCATTGGAGAGGTTGAAACTGGGCGAGGCTGACCTGGCGATCAGTCCCTGGTTCGAAGAAAACCTCGCATATGAATCCTTCCCGCTGACCACAGCCACCCTGATTTCAGTTGCCACTCCACAATTTAGAGCAGCGCTGGAGAAAGAAGTTCTTGAGCTTAACGATTTAAAGGATTCCGTACAAGTTGTGGTCAGAGACAGTAGTCGCACCCCGCGCCCGCAAAGCTTCGGTTACCTGGAGGAAGGTCGTCACTGGTATGTCACTGATCATTTGACCAAAAAAGAGATTCTTTTGGCAGGGATGGGTTGGGGCAGACTGCATGAACACTTGATCAAGGAAGAACTCCGCGACGGCAGGCTTGTGCCCATGTTGATCAATAATTACGCCACGACATTAAAGATAGACATTTGTGTCGCGCGCATGATGAGCAAGCCGACCGGTCCGGTCGCAGAGACACTTTGGCAGGATTTCAGGACGTTTGCCGGCCACCGGGAGTGAGACCGGGTGCAAAGAAAGCTTCCCTCAGCAGACTTGCCCCAATGCGGCGATTGGCGGGCATACGAAAGCCCTTGCGCTAGAGAAATCGACGGCGCAAGGGCTCTTTACTTGCAGGGCTGACAACTCACGATGCTCAGAACCTGCGAAATCAGGACCGATTCACCAAGGTCTCCACTTCTATACGCACATCATCGATATTGACCCGCACGACCTTATCCCCTTCCAGCTCGGCCCGCACCAGACCCTCCGAGACCCACTCCATCAATTGCCCGAGCTGGATACCGAACTTGTCTGCTGCAGCTTCAGGTGTGTACCACGTTTTAACCAGTGACATAAAGACCTCCAAGGTCCAGGAAACTGCCGGAGATGGCAGACACCAAAGTATAAATCAATTTGCACTTCAATTATAGCGCCAAAAAAAATGAACGCCTGCGTACTGAACAAAGGAGCAAAAAACAGCGCATCAGTCCGGGCAGCAAAAGCAGAAAGGGATTGAAGTCATTGGCGTCCGGCCACAATATCCCCGTACCAGGCAATGGCTGATTCGCCGGTATTGTCAGTATCCGTCATGATGGCAATCGCACCTATTGCCGGTGGCTCCTCACCAAAAGCCCGACGGTAATCATCGACAATATTGCGGCGCTCAGTCCTCCACTCACCGACATGCTCTACGCCGCTCTCTACGGAGATCATCACCGCGTTGCCCAGGAAAGCGTTCGCCTGAAAGACTTCTTTGGGCAGGCGGTTGGCCCAGATGTAATTGAGCGTTCTGGTCTTTGGGAAAAACCAGTGCGGAAAAACCACGTAAACCCTGGCGGCGTAATCGTCTCCCGCCTTGGTACGGCTGTCCCCCTTGACGATGGTATTGGCGATTTTCCAGCGCCAGGACAAAACGGGATAATCCTGCGGATTGTATTCGGTTTCAAAAACCAGCCCTGAGGCAGCGTCCTTGCTTTCGGCCTGCAGCACTTTAAGACCCTCATCATCAACAATACGATATTCGGTCTTTCCCTTGAAGCTTTTCTCGGACCAGCCTGTCAGGCCAGATTCGCCGAAACGACCAATCGGGATGATATCGGACGCTGCCGATGCGGCCGTCGCCAGCATCAACAGAAAAAGGCCTTTCATGAAGTGTTTCATAATTGACAATCAGCCATAAGGGCCGTCAAAAACCGGATCGTTACGTCGGTTTTCCCCCTTGCTGATGATGCGCACGGTACTGGTGCCTTCCAACGGACATGTGGTCTCACAGAGACCACATCCGATGCGCACCGCTGGTGCGAGTATGACACCGCTGGGCATCCGCAGACAAGACCAGCCATTAGTGATAGTGCCCGGTCGAACCATCTACAGGCTGTTTTGCTGGTGCAACCTCACCAAAATTCTGTTCATAGCGAATGATATTCTCCTGCAGGGCAGAAACAAACCGCTTGGCGTGCTGAGGAGAAAGGATCACTCTTGAACGAACCTTCGCTCTGGGTGCCTGCGGCTGGACAAAAATAAAATCAACCACGAACTCAGACTCATTGTGATTGACGACCGCCAGATTGACATACGCCCCCTGAGCAATCTCTTCATCAAGCTGTATCTCCAGCTTGAGTTCTTTTGGTTTCTTTGCTTCCATGCCCTTGTCTCCTTTTCTGTTCCTTAATCATTACATAATCGGTTTGACTTGTCGGAGCCAATCGCTCCGGCTTCAATAATTGAGCAACCCTGACTGAATCCTGGGGTTCCCTGTACTGATTCAAACATCTCATCCTTCGGCCAGAGCTAAAGGAGATATCATGCCACTTTAGCTCCTGAAAGTCTGAATATTGTGTACACTGGCGACAAAGGTGTATTACTAATATTATCACCGGAATGGATTGCGGAGGTCTTACTATGAAAAACTGTTGGCAGATTGCAGGGCCAGTTCTGATCATACTGACCTTCTGGGCGGCGACCGCGGGAGCAGAAGCACGCTATGTCTCTGACCAGTTGATTGTGTCGTTGCGTGAAAAACCGCAGACCAGTGCTCAGTCAATCACCTACCTGAAAACGGATACGCCTGTCGAGTTTCTTGAGGATGCCGGGATCTTTATCAAGGTGCGGACCGAGGCAGGTGAAATCGGCTATATCCAAAAGGACTATCTGACAGCAAAGACGCCCAAGACCCTCATTATCAGGCAGTTGCAGCAAGAGCGTGATCGCCTTGCCGACCAAGTCAAAGCGATGACAAAGCAGCTCTCCTTGGCAACCTCCCGGGGCGACCAAACCCAACAAGAGCTTGTCAAACAATTAGCAGAAAGCAGCGCACAGGTGAGTGAACTTGAGAGAAACCTTGAAGAAAATCAAGTTGCACTGACCAAAACCAGCCAGGAGTACCAGGCGCTGCAAAGAGACACCAAGGATGTCGTCGCAACCACCAACGAACGTGATCTGCTGCGGCAAACCAACCAGGAATTGACGGCCACGGTAGCTGACCTTAAAGTGAAGGTGAAGGATCTGACGATGTCCGGCCTCATCAAGTGGTTTTTAGCCGGCGCAGGAGTTCTGCTCATCGGTTGGATACTCGGCAGGTATGCAGGTGGTCGTCGCCGTGCCAGATTTTAGCACTTCACCCTGATCTTGCCAGCGGCCGGAGTAAACGTCAATTCACTCATCAACAGATCATGCAGAATGCCCCGGATAGATATCGAAAGACAAGCGCAACGCTTTGTCCTTGCAATCTATAAGCCGTTGGTGGCAACAAAAGGACAGGATTATGACCAACAACGATATCTTGCGTCGCATCCGCTACATCTTCGACCTGAGCGATGCAAGAATGATTGCCATCTTTGCCATGGCGGACGACCAGGTAACACGGGAGCAGATCAGCAACTGGCTGAAAAAAGAAGAAGATCCTGCCTACCAGAAATGCAGCGACTCGAAGCTTGCCATATTCCTGAATGGCTTGATCAACGACATGAGGGGCAAAAAAGAAGGGGCGCAACCTGAACCGGAACAGCGATTGACCAATAACATTATCTTTATGAAATTAAAAATCGCGTTAAACCTGAAAGCCGACGATATCTGTAAGATTATGGACCTGGCTAACCTGCCGGTTGGCAAACACGAATTAAGCGCTTTTTTCCGCAAGCCGGGGCACAAGCACTACCGCGAGTGTAAAGACCAGATTTTACGCAATTTCCTGAAAGGCGTGCAGCTTAAATACCGTGATCATACCTGAGAGATTTAAAGGTCGTTCAGAAGGCGGTAGATTCTCTGCTGCAGTTCCCAGGTAGCATCTGCCTGAGCATCGAGACCTTCTATCTCCTCAAACACAAGCCGGGCCTTATCGAGGCTATCATGGGCTTTCATAAGAATCGGCGTCAACTGGGATTCAAGGCGCATGCGGGGGACTTCACCGACCTGGTCGACCCATTCCTGCAGACCTTTGCTGGCTTTCTTAACAATCCGCGCTCCTTGTTCAGCTCTCGGATCACCACCTGTCAGTTGTGTCCGGAACGCGGCCACATCTTTTGCAATATCACGAAAGCGGTTGGAGACACTCATCCGCTGCATCCTTTCATAGCATTTTACTTGCGACCGGGATCTCACGGCCGATCGATCCGGCTACGGGGAAAGCCGAAAGGCTCTTGAGACGTTTGCCGAAGGTCACATCCTAGTCGAACCATTGCAGCAAGACAACCGAAAAGGCGGGTTTGCAGTTGACTGGGTACGAACTAGACTGATAATCTTCTGTATCAACACAAATAAGATGTAATCGCCCTGGGGGAGTAGTTGCTACTGAGAGTCTGCGCAGCAGACGACCCCTCGAACCTGATCCGGGTTATACCGGCGTAGGGAAGCGGCGCAATTTTCGGGAGTTCCCTCGAAAAGAGCCGCCATGTGCGGCTCTTGGTGTTTTATGCAGATCAAAGTCAACGAACAAAATTACACTGTTGAAGAAAACGCAGCTGTCGGTACGGTCAAAGATCGGGTCAAGCCTGACGCTGACTTGCTGATTATCAACGGTTTCCCTGCTTCAGATGAGACGCTGCTGAACAACGGCGACCAGGTGGTCCTGATCCGCCGCGGTGAAGTGCCTGGAGCTGACGTGCTCGACGCCTTGCTGACGGCCCGCCACACACCGGGCGTTCTTGAGGCCGTCAAAGGGACGACCCTCGGCATTGCCGGCGTCGGTGGACTCGGCTCAGCGATCGCTATTGCGCTGGCCCGTACCGGCATTGGCCACCTGATTATAGCCGACTTCGACATGGTCGAGCCGTCCAACCTCAATCGACAGCAGTTTTTTATCGACCAGATCGGCCTGCCGAAAGTCTACGCACTGCGTGACACCCTGGCGCGCATCAACCCGCATGTACGGGTGACCGCCTGCCATCTGCGTTTGACTCCGGACAACATCGCAGAGGTGTTCGGTCATGCCCAGATCCTGGTAGAAGCCTTTGACCAGGCGCAGCAGAAAGTTATGCTGATCGAGACCTTTGCCGCCAGGTTCCCGGATCGGCCCATTGTGACCGGCTCTGGTATGGCAGGTTACGGCCCGGCCAACACTATCCTGACACAGCAGGTGGCCAACAACCTCTTTCTCTGCGGTGACGGCCGGACAGCCGCGGCTCCAGGCACCGGCCTGATGGCTCCCCGCGTCGGTGTCGCCGCTCATCACCAGGCAAACGCCGTATTGCGCCTGCTGCTGGGTCACAATCCTGCAGCTGAGGACGCGTGACCAATGGAAATCATCTTCAACGGAAAATCCCGTGACATTCAGGCCAGCATCTCTATTCAGGAGTTCCTTGACCAACTCCAGATAGACTGTCTGCAGGTTGTGGTTGAGCATAATCGCAGCATCATTCCGCGACAGAAGCTGGCTGAAACTTTTTTAAACAAAGATGACACCCTGGAAGTGATTCACTTCGTCGGGGGGGGATAAAGTCGGAGGCTGGAGGCTGGAGGCTGGGGACTCCGGATCTCGAGAGTTTAACAGCGATCTTAAATCGACAGAGTTTTTCAGGGAATATGCCAATGGATGAATTGATTATAGCCGGACGTGCCTTCTCATCACGCCTGATGGTCGGGACCGGCAAGTTTGCGTCAAACGAGGCGATGGTTGCTGCAATGGAAGGCGCCGGCAGCGAGATCGTTACCGTTGCCCTGCGCCGGGTCGACATGGACAATCCGCAGGACAGTCTGCTCCATCACATCGACCCCAAACGTTTCCTGCTGTTGCCCAACACCAGCGGCGCCCGTGATGCAGAGGAGGCGGTTCGCCTCGCACGCATTGCCCGAGCTGCAGGCTGTGAGCCCTGGATCAAGCTTGAGGTCACGCCTGACCCTTACTACCTGCTGCCCGATCCGATCGAGACCTTAAAAGCAGCAGAGATCCTGGTCAAAGAGGGCTTCATTGTACTGCCGTACATCAATGCCGACCCGGTACTCGCCAAACGCCTGCAGGAAATCGGCACGGCCACAGTCATGCCTTTGGGGTCCCCGATCGGTACCAACAAAGGAATACGCACCCGCGACAACATCGCCATCATCATTGAGCAGGCGATTGTTCCCGTGGTTGTGGATGCCGGACTTGGCGCCCCGTCCCATGCTGCAGAAGCCATGGAAATGGGCGCCGACGCGGTCCTGGTCAACACAGCCCTGGCTGTGGCCAGAAACCCGGGAGCCATGGCTGCCGCCTTCAGAAAAGGCGTCGAAGCCGGACGCGAAGCCTACCTCGCCGGGCTCGGCAAGCAGCAGGACAGGGCTGAGGCAAGCAGCCCACTCACCGGATTTTTACGAGAAAAATAAAGAGGAGGCAGGAGACCAGAGTCAGGATAAAGAACACAGAATACAGGAGACAGTATGTATGTGAAACTCTCGAAACGAAGTCGATCTTCTTCCTTCTGTATTCTATAGACTGTCTCCTGTATTCAGTATCCCCTTAGAAGAGCTTATGAGTTTTTACGACGTTATCCAAACATACGATCCGCAGCAGGTGATTGCCGGGATCGAGGCGAAGACAGCCAGCGATGTACAACGCGCACTGGCATCAGAGCAACTGAGCAACGACGATTACATGGCTCTGCTCTCACCGGCAGCTGAAAATTTCCTGGAAGAGATGGCCCAGAAGTCCCACGCCATCACCTTGAGGCGCTTCGGCCGGACCATCCTCCTCTATGCGCCGATTTATCTCTCCAACGAATGTCACAACGGCTGTCTTTATTGCGGCTTCGCAGTGCACAACAAGGTGCCGCGCCGCACGCTTAACCTGGACGAAATCGAGCAGGAGGCACGCATTCTTCACGACCTGGGCTTTCGCCACATCCTGCTCTTGACCGGAGAAGCACCTGGGTTGATCGGCAACGACTTTATTGCGGCGGCAGCCAAACGTATTCGGCCGTTCTTCTCCTCCATCGGCATCGAGGTCTACCCGATGGAAACCACTGGCTACAAAGAGATGGTCGACGCTGGAATCGACGCCCTGACCATCTATCAGGAGACCTACGACCCCGCGCTTTACGCGCAGTTGCACCCGAGCGGCCGCAAACGCGATTACCGCTTTCGCCTGGAGACCCCCGAGCGCGCTGGCGAGGCAGGCTTGCGTCGGATCGGCATCGGCTTCCTGCTCGGCCTCGGCGACTTCCGCAGCGAGGCCTTCTTTGCCGGACTGCATGGGCGTTACCTGGCGCATCACTACTGGCGTACCCTGCTGAGCGTCTCCTTTCCGCGCCTGCGCCCGGCCGAAGGCGGCTTTCAACCACCCAACCCGGTTTCTGACCGCAAATTCGTGCAGCTGATGTGTGCCATGCGCCTGCTGCTTCATGATGCCGGCCTGGTGCTCTCCACCCGGGAGAGCGCCGGACTGCGCGATAACCTGCTGCCGCTCGGCATCACCCAGATGAGTGCCGGGTCATGCACGGCTCCGGGCGGCTATGCAGAAAAAGACTCTGCCACCGAACAGTTCGCCATCGACGACGACCGCACACCAGCCGAAATCGCAGAAATTCTGAGGACACGCGGCTACGATCCGGTCTGGAAAGACTGGGACGGGGCATTTTTACAAAAAGAGGTTGGCAAAGCTTCTTAAAGCTTCGAGCTTACAGCCGGAACCCCATGCCGAACCCCATCGACTTCAACCTCTACCTGATCACCGACCGTCACCAGGTTGCCCCAGGGCACACCCTGCTGTCTGCCGTCGACGCGGCTCTCCAGGGCGGCGTCAAGGCCGTTCAGTTGCGCGAGAAGGACTTGTCAGAAACTGAGCTTCTGCCCTTTGCCCGGGCATTGCGAGAGCTGACCCGCCGCTATGATGCCCATCTGCTGATCAACAATCACATCGAGCTTGCCCTTGCCATTCATGCAGACGGTGTACATCTCGGCGGGCACTCTCTGCCAACCGATGTCGTCCGGCAAAAAGTGGGACCAAACCTGCTGATCGGCGTCTCAACGCACAGCAACACCGACATCATCATCGCAGCCGGACAGGGCGCTGACTTTGTCACTTTCGGCCCGGTTTATGCGACCCCATCGAAAACTGCTTTTGGGCCACCACAGGGTTTGCCTGCCCTGTCTGAAGCCTGCCGCGTCTGCTCCCTGCCGGTCTTCGCCCTTGGTGGCATAACACCGCCCAAAGCAGCCGAGATCCGTCAGGCCGGAGCCGCTGGTATCGCCCTGATTTCAGCAATTCTCGCCAGCCCAGACCCTCGGACAGCTGCAGAAGCTTTCACCGCTTGTGAATGAAACTATATCCAGTAAACTTGTATTAATTTATAAGCAAGCTTCCTGAATATTTACAGGGATTTCCATGGAAATCACCCTCACGCTTCTGATCCTGCTGACTGCCATTATCCTGTTTGCAACGGAATGGATCCGCATGGACCTGGTCAGCCTCATGGTCCTGCTGGCCTTAGCCCTGACCGGGCTGGTTACGCCTGAAGAGGCCTTTTCCGGATTCAGCAATCCCGCCGTCGTAACCGTTGCCGCCATGTTCGTCCTAGGTGCCGGGATTACTCACACCGGCTCGATCTCCACACTGGGTGAACGTCTGATCCGCATGACCGGTCACAACCAGGCACTGATGATTGCCTCGATCATGGCGACCGTGGCTTTCTTCTCGGCGTTTATCAACAACATCGGCGCCACCGCAATCCTGATGCCGGTCGTCATTACGATGGCCCGCAGAGCCAAAATTTCAGCAAGCAAACTCCTCATCCCGCTCGCTTTCGGTTCGCTGCTGGGCGGGGTCTGCACCCTGATCGGCACCCCGCCCAATATCCTGATCAACACCCTGCTTCAGCAATACACCGGGGAAAAATTCGACATGTTCGATTTCACACCTCTCGGTGTTATCCTGCTTGCCTGCGGCATCAGCTATATGGCACTGTTCGGCCACAAGCTGCTGCCAAATCGCAAATCCGGGACTTTGACCGAGGCTTACCAGGTCAAGGAATACATTACCGAAGTTGAGATTCTGGAAGATTCGCCGCTGCATGGCAAAACCATCAGCCAAAGCATGTTGGAACGTGAACTCGATATGAAGGTGCGCGCCCTGTTGCGCAACCGGAGCAAATACCCCCAACCGAAACGCAACCGCAAGCTGTACACAGGCGACATCCTGTTTCTGGAAGGCGACCCGAAAGGGATTCTCAAGGTCATGAAACAAAAAGGGCTGGCCGTGGTTCCCGAACGGGATAACCCCCTGCCAGGTCTATCGGAAAAAGCGATTGTCGTTGTCGAGGCCTCACTGACCCCGACCAGCGACATGGTCGGCAAGACTCTGAGCCAGGAGCACTTTGCAGATACCCATGGCCTGACTGTGCTGGCCATCTGGCGCAGCGGTTCCCCGGTAGTGCGTAAAGTCGATCACGTTATCCTGCGTTTCGGTGATGTGCTGTTACTGCAGGGTCCGGAGGAGAGGGTACGCCATCTCGCGACAGGACATGGGTTTTTGGTTCTGGGTGGTGTTGACCCTGTTTCATACCGACCACATCGGGCGCCGATTGCCGTAGGCATCCTCGTCAGCGTCATCCTGCTGAGCACTTCCGGAACAATCCCGATCATGGTTGCAGCCACCCTTGGCGCTCTCGTCATGATCCTGACCAGATGCCTGACCATCAACGAGGCCTACGACAGCATCGACTGGCCGATCCTCATGCTGATCGCCGGCATGCTGCCGCTCGGTCATGCCATAAACAACAGCGGCACGGCAAGATTGCTTGCGGACATGATTGTCGAGGGGGTCGGTTCGTTCGGTCCGTGGATCGTGCTTGGAGCAGTGTTCCTGATCACCTTCTGCCTGACCGAGGTCATGAGTCACGCGGCCGCAGCAGTGCTGGTGGCGCCGATCGCCTACAACACGGCCATCGACCTGGCCGTATCGCCGAAACCTTTTTTTATGGCGGTTGCCATTGCCGCTTCGATGTGTTTCATGACGCCGATCAGCCACCAGTCAAACGCGCTTGTCATGGGCCCGGGCGGATACAAGTTCCTGGACTACACCAAGGTGGGTGCACCACTGAATATAATGGTCTGGGTTATTGCGACCCTGGTGATCCCGTTGCTCTTTCCTTTTTAAATAACCTGCACGCAACCAGCTTCCAGCTTCCAGCCTCCAGCCTCCAGCCTCCAGCCACCAGCCTCCAGCCTCCAGCCTCCAGCCACCAGCCACCAGCCACCAGACACCAGCCACCAGCCTCCAGCCTCCAGCCACCAGCCTCCAGCCTCTAGCCTTCAGCCCCTGTCTTCTTTTCTAACACCCGCAAATAACGGCGGGCATCAGCAGCGACTTCAGGAGTTTGTGCCAGGTCGATAGCAGCTAGAAAATAGTGCCATGCCGAAGTTTCCCCGCGCACATTGTGCAGCAGAGCGCGCCCTGCGCCAAGGTAAGCCCGATCCAGACCCTTATCCCCGGGCCTCTCGGCGATGAACCTGCGAAAGACTGTCAAAGCTTCGTCTGAAGCACTGCTGGCCAGCAGATGCTCACCTATCGCGAGAATGACAGGGGTTGACAATCGGTCGCGCTGGCTGCTGCTCTTCAGCTCAGCGAAGCGGATGGCCGCGCGCGCCAGGTCATTGCGAGCAACGGAACGGTCGATATCCGTCACCGCATCCCCGGAGCCAGTGCGACTAGGGCTGCCACCGGGGACGGTCCCCTTCGTACGCAGCAAACCAGGCATGCGGTCAATAGCCAGCGCCATACCCAGCCCGGCAAGAAAACCGCCGATATGTGCTCCGTGAGCAACGCCGCTTCCCTCCGCCGGCCCCAGCATAAAGGGCAGGAGATTATCGATAATCAGGTAAACCCCCAGTACAATGCGGGAGGGGATCAAAAAAGTGTTCATGATAAAAGGGAAGAGAAAGACAAAAACCTTGATCTGGTTGCGCGGAAACCATAAAAAATAAAAGCCAAGCACACCGGAAATTGCTCCCGAGGCTCCGAGCATCGGGATTTGTGAATTCGGCACGAACAGGCCGAAGAAGAGGGTCGCCGCCAGTCCCGCGCCCAGGTAAGTGATGAGATAACCAGCGTGACCGAGGCGGTGCTCTACATTGTCGCCGTAAATCCAGAGGAACAGCATGTTGCCTGCCAGGTGCATCCAGCCGGCATGCAGAAACATCGCAGTAAACATGCTCAGCAGGGAAAACGCGGCGGGCCTGAAACCGTACTTGAAAACCACCAGGTCATACGCCGAGACATGGTCATAAACCAACTGCGCCGGCCAACTGCCGCGCGCGCCGATAAGAGTCAGATATTCCGGCAAAGACGGGTCGTTGAGATCAGGACGAGCGGCACTCAAGGGGAGCGTGACCGCTATGAACACGGCAATATTGATTCCGATCAACAGCCAGTTGACATAGGGGGTTGTTTTCGGGTTGGGTATATCGCCGATCGGCAGGAGCATTTGCTTAATCGCTTATAGAGAGTATATTTCAAAAAAAAATCGGCAAATTATAACATATAAGGAGCGCATTTTTCACGTGCAGCCAGCCGTGCAGATTTTTCCAGACCGCCCTTGCCTCTTGTATTCTGTATTCCGTCTCCTGTATTCTCTCCTCAAGCGACTCTCCGTCCCTGCAATCTCATGGAGACAAACATGCACACTGTGAAACTCGACGGCCGCAGCATTACGGTCGGCAAAATCGTCTGTATCGGCCGCAACTACGCAGAGCACATCAAAGAACTTGGCAACAAGACGCCTGACAAGCCGGTCCTCTTCATGAAACCGGCGAACGCCATCGTTGCCTCGGGCGGAACAGTGGTGATCCCGCATTATTCCAATGACTGCCATCACGAAATCGAACTCGCGGTTTTAATCGGCAAAGAGGCAAAAGGCATTAGCCCGGAAATGGCCCTTGATCACGTGGCCGGATACGCCGTTGCCCTGGACCTGACACTCCGGGACGTGCAAAACACCCAAAAAGAGAAAGGGCTGCCCTGGGAAATCGCCAAGGCCTTCGATACCTCCTGCCCGCTTTCGACGTTCGTACCGGCAGAACAGGTTTCTAACCCACAAAACCTGCAACTCAAGCTGACCGTGAACGGCCAGCCGCGTCAGAACGGTAACACCAGCGACATGATGCTGACGATAGCAGAGCTGATTGCAGCAGTTTCCGCTTACTTCACACTGGAAGAAGGAGATGTCCTGCTGACCGGGACTCCTTCAGGTGTCGGCAGAATCAGCAGCGGCGATCAACTTGAAGCGAGTATCGAGCAGCTTGGCATCCTGACCGTTACCGTCTCCTGAAAAATCTTTTCTCACTTTTCAGTGCGCGTCTCGGATTCCAGCCTGATTCGGTTGCTTAGCAGGTGTGCCTGGCGGGTCGGTTCGGGCAATCGGTAGCCTTGACAACTGTGTACGACCATGTCGGTGACGCTTTGATGATCGATTTTATGGCCCGGCGAAAGGTACAGCGGCCGCACGTTATCCTTTGTTCTGACAACCCGGCCGAGGATCACTCCGTCAGCCCATAGCGGCGTCCAATCCCCCCTTTTCAATCCTGGTTCCTCATGCTCTCCGCAGAGACGACTCTTGGCACAACCGATGGTCGGCAGATCGAGCCACAAACCGAGATGACTGGCCAAGCCAAGCCGACGCGGGTGCGCTATGCCCTGGCCATCTGCCAGGATCGCATCGGGAAGGGTTTCGAGCTTTTGGAAGGCTTGCAGCAGGATCGGCAGTTCACGAAAGGAAAGCAGACCGGGAATATACGGAAAGGCAACATTACCGCTGGCCGTGGCGGTCTCGAGCACGACCATTGAGTCATAGTCCAGCACCACCACGGCAGCATGGAATTGCCTGCTGCTCCGCCGGTACGAAACATCGGCTCCGGCTACCCGCTTGACAGGTGTGGGAAAATCATCACAGGGTGAAACCTGCCCGGCCAACTTCTTCTGCAAGGCAACCGCCGCCTGCGCAGACAAATCCCAGGAATGCAATGTCTTGAATTGCATTGACACACGCCTCGCATGACGGTTTTACACCTGATTCTGCGGTCTCCCGTCAAGGAAAGCCCGGACATTGTCAACAAGCACAGCCATAAGTCGCTGCCTTGCCGCCAGGGTCGCCCAGGCCAGGTGCGGAGTAACGTAGCAGTTCGGGGCCTTAAGCAAAGGATTGTCTGCCGGTGGCGGTTCCTGGGAGAGCACATCCAGACCGGCACCGGCTATATTGCCGCTGTGCAGGGCCTCAGCCAGAGCCGCTTCGTCGATCAGTAGACCCCGGCTTGTGTTGATCAGATAGGCCGACGCCTTCATCATGGCCAGGCGCTCGGTGTTCATCAGCAACTCGGTTTCCGGTGTGAGCGGGCAGTGCAGGCTGACAACATCAGATTCGTTTAAAAGCTGGTCGAGCTCGACAAAACTCACGTCTGGATAAGTGGCAGGAGCGGGCGTACGCGTATGCACCAGCGCCCGCATACCAAACGCTGCAGCGATACGTGCCGCTTGCCGACCTATATCTCCAAAACCGACAACGCCAAAGACTTTGTTGGTCAGTTCAACCTGGGGTGTCTCCTGGAAGGTAAAGTCGGGACAGTGAGTCCACGCGCCCTGCCGAACCCGCTCGGCATGCCGGCCAACGCCGCGGGCCAGCTCCAGAAGCAGCGCGAAAGCCAGCTGGGCCACAGATGACATGCTGTAGGCGGGGACATTGCTGACGACAATATTATGCCGCCGCGCGGCTTCCAGATCTATGACATTAGCGCCGGTGGCCTGCAAGCCTATATAGCGCAATTCCGGCAAGGCGGCCATTTCCTCAGCACCAAGAACAGCCTTGTTGGAGATCAGCACTGTGGCGCCAGCCGCACGTTCGAGAGTCAGCCCGACGGGTGTACGATCATAGACAACCAGCTCGCCGCACTCAGCTAAACCGTCCCATGAAAGATCGCCCGGGTTAGTCGCGTAGCCATCAAGAACGACAATCTTCACGATGTCTTTCTTCCATCACCGAGCGACGGGCCGTCCCCGGCGTGCGCGCGGTTGAGGTAGGATTTTAACCGCGTAGTGTGCACCCGGTCGGCTTCGGCCAGGGCCTTGAACATGGTCTGCAGATCAGGCTGATTTCCCGAAGCGGCAAAACCGAGATGGACGGCCAGGAATGCGTCCTCCAGTTCCACCGTGGCTGAGATTGCCCCATCGAGGGCAAGCCTGCCTTTCCGGGCATCCTGAAGAATCTCGTCTGCGCGGTTCAAAAGCTTTTGCACCCCAGCGCAAGAGAGGCTGCAGGTTATCACACCTGCCGTCTTAAACCGTTCGCCAACCAGACGGATCCGATGCGCATGGCGCGCTTCATCATCTGCCATCTCCTGCCAGATCTCGCGCAGTTCTGTGTTGGCTTCAGGGTGGTTGACCAGCTTCTGGTAAATTTCACCGACCCGCTCTTCGACTTCGAAGCAGGTTTTCAGGATTGCTTGCATGTCGGCCTCCTTTGCATCAACGCTTAAAAAAATAAAGCCTCCGAGCAGAGCATCAGAGGCCCTCATTGCATAACGACTTGAGAAGCCTTAATTTTCTTCCAGAACCGCCTGTGCCGCAGCCAGACGGGCAATCGGCACCCGGAACGGTGAACAGGAAACATAGTCGAGACCGATGCGGTGACAGAACTTCACCGAGGAGGACTCGCCGCCGTGTTCACCACAGATGCCGAGTTTGATGTCGGGTCGGGTTTTACGGCCCAGCTCGCAACCGATTTTCACCAGTTGACCAACCCCCTCCTGATCGATGGCGACAAAGGGATCATTCGGAAAGACCTCCTGCTCGACGTACAAAGGCAGGAACTTGCTCGCATCATCGCGGGAGAGGCCGTAGGTGGTCTGAGTCAGATCATTGGTGCCGAAGGAGAAGAATTCCGCTTCATGGGCAATGGCGTCAGCGGTCAGGGCCGCGCGGGGCAGCTCGATCATGGTGCCGATCAGATAGGTGACTTCGACACCATAGCGAGCAATCACTTCGTCGGCCACGCGAATAGCGTTGGCACGCAGGATCGCAAGCTCCTTCACTTCGCAAACCAGCGGGATCATGATCTCGGGAATGATCGTGAAACCATCGTTCTTGACCAGTTCACAGGCCGCTTCCATGATCGCCTGCACCTGCATATCGTAAATCTCGGGAAAGGTGACTGCAAGGCGGCAACCACGATGGCCGAGCATTGGATTGAATTCGTGCAGAGACTCTACCTTGGCTTTCAGAACCTGGACTGACACCCTCATCTCCCGGGCCAGCGACTCGATGTCTTTTTCGGCATGCGGCAGGAATTCGTGCAACGGCGGATCAAGCAGGCGGATCGTCACCGGCAGTCCCTTCATCACCTGGAACAGGCCAAGAAAATCCTCTTTCTGCATCGGCAGGATCTTGGCCAGGGCACGCTTGCGCCCTTCCAGATCAGCGGACAGGATCATTTCACGCACGGCGGCAATACGATCACCTTCAAAGAACATGTGCTCGGTACGACAAAGACCAATCCCCTCGGCGCCGAAGTCTCGGGCAACCTGGGCATCGTGCGGGGTGTCGGCGTTGGAGCGTACCTTCAAACGGCGGATCTGGTCGGCCCACACCATCAGTTGGCCGAACTCACCGCTCAATTCGGGCTGCACCGTCGGGACCTGGCCCTGCATCACCTCGCCGGTGGAGCCGTCAAGCGTGATCACATCGCCCTTCTTGATGACCTGGCCATTTCTGGCTGTGAACTGCTGGTTGGCGTAGTCGACCTTGATGTCGCCGCAACCAGCCACGCAGCTTTTGCCCATGCCGCGGGCGACCACTGCCGCGTGGGAAGTCATGCCGCCGCGAGCCGTGAGAATTCCCTGGGCAGCATGCATGCCATGAATGTCCTCAGGGCTGGTCTCGACACGCACCAGGATGACCTTGAGACCGATCTTGACCGCTTCTTCCGCCTCATTCGCAGAGAAGACCACCTCACCACAAGCGGCACCGGGCGACGCCGGCAAGCCTTTGGCGATGACCGTCTTCGGTGCAGCAGGGTCAAGCGAGGGGTGCAGAAGCTGGTCGAGCTGCTCGGGAGCCACGCGCATAACAGCTTCCTTCTCGCTGATCAGACCTTCGGCCACCATATCCACGGCGATCTTCACAGCAGCCTTGGCAGTACGCTTGCCATTGCGGGTCTGCAGCATGTACAGCTTGTGTTTTTCGATGGTGAACTCGATATCCTGCATATCCTTGTAGTGTTTCTCGAGAACGTCGCGGATTTTGGCTAACTGCTCATAACAGTCGGGGAGCATATCCTCCATGGCTGGCAAGTCACCTGACTGGTGTTTCGCCTTGTTGATCGGCTGCGGGGTCCGGGTTCCGGCGACCACGTCCTCACCCTGAGCGTTGATCAGATACTCGCCATAGAAATAGTCTTCACCGGTAGAGGGGTCGCGGGTGAAAGCAACGCCGGTAGCGCAGTCGTCACCCATGTTGCCGAACACCATCGACTGCACATTGACGGCGGTCCCCCACTCAGCGGGAATGTTGTTCAACTTGCGATAAGTGATGGCGCGGGTATTCATCCACGAGCTGAAGACCGCACCAATGGCGCCCCAAAGCTGCTCCCTGGGATTCTGGGGGAAATCGTGCCCCAGCTCTTCTTTGATCTTGGTCTTGAACAGTCCGACCATCTCCTTGAGATCCTCGGCAGTCAGCGCAGTATCTTCCACGACGCCGCGATCGTGCTTCATCTTTTCCAGGATATGCTCGAGGATGTCGCCATCCAGGTTGAGCACGACATTGGAGTACATCTGGATAAAGCGCCGGTAAGAATCGTAAGCAAAGCGCTCATCACCGCTCTGTTCAATCACGCCCTGCACGGTATCGTCATTGAGGCCGAGATTGAGAACTGTATCCATCATCCCGGGCATCGACGCCCGGGCACCGGAACGCACCGAAACCAGCAGCGGATTCTGCGTGTCGCCGAACTTCTTGTCCATCAATTGCTCAACCCGAGCCAGTTGCTGGTTAACTTCATCCTCCAGCCCGTCCGGGTAGTTGCGGTTGTTCTTGTAAAACTCGGTGCAGACTTCCGTGGTGATGGTAAAACCGGCCGGTACCGGCAGTCCTATGCTGGTCATTTCTGCCAGATTGGCACCCTTGCCGCCCAGCAGGTTTTTCATGTCACCGCGCCCTTCGGCTTTGCCGTTACCGAAGAAATAGACATACTTTGCCATTTTTACATCCTCCCAGAGTGTTAGATGAGATTGATATGAATAAAGTTTTGCCGGATTTAGCCGACTATTTGAGAAAGAATAAAGCCGCCGCTTCATTTCTCAAGCGGCGATCCGTGTAAAGTCTGCGATGTCAGCGAACAGTCCAGCGACCTGGGTCAACAGGGCCAGCCGGTTGGTTTTGATCCTGTCATCCTCGGCCATGACCATGACGCCGTCGAAGAAAGCATCGACAGGTTCGCGCAACCTAGCGATGGTTTGCAGTGCGCCAGCGTAATCGCCCTTGCCGATCTGGTCGGCAACAGTCTGACGGGTCGCATCAACGGCTGCAGCCAGAGCGCGTTCGCAATCTGCTTCGAAGAGATCAGCCTGCACAGGGGTGTCGACACCGCCCTTGATAATGTTGCCAACGCGCTTGAAAGCAATCGCCAGCGGCTCGAAACCGGCGGCACCCTTGAGAGCGGCAAGCGCTTCTGCTCTTGCCACGACATCGCCAGGCTCATCGAAACGGGCAGCCAGAACCGCATCAACCACATCGTTGGCAAAATCACGAGAGGTCAGCATGTTCGCCAGACGCAAACGTATGAATGCCACGACATCTGCCTGGACCTCGGCACGCGGCCTGGTCAGCTTCGCTTCGAGCAGGCCGAGGCTCTGCTCGACCAGTTCCGGAATGCTGATCTGGTAGCCACGCTCGAGGATGATATTGAGGACACCGATAGCACTGCGGCGCAGCGCATAAGGATCGGCAGAACCGGTCGGGATCAGACCAACGCCGAAACAGCCGCAGACAGTATCGATCTTGTCGGCTATGGAAACAAATGCACCAAGGTTGTCCGAAGGCAGCGTACCACCGGCCTCAGTCGGCAGATAATGTTCGAAGATGGCGACCGAGACACGCGGGTTTTCACCTTCGATGCGTGAATATTCACGACCCATGATCCCCTGCAGTTCGGGAAACTCATAGACCATCTTGGTCTCAAGGTCACACTTGGCCAGTTTAGCAGCCCGCTCAGTCAATGCAAGAGCCGCAGGCTCGAAACGCTCAGACAACCCCTTGGCGATCTGCGTGAAACGCTCAACCTTCTCGAAACTGCTGCCAAGCTTGGCCTGGTAGATCACCTGTTTGAGTGTCTCCAGGTTACTTTCAAGTTTGACCTTCTGGTCTTCTTCCCAGAAGAACATCGCATCGGAAAGCCGTGCCCGGATAACCCGTTGATTGCCCTTGACGACGACTTGTTCATCCTCAGGGCGGGTATTGGAGACAGTGATGAACTTGTTGAGCAGTTTACCCTGGGCATCTTCAATGGTGAAATAGCGTTGATGCTCACGCATCGAAGTCACCAGCAGCTCACCCGGAAGTTGCAGGTATTTTTCATCAAAGGTACCGCAGAGTGGTGTTGGGTCCTCAACCAGGTAGGTCACTTCTTCCAGCAATTTTTCGTCGATCACGGCCCTGCCACCTGCAGTCTTGCCGGTCGCTTCAACCTGCTCGCGAATAGTCGCTTTGCGCTCGTTCTGGTCGGCTGTGACAAAATGCTTGCGGCAGCCATCCAGCCAGTCGGCAAGTCCGGATACGACAAATTCCTGTGGCGCCATGAAGCGATGACCGCGCGACCGGTTGCCGCTCGTCAGGTTGCCATGCGTAAAGGAAATCACGACACCTCCGTACAGGGCGACAATCCAGTGCATCGGCCGGGCAAAGCGGATATCGAGATTTTCCCAGCGCATCGATTTCTTAAAGGTCAATCCAGCAACCAGGCGCGGCAGGACGTCAGCCAGCAGTTCTTTTGTCGGCCTGCCAGGCTCCTCTTTCTCGACAAACACATACTCACCCTTGTCAGTCACCACCAGTTTCAGATCCGCAACATCAACCCCTTGCCCCCGGGCAAAACCGACTGCGGCCTTGCTGGGGTTGCCCTGGGCATCATAGGCAATCTGTTTTGCCGGTCCCATCGCCTCGGTACGCAGGGTCGGTTGATCCTCAGCGACATCACTGACTGAGAGTGCCAGGCGGCGTGGCGTAGCAAAGGTTTTGATCTCGCCAAACCCCAGGCGGGCGGCGTCCAGTTCTTTACGGATCATCCGCTCCAGGTCAGCCATTGCCTTCGGCAGAAAACCCGCGGGAATCTCTTCGGTGCCTATTTCTAGAAAAATCTCTTTGGACATATAAACTCCATTTCAAACCAGACCACCAAGACTCCAGACACCAAGAGGGCAAAAAATAGCGTTTCAATCTTGGCGCCTTGGTGACCTGGTGGCTAACTCATTTCTTCAGCAGCGGAAAACCCATCTTCTCCCGCTGCGCAACATACGCCTCGGCACACAGCTTCGACAGGTTGCGTACCCGGCCGATATAGTGAGCGCGCTCGGTGACCGAGATGGCGCCTCGGGCATCAAGCATATTGAAGGAATGGGAGCATTTCAGCACATAGTCGTAGGCCGGAAAGACGAGCGCCTTCTCTGCCAGACGGACGCACTCCTTCTCGAACATGTCGAACAGCTGCAGCAACATGCCTGTATCAGCCTCTTCGAAGTTGTAAGTCGAGAATTCGACCTCGGTCTGGTGATGGACATCGCCATACTTGATGCCGCCGCCCCAGTCGAGGTCATAGACGTTGTCAACGCCCTGGATGTACATGGCGATGCGCTCGATGCCATAGGTCAGTTCACCCGGGGTCGGTTTGAGGTCAATGCCGCCGCACTGTTGGAAATAAGTAAACTGGGTGATCTCCATGCCATCCAGCCAGACTTCCCAACCGAGTCCCCAGGCACCGAGAGTCGGAGACTCCCAGTCATCCTCGACAAAGCGAATATCGTGTTTGGCGGGATCAATGCCGAAGCTCTTGAGGGAATCGAGGTAGAGCTCCTGAATATTCATCGGAGAAGGCTTGAGGAGCACCTGAAATTGATAATAATGTTGAAGGCGATTGGGGTTATTACCGTAACGACCGTCAGTCGGACGGCGTGACGGTTCGACATAAGCGACGTTCCACGGCTCCGGGCCGAGGGCGCGCAGGAAGGTTGCAGGGTGAAACGTACCAGCACCTTTTTCCGTGTCGTAAGGCTGCTGAATGATGCAGCCGTGGTTGGCCCAGTAATGCTGCAGGGCCATAATCAACTCTTGAAAACTCACAATACCTCCAAGTAACGACCAGGGGCCGGTTACTCGGGGCTGGGGGCTGGCAACAACCAACCTCTAGTCCCCAGCCCCCAGTCTCCGTCTTTAATATTTTAGTCAGGGTGAAGCGGATTCAGGCAACCTGAAATCCGTATACTGTATACAGGCAACAAGTTTCGCATATTAGCGTGGGGCTCCTTCTCTGTCAAGGAATTAACCCTGCAAAAACCCTGCTTTAAGCGTCTTCATCCAGTGTCTCGACCGGGCTGAACCGGCGAAGGGAGGCCAGGGTTTTCAACGGCCTGTGCAGATGGCGCTGCAAAGCGTCATTCAGCAGTATTTGCCCTTCCCTGCGGGAGCGCGGGCTGAGTTTGAAACCGGCAAAGCTGGTCAAGGGTGTCAACAGTATCCGACCGAAGGTACCGAGGGTCATGCGGTCGACCTGAAAAGCGGCCCGACCGCCGTCACAGGCCGGGCAGAGGCTGCCGTCTGCTGCGGCAGAGAAGCCGACCGGTCCATTCGGCAAAGCACCGAAGCAGGCAGCACAATGCTGCAGATGGGGGGCGTAGCCAGCCAGAGAAAGCATGCGGATTTCCAGCATCAGGCGCGCTTCGACAGAGTAGCCAGAGCTGTCGAGATGGTCGAGAAAAGCCTGCAGCAGCTGAAAGACTTCAACACCTATGCCCGACTCATCAAAGAGCGCTTCGGTCAGTTCACAACCGTAACCAGCCAGCGTCAAGGTTTCCAGATCGCGCCGCAGTCCGGATCGCAAATTGACGAGTTCTGCATCGCGCAGACTCATCAGGTCTCCTGAACTGCGAGAGGTCCAATGCAATTGCACTTCGGCAAAGGGTTCAAGTGCGGCACCGAAACGCCTGCGGCTCTTGCGGGCCGCACGTGCGAAACCCTTGAGACGTCCATGATCGGGAGTCAGGAAGGTCACGATCCGGTCGGCTTCGCCGTAATCGGTGTGGTGAAGGATGATGGCCTGGGAAATGGTCACATTCATGACACAGCTATTGGTCAAGGGTGAAAAGGGAAAAAGAGAGGGTGGTGCCTATAGACTTTCTAGGTTTCACACTTCACGTTTAACCACCTATCGTAAGAAAGAAATAAACGCTGTCGCCGTAGCGAAATAGATGAGGATACCGGTAATGTCGTTGGCGGTCTGCACGAAGGGCATTGAAGCGATTGCCGGATCAATACCCAATTTTTTGAAAACGGTCGGAGCTATCACACCCATGGATGAAGCAACGACCATCGCTACCACCATGGCCAGTCCGACGACCAGGCCCAGGTATGGATTCCCGTGCCAGAACCAGGCAACCAGGCCGACGGTCACGCCACAGACACTGCCCATAATCATGCCGACCCGTACCTCTTTAAAAAAGACCTGGCGCAACATGGTGAAATCGATCCGTCCGGTGGCGAAACCACGCACCATGATCGTCGCCGACTGTCCACCGACGTTACCGCCCATGCCGGTTATGACGGGAATAAATGAGATCAGGGCGATCACTTCTTTGAGGGTCACCTTGAAGATCCACATCAGGTAACCGGTAATCACTCCGCCAAACAGGTTGACCAGCAGCCAGGGCAGGCGCAGACTGGCGATCTTGAACGCCTTGTTGCCGTAGAGATGCTCCTCCTCGCTGGCACCTGCCATTTTGTAGATATCTTCGGTCGCTTCCTGACGGAGAACGTCGATGATGTCGTCGACCGTGATGATACCCTTCAGGTTGTTCATATCATCGACAACAGGAACCGCCAGGATATTATATTTCTCGACGACCCGCGCCACCTCTTCCTGGTCCGTGTCAGTACGCACGCAAAAGACGTCGGTGACCATGATGTCGGAAAGTTGTTTGCTTGGCAGAACCGTCAACAGCTGCCGCAGGGAAAGGACACCGACCAGCTGCCCCGACTCATTGACGACATAGAGATAGAAGACCATCTCCACATCACCGGCCTGCTGGATCGCCTCGATTGCTTCCTTGACGGTCACATCCTCCTGAAGGGTGAAGACCTCGGTCGACATGATACCGCCGGCAGAATCCTCGTCATACTGCAGGAGGTGCTCGATCTCGTCGGAATCCTCATCGTGCATGATATTGAGGATTTCATCCGCCAGCTCCTCCGGCATATTGCCGATGATGTCCGCGGCATCATCCGAGGGCATCTCCTGCAACACCTCGGTGATCGTCTCTTTATCGAGCGTCTGGAGCAGCTGGGCGCCGGTGACATGATCGAGCTCCGCCAGCACGTAAGCGCTCTTCTCAACGTCACCGATCAGGTGAAAAAGGATACGCTGCTCCTTCAGATCGAGGTAGCGGAACAGGTGGGCGATGTCAGCGGGATGTGACTTGGTAAGCAGTTTTGCCAGATTTGGCAAAGCCTCGCGCCGGATCAGCCGCCTGGTGGCATCGAGCAAAAGCTGTTGTTTCTGATCCATAACGAAACCTCAATTGGGAAATGAATGAAAACACAGAACTTTAACATCGGGGTCTTTGGGCTGTCAATGAGAGGCCGGTGTCGATGTGCAAGGCAAGAATTTTCTCGTTCGCCTCGAAGCAATTGACTTTAATGAAATGACGCGACTAGACTAATGCAAACCAGACCTTTACCAACACCGACAGGTATTTTTCTTGAACTTTGAAATCAACATTGCCCTGGTCAGCCTGCTTGCCTTCGCCATGCTAGGCAACATTCCGCTCGGCTATCTACGTCAGGGCTCTCCCAAGTATTCAGTACGCTGGTTCGTCTACATCCACCTCTCCGTCCCCTTCATCATCGGCCTGCGCATAACCAACAACATCAGTTGGCAGATTATCCCCATCTCCATCGTCCTGGCCGTTGCCGGACAAATGGTCGGCAGCCGCATCTATCGTCGGAGTCATCCGTGAAACCACCCCGGCGCCCGCGATTGAAAAATGCCGCTCGTGCCGGCGACCTGATTGACAAGATGCTCAAAGGATTTGGCCTCGATGAGCGCCTGCAGCAGTACCGTGCCTTGATCATCTGGGAAGAGGTGGTCGGCCCGCAGATTGCCGCGCGCACCCGCCCGGTCAGAATTCGCGAGGGGGTGCTCGAGGTCAATGTCGACCAGCCGACCTGGATGCAGCAACTGCAGTTGATGAAGCCGAAAATCCTCGCCCAGTTGAATGCTGAGTTAGGCAAAGCATCCATCAAGGACCTTTTCCTTAAACGCGGCAAGGTCAACGTGCGTTTTGACAAACCCGTTGAACCGCCGCCTGCTTGGCGGATGGTGGAGCTGGATGCAAGTGAGAAGCAGCAGATAGACAGGTTGCTAACGTCGATTGCGGATCTTGAGTTGCGCGAGGGGATGGAGAGATTTCTGCAGAAGCAGATGAGACTATTGAAAGCGGAGAAGAAGAAACCGTAATGAAAAACCCGTTACAATGAAACCGTGACGGCCCCATCATCACGGCCCCATCATCACGGCCCCATCATCACGGCCCCATCATCACGGCCCCATCATCACGGCCCCTTCATCACGG
>JBPPMB010000219.1:0-2413 GCA_051305855.1 Desulfuromonadales bacterium
GCCGTGTTGCCGGCGATCAGGCAGGCGCCGATCAGGTTGCACGGCAGGGCAACCGGAAAATTGAAGGGGGAGATGATTGCGAACACTCCGACCGGCCGCAACAGGCAGCGCGTCTCTTCCAGCGGATTCGCGCGCGCCATGGAACGAGTGAATCCTTGATTGCGCTCCATCTCGTCGCAATAGTAGTCGACCAGGTCGACCGCTTCTTCGGCTTCGCCGACCGCTTCCAGCCGCGATTTGCCGACCTCGAAGAGGGCGGCCATGGCCAGATCGTATTTGCGCTCGGCGATTTCCCGCGCAAAACGGCGCAGCATTTCGACGCGTTCCTGCCAGGCAAGGGCCGACCATTGTGGCAGGGCGGCCTGCGCAGACGCGACCGCATGCTCGATCGTCGTCTCGCTTGCGTCAACGAAGTCACCGATGACCAGTGCCCTGTCGATGGGACTGGTCACTGTGTAGCGTTTACCGTCCTGATCGGCGACACCTGCAACAACATTTGCATGAAACCCGCCCAGGTTGGCGCGAAAGTTCGGGATCTCCCTGTCGAGCCAGTCGTGCAGAGGCCCGAAGTCAGCTTCGACATTGGAATAAGTGACACGCGGCAGTACTTGCTGATCAGTCATGATCGCCTCCATGAACGTTTAATTGCTTCAATCCATCTGACACTTCGAAAAACGGAACAGAATCAAGCAGCTTAGCAACCGGCATGGCCTCATCCAGGGTCAGGAAGCCGCGACAGATTTTTTTCGCCACTGCTCCAGCAAGCGAATGCCGCGTCAAAAGCAGAAATTTGCGTGCCAGGGCTAAATTCGAGAGAGGCCGTCCAGGGTCTCCCAGGGGTACATCCACCTGCATCGAGTAAATCTCTCCGCGGGCATGCACAACGACCCTCGCCGGGCACTGGGCTGGAAACCTGTTGTCCAGTTCTGGATCAACGACCAACTGAACTTTTACGGCCAGCGCCGTGACATCACGACGCCCGAGGAGTTCGTGACGCATAAGGAGAAGACTGCGGGGCCCATCACAGGCAAGGAGTGCAAGGCAAAAAGGAAAGCTGTACTGGGCACTCTCAAGCGAAGCGGGCTGAGGGTGATTGTTGAGAGTCAGGGCCCTGCGTACCGTGTGCACCTCAATCCGATCTATTTCCGCAGCAGTTAAAGGTGTCAAGTGCATCAGGGACGATAAAGCGTCAAGCGCTGTGTGAATCCACCGGCAGCAGGCGTAAGGCTTGAAGTAAACACCGTCGATTCGCCATGCAGCACCAAATTCCCTGGTGATCCTGTCATGATCATAATGTTCCAGATTGTCAAAAAGGTCGAGAGGCCCGGTGATCCCGGCACAGGCCATATCAAGAGCCATCAAGCCAAGATGAGTGGACCAGGGAATCCCCTCTTTCACATGGTTGCCCATGAACTGGCTGAAACCGGAGCCGACAAGCCATGGCGAAAGTTCTCCGGCGATGACCAGTGCCTGCGCTAATTGCTCGGGTTTAACGTCCCTTAGCCAGGCTGCAGCGGCGACCACTCCGTAGGCGCTCCAGCGGCCGGTTGAGAGTGCATAGAGCTTAGGAAAGTCACGGGCGGCAGCAATTCTGACCGCCGCTTCATAACCTACAGTAATCGCTGTCAACACCTCCCCCAGAGACCGGCCCTCTGTTTCTCCTGCGGCGAGCGCGGCTGGGATAACAGCAGCGCCTGGATGTCCTCCCGCCCAGCGATGACCATCATCCAGATCCAGGGCACTCGCCGCGGCAGAGTTGGCCATAGCAGCAGACTCTGGACAGGCTGTGTACGGAGAGAACCAGAGGCGACTTTCTCCTGCTCGGCGACCGGCCAGGCGGCGTAAAGCCTCTGCCGGGGGGGCGTGGAAACCTGATGCTGCGGCACCGAACAGGTCAAGCAGACACCGTCTGGCATTACCAATGGTCGAGGGGCCCAGATCGGCTCTGGTAACGGACAAAAGATCCCGGGCAATCAGCTCAGAGGTAAACATTGCTATCAGGCTTTCTCAAGGGAATGGGGCAAGGGAGCAAGTTGTGAAATTGTGTCCCAAACAGCTTGGGAAAGGGAGCCCTCGTCGATTAACTCCTGGCGTATTTTCTCTGTCGGGGTCTGCCAATTCGACAGGTTGACCTTGAAATAAACAGCGTCGTTACGCTCAATATTCTCAGCCTCGTTCTGCAACTCCGCCGCCAGAACAGTTTCCGTGAAATGGCTGCCAGTCTGCATAAAGGTATCTGCAACAATATTTTGCACGTCGGGGGGCAGGGTCTGGTACTTGTTCTCATTCACTGCCAGGCCGACAGCAGCCGGAATCCCGCCGAGCAAAGTGACATAGCGTGCATAGCGGCAGAAACCCAGAGGCATGAGATGCGCCTTGTGGGTTGGCAGAACATCGATCTCTTTTGCAGCCA
>JBPPMB010000141.1:0-14628 GCA_051305855.1 Desulfuromonadales bacterium
TGATGGTCTCGTAAAAACTCAGGCGGCAAGAAGCGTCCAACAGTCGCCTGTTGGGTTGTTGACATTTATAAATTGGTTCCGGATCTTCACAAAGGCATCAAAATGACCTTTGATAGTAATTTTGAGGTTCCACGTGGCTCTCAAATCAGCTGTCGCGGCTGCTTTTTCCGGTTGTTTTCTGTTTCTGAATGCAGCTGCCCGCAGGATATTGAGACCCGCTGCTTTGATGGTAGCGGCAAAACGAACGGCCTTGAGACCCCGAACCCGTAAATGTTTGACTCCGGTTCTACGGTCATATTCAGACATCGTAGCCTCTACGCCAGCACGTAAACGATATCTGTCACGAAACACTGAGGTCTTTTCATAAGCTCTGCGTTTGGCCAAGCGGGCCTCTTTGTCAGTGTAACGCAGATAGTATGCGCGCTTGCCTGGTTTGACCTGACAGTCACCCAGCAGGGGGCAGTCCTTACAGTTTTCTGCTTCAAAGGTAGCACTGTAGCGATCCTTCTTGTGTTTGCTCTTGCTCGGGACATGACCCTCGGGGCAGCAAAGAACCTTGCCACCCTGCTCGGAGAATGTGAAATCGGCCAGAGCAACGCCCTTTACCGGCGTTCCGCTACAAGCCGGAGCAATGAGCTCAACACCCTCTTGCTGGGCCTTTTGGAGGTTATCGTCACCGCCGTAAAGTGTGTCGGCCAGAAGCTCTTTGGGTGCCAGGCCCAGCGTTGTGGTCGCTTTGATCACAGGCAACAGGGCGTTGGCATCATTCTCATGGGCCGCTTCTACAGTGACATGTGTAATCAGAGACAGGGGCTTGTTCTTTGAACCATAACTACAGGTTTCGGCAACCTGGACCTGATAGCCGCGCCCCTTATGACCGTCGTAACCAGCATCTGGGTCCGAAGGGTTTTGTAGGGAATTGGAAGGAACGTCTTTACTCAGCTTGACTGTAATGGTTTCCTGATCTGTCTCGACATTTTTCTCCACCGCATACTGCTCTTTGAAGAGTCGAACAAGTAACTGATAACTGGCCATCGTGGTGACCGCATTGTTCTCGCGGAAGCGGGAGACCAGAGCAAAAAGATCGTGACCAACCGTGTCGAGAGTCTGGGCGACCTGAGAAGGTTTCACCATAGCGAACACAGACTGCCCCTTTTGAGGCATGTAGCGATCAATCAATTCCTGATCCAAGGCCGTAGCAAGATCTCGATGGTGGCGCTTTAGATTCACCAGAAACTTTTTGATCGTCTGGACGAACAATCCGATTCGTCCCAAGTGAGCCATATTTGAAAAGATGTGGACAGAATCAAGACGTTGCAGGCGTGGATCTACTTCAAAGGCCTTGGCCAACCGGACAGTAATGGCCTCAAACAGAGAAGCGTAATGTCCATGCTCGGTGAGAATGTGACGTATATTCCAAAGGGTTTTGGGACAGACATAGGTCTCCTCATCAGAATGACCGGTGATATTGAGGGCATAGTGCCATTGGCGGTTAAAAGCAAACTGATTGACCGCTTCTTCATCGGTCAAGTCGAACATCTGTTGCAGGACCATGAAGCCCAGCATGGCATACAGTTCCTTGGTGGGGCGCCCTGACTCTTCATTAAAATGCTTGGCCAGGAGGTGGACAGGCAACTCAGGAAGGATTTCGTCCCGAAACAATTCAGCCCAGGATTGCTTCAGAAGCTGCTTGCGCTTGGAGCCAAATTCAGGAAACGGATCGAACATGTCGAAGGTTTTGTGGTCTTTTGTGTAAATCATGAACCCTTCCCTTAACCTGCTGAATTTAAAGGGATTATACTACAAACATCGGTAGTTTGCCAAGCGAAAAAACTAGCAAAATTCAACAATCTTAGCAACTTACAGATGTATGGCTTTTTACGAGACCATCTTCTTTTCGGCGGGACAAAAAGAAAGTAAGGCGGGTGCAGGGCGCAGCGCCTGCGGTTCTGGTCTTTTCTGTAACACTTTGAAATCACATGATAATCACAACATTAAAACCGGCGGGTCGCGGCCCGCCAGCCGCCATACTTTTTGCAAGCCGTCAAAAAGTATGCAAAAATCGGCTATCTCCTAGCGGAGAGCATATTCCTTGGCCTGGTATCTGTACTTCAATAGGCTGCTGCATATGGGATCCGGCCCTGTCAGAGGGCCTTTCTGCAGTGCTTTCCTGCAACAAAAAGATCAACCACACCGACCATTCACCATGAGTTGACTGGTCGGTTCCTCTTTTCACTTTTTACGTTTCACTGTTAACAATCAACGGATACAAAACTGTCAGCAACAGTGGTCAGCGTTGAAGCTATCCATGCAAAAGGACTGTGCTATTTCTTCCGGAAATCCACAAAACCCCCACAAAAACCCCACAAAAACCTTGACAGCACCCAGCTCTCGATTTAAATTGAAATCCGTTTTCAACAGGGAGGGCCCATGCTTAAAACCAAAACAAAAAGCATATTCAAAGATTTCCTGCTCACCCGGGGGTTAAAGTCCACACATCAACGTGAAATCATCCTTGAAGAGTTTCTGCGCGCCGGCTCACACCTCTCTACTGAAGATCTATATCGTCGTTTGCGCAGAAAAAACCCCCGCATCGGCTACGCCACCGTGCACCGCACGTTGAAACTTTTTGCCGAGTGCGGCATTGCCGAACAGCGACAATTCGGTGATGGCCAGACACGTTATGAAGCCAGCGATCACGACGAGCACCACGATCACCTGATCTGCGTTGCCTGTGGCAGGATTGTAGAATTCGAGGATCCGCGCATCGAAGCACTTCAGGTCGAGGTGGCCGGAGGGCATGGCTTTTCCATCGAGCGCCATCGCCTGGAACTTTACGGCTGCTGCTCCGATTGTCTTCCGGTATAAGCAACTATTCAGCTTTTTTACTCAACAACTCAGCTGGTGGGCTGCAGCTGTTGCCTGCGGGAAGTTAAGTGACAACGTTGGACGCGGGCAATGGCTGCAGACCACATGCACTCGCTGATGTAGCGAATAATTAGTGTGCATCCGGAAACTCCACCATATCAAGGAACACAGTGTCGTCGTCTATGCAGAACCAAGAACAGTCTGAAAAGAAAATCATCCTGGTCGGTAATCCCAATGTCGGTAAAAGCGTGGTCTTCAATACGCTGACCGGCAGTTACACGACCGTGTCTAACTACCCGGGGACCTCCGTAGAAGTTTCGCGCGGACGTTGCCAGGTGGCGGGCGAGGACTTTTTGGTTCTCGACACTCCGGGGATGTATTCAATGCTGCCGATAACCGAGGAAGAGCGTGTCGCCCGCAGAATCCTCCTCGATGAATCTCCGCACATTGTGCTGCATGTCGTCGATGCCCGCAACCTCGAGAGAATGCTGCCCATGACGCTGCAGCTCATCGAAGCCGGGCTTCCGGTGCTGCTGCTGATCAACATTATGGACGAAGCCGAACGGGTCGGCATGAAGATCGATATTCCGCTGCTGCAGGAGAAACTCCAGATACCCGTGATCGGTGGCGCGATCGGCCGGGCTAAACGGGGCCTTTCGGAACTGCGCGAAGCGATCGCCCATTATCAGGCTGTCAGGGCAACCTTCATCTACGCAACAGACCTCGAGAAGGATATACATAAAATAAGCAGCCTGATGTCCGGCGACTACATGCTCGACAGGCGCAGTCTGACCCTCATGCTGCTGCAGCGTGATGAAGAGATTGAGCAGCGGGTCAGAAAAATCGAAGGCGGGCGCTATGCCGACGTGGAAAAGGCCGTCAACGATATCATCTTCGCCCGTCGCGTCGATCTGCACCTGCGCATCAGCCTGGAACGCAAACGCATCTGTAAAGGCCTGCTGGATGGCGTCGTTACCCAGAAGGCGGGTACGCAACCGGGATTCGCCGAACAACTTTCCAGCTGGACGATGAATCCATGGACCGGCATCCCCTTGCTGCTGGTTGTCCTCTACCTGGGCTTGTACCAGTTCGTTGGCGTCTTCGGAGCCGGCACGATCGTGGATTTTTTGGAAGGGACCCTCTTTGAAGAGTATCTCAACCCCTGGGTGATCGGTTTCTCTGACCAATATCTTCCCTGGTACTGGCTCAACGAACTCCTGGTCGGAGAATACGGCCTGTTCACGCTGGGTGTTCGCTACGCCGTCGCCATCATCCTGCCGATCGTCGGCACCTTTTTTATCGCTTTCGCCATCATTGAAGACAGCGGTTATTTCCCACGGCTGGCCATGCTGGTTGACCGGGTCTTCAAAATGATCGGCTTAAACGGCAGGGCGGTTATCCCGATGGTGCTGGGCTTCGGTTGTGATACCATGGCAACGGTGGTCACGCGGACCCTCGAGTCAACCCGGGAGCGGGTGATCGCGACCTTGCTGCTTGCCCTCGCCATCCCCTGCAGCGCCCAGATGGGAGTCATCCTGGGGCTGCTCTCCGGTGTGCCCGGGGCGCTTTTGGTCTGGATGACCAGCATGCTCGGTGTGTTTCTGCTGGTCGGCTTGCTGGCGGCGCAGGTCATGCCCGGTGAGCGGCCGATGTTCTACATGGAGATTCCGCCGATGCGACTGCCGCAAGCGCAGAATGTCATGGTCAAGACCCTGACCCGCATGCAGTGGTACTTCATGGAGATCTTCCCGCTTTTCATGATTGCTTCGGTGCTGCTCTGGGCCGGCAAGTTGAGCGGCGCCCTGCAATGGCTGGTCGGGATGTTCAATCCGGTCATGCACCTGCTCGGCCTGCCGAATCAAGCGTCAGCGGCCTTTATCTTCGGTTTTTTCCGGCGCGATTTTGGAGCCGCCGGTCTTTATGACCTGCAGACCCAGGGCTTGCTGGATCCCGTGCAGCTCACCGTCGCAGCGGTGACTTTGACCCTGTTCGTGCCCTGTGTCGCGCAGTTCCTGGTCATGCAGAAGGAGCGCGGTTGGCGGGCCTCTCTGATGATCTTCTTTCTGGTTACCGGAATGGCCTTTGGTGTGGGCTGGTCGCTCAATAAGTTCCTGTTGCTGACGGGGATCCTCTCATGAAATGCTCCTTCTGCGAACATGAACTGACTGTCGAGATGCTCCGCGAAAAAGGCTGCGGCAGCTGCATGGGCGGTTGTCGCAAGATCCATTGTCCTTATTGCGGGCAGGAAAACCCGGCGGTCCCGGAATTCCTGGAAAAAGTGCTGCGGCGTGACAAGACTGAAGGCTAGCTTTTGTTTAACCCTGAGGAAAGGACTTGCAACATGAGAGTTTCGGCAAAGGCGGAAGAAATCCTCGAATCCCTTTGGATCACCACGGTGGAGAGGGGTGAGGACGCTGCGCATTTCGAGAGGCTGGCTATCTCCGCAGAAGACGAAGGTCTGGCCGAATTGATCCGGCAGGCTTTTGTTGAGGTGAATGGCGAGTGGGTGCGTCTGCGTAAAGAGGGTCGGGCAGAGGCACGCATGACCGTGCGCAGGCACCGTCTCGCTGAGCGCCTGATGATGGACATCCTCGACATCAAGGGCGACTCAGGCGATCAACGGGCGTGTGAATTCGAGCATCTGCTGCATCACGGCGTCGATACCAAAATCTGCACCCTCCTGAACCACCCGACCACCTGTCCTCATGGCAAACCGATTCCGCCCGGCAGCTGCTGCGAGCAGGCTCGCCAGGTCGGTGAAGTGGGGGTTGTCGCCTTGACCGAGCTCAAGGCCGGTGAGCGAGGGGAAATTGCCTACCTGGCTGCAACTGATGCCAGCAAAATGCAGAAGCTCATGAGCATGGGCGTACTCCCGGGCAGTGACCTGGTGGTAACCCGGACTTACCCGTCCTATGTTTTCAAGGTTGGTTATTCGGAATTTGCGGTTGATAGTGAACTTGGCAGAGAGATATTTGTTCGCAAAACCGCGTGATTTCTTCAGCCGTGAACACTCGTGCCTGAAGACGACTCCTGCAGCGTCATTCCGGCATGGTTTTAGCCGGAATCCAGATTTTGAACCGGCGGGTCGCGTCCCGCCAGACGCCATACTTTTTGCAAGCCGCCAAAAAGTATGCAAAAATCGGCTATCTCCTGGCGGAGGGCATATTCCTTTGCCTGGTATCTGTGCTTCTATAGGCTGCAGACTATGGAATCCGGCCCTGTCAGAGGGCCTCTCTGCAGTGATGTCTTTCAGAAAAAACATAAAAAACACCGACCATTCACTATGAATTGACTGGTTGGTTTATCTTTTCACTTTTCACTTTTCACTTTTAACAAATCAACCCATCGCAGAAATCAACGCAAGAGAAGATCCACCCGCCGCTCCGACTTTCATTTTAATTTGACTTAATACTGTTTAAATGTGTATAAATACCGCTGATAAATCCTTGAAGTATATGGTATTGAATAATTAAGGGCAGTCCCCGCGGTGGATCAATCCAGGCCTTGTAAAAGGTTTCGCGTCCCGTGTTCTGCATTCCGCGTCACATTGTTCTACGGGAGAGTCTGAATGAAAAGAAATGTTGTGCTTCTGCTTGCACTGGCCGGGATTTTTCTGCTTTCCGGTTGTACCCGCTACGAAAATTATGCTCCCGGTACCGTGCTCGATATCAACGATCCGGGCGCCGGAGTGGTCGCGCTGGAGAACGTTTCGGTCGCAGCACCCATCGATGATAGTCCAATAATCACCGAGTACATCATCGGCGCGGGCGATGTCATCTCGGTCTATGTGCCCGGCATGGTCGAGCGCAGTGCCCGTATCAGTGCGAGCGGTAATGAAGCCGGCGGATTCCGCGTCAACACCGACGGCAGCATTTTTCTGCCGCATGTCGGCAGGGTCGCAGTTGCCGGTCTTTCCGTCACCCAGCTGCAGGAAAAACTCATCGAAATCTTCAAGTCGTACATCAAGAACCCGATCCTCACCGTAGAAATCATCGAGTTCAAGTCCCAGCCGGTCTACCTGCTCGGCCAGTTCAATCAGTCGGGGCTGTTTTACCTCGATCGCCCCACCGAGCTGCTGCACGGCCTGGCCCTGGGCGGCGGCCTCAGCCCCGCGGCGAACATGCGCGGCGCCCGCCTGGTGCGCAATGACCGCATCGTGCCGGTCGACATTTACGAGCTGCTCAACCGCAACGACCTGTCGCAGAACATCCAGCTGCATTCCGGTGACACCATCTATGTCCCGGGCAACGAGGACCAGCGTGTGTTCGTCTTCGGCGCGGTCGGCAACTCCGGCATGGTACCGATGGTCAATGGCCGCCTCGACCTGGTTCAGGCTCTCGCCCAGGCCGGCCTCGACCAGAAACCCTACAACGAGTCGAACATCCGCATCATCCGTTCCCTCTCGCCCACCAGGGGGCAGTTGATGGTGGTCGATCTTAACAAAGTCATGAACGGTTTGGCCATGCCGATGCCGTTGATGGATGGTGATATCATCTATGTGCCGAAAACCGCCATGGGCGGATGGAACGAAGAAATGAACGAAATTCTGCCGACATTCCAGGCGTTTGGAGCCATACTCAGCCCCTTCGTACAGATCAAGTATCTTAAAGACAGCAACTAGTATTCATCCGGAAACTCTGGATGGCACAATCGCAGTTTTCGATCTGGAAACGAAAGGTCAAGGAAATCAACGCGCGATAGTCACCTGGTCTTGACCGGGTGACTATCGCTTTGCAATCAGTGATCACATCGAAACGGATTGCAGATAAAGCATTGGCCGGATCACATTCAAGAAGTCTGATGTGCTGACCGGCATTAACATTAAAACTACGCAGTCTGCAGGTCAGCGGACCTGAAAATCATGCTAAGATTTTCGCGTCCCGCTGAGCGCGTCCCGCGTCACGGAAACTCATGTCAAACCCAAACGATCCCCAACACTCCCTCGGTCTCGAAAAAGAAGTCCACTTAAGCGATTACATCAACGTCGTGCTGCGCCGCTGGAAGCTTGTCCTGCTGGTGTTCCTGCTGGTGTTCCTTGGCGTAACGGTCAAGACCTTCCTCACGCAACCGGTTTACGAGGCCTACGCCACCCTCGAGGTGCGCAAGGCCCAGCAAAGCGGCATGCTCAAAGAGCTTGGCATGGGTGAGGAGGACGCCCTCTCCACCGAGATCGAAGTGCTGCGCTCGCGTTCCGTGGCAGAAAAAGTTGCCCGGCGCATGAACCTGGAATGGCAGCTTGCCGAGGCCAGCGAAGGGCTGCATGCGACGCTCGGTGAATTCTCTGCCAGTGAACCGATTCCCGGATTGGTTGTCACGCTGGTCGATGCGCAGAACTACCAGCTGTCAGACCTCACCGGCCAAGCTCTGGGCAAGGGACAGAGCGGCGAGACGCTGCACTTCAACGGCAACCAGCTGCTGTTAACCATCAGCAAGGGAGCCCCGGGGCAGCGACTGGTCATCGAACGCCAGCAGATGGATGCCATCGCCGCGCAGATTATCGGCAGCCTGACCGTTGTTGAGCTGGGCAAGGGCAGCAATATCCTGCGCGTCTCCAGTCAGGGCACCGATCCCGGGCATGTCCGCGACGTAGTCAACACCCTCACCGAGGTTTACCGCGAGATGAACGTTGCGGCCAAGACCGAGGCTGCTGGCATGACCGTGGATTTCATTGCCAACCAGCTGAGCGGCCTCAAGGACGTCCTCGATGTTTCCGAGCAGCAGCTCCAGGAATACAAGGTGCAGACCGGCCTGACCACCCTCGGCCCGGAAGGCAACTCGCTGGTGCAGAAACTGGTCGGGCTTGAGCAGCGTCAGGCCGAGATGAAGCTCAAGCGTCAGCGGGTTGAGTCAGCCATAGGGACCGTGCAAGCGGCGATCCGCACTGGCGGACCTTTGACTGTACCGACCATCGAGAACGTGCCGGCGCTCAGCGAAGCAGCCACCAAACTGGCCGATCTCGACGCGCAGAAGAAGGGCATGCTGGTCGACTTTACCGAGTCCCACCCGGCCGTGGTCGACGTGCAGGTCCAGATCATCCGGGTCCGTGAGGCGCTTCTCTCCACCTACCAGGCGATGCTCCAGGAACTGCTGCAGAGTGAACGCGACCTGACCAGGACCATCGCCGGTTTTGACAGCCAGCTCGAGAATATCCCGGAAACCGAGCTGGAACTCGCCAAGCGTACCCGCGTCAACACGGTCAACGCCGAGCTCTACACCTTTTTGCTGCAGAAACAGCAGGAAGCGCGCATCGCCCAGGCCTCGACGCTCAGCAACGTGCAGATCGTCGACCCGGCGGTCACGCCGAAGGTGCCGATCAAGCCGAACAAGAAGAAGAACCTGGCCCTCGGCCTGATCCTCGGCCTGATGCTCGGCGTCGGCCTGGCCTTCCTGCTCGACTACATGGACCAGACCATCAAGACCTCTGATGACGTCAAGGAAAAGCTCGGTCTCAACGTGTTCGGCATTATCCCGCGCATCCCCTTTGCCGATGAAGACGCCAAAATGCCGCGCAAGCGCCTGGTGACCACCCTGCATTCCCATGCTCCGGTGGTGGAAGCCTTCCGGGCACTGCGCACCAATCTCAATTTCCTGATAGGCAAGGAAAAGCACAAGCTCATCATGGTGACCAGTTCCCTGCCCGGCGAAGGCAAATCAACCATCTCCGGCAACCTGGCCGTCGTTCTGTCGCAGACCGGCGCCAAGGTACTGCTGATCGGTTGCGACCTGCGCCGTCCACAGCTGTTTGAGATGTTCGGCGTGAAAAACGAGCCGGGCCTGGTCAACCTGCTCATGGACAACGACCAGGACGCCATTCGCCATCTGAGCGAGCCACGCCTGGACTTCCTGCCGGCCGGCAGCATCCCGCCCAACCCGGCGGAAATTCTCGACTCGACCCGCATGGCCTATCTGCTTGACAAGGCCCGTGCCCATTACGATTACGTGGTCCTCGACGTCCCGCCGATCCTGCCGGTCACCGATGCCCAGGTTCTCGCACCCAAGGCTGATATCAACCTGGTGGTTCTGGAGCCGTGCCGGGTGCCGGAAAAGGCCGCCCTGCAGATGATCGAGTCGATGCATGCTGTCGATGCCAAAATCTCCGGAGTCATCCTCAACGACAAAACCGGCCGCGGCTACAAGTACTATGGCAACTACGGCTATTACGGCAACAAGCAGTATCGCGGTTATTACGGTGACAGTTTGAACGAGGTCAAGGACGGTGCGTTTTTAGCCGGGTTCAAGAAAGTCTGGGGGAAGTTGAATTCGTAAAGGCCGGGGCGCAAAAAGCCTGAAACTTTGTTGGCCACGGATAAACACAGATAAGTGCGGATAAAGCTAAAAGCTTCCAAGGGTTTAAACATCAGATTGTATCAGATTTTATCCGCGGCTAAATATGATTTTGGGTTTGCAGGTCAAACACGTGTTGGCCACAGATAAACACGGATAAGTGCGGATAAAGCTAAAAGTTTCCAAAGGTTTAAACATCAGATTGTATCAGATTTTATCCGCGGCTAAATATGGTTTTTGCTTTGCAGGCCAAACACGTGTTGGCCTCAGATGAACACGGATAAGTGCGGATAAAGCAAAAAGTTTCCAAGGGTTTAAACATCAGATTGTATCAGATTTTATCCGCGGCTAAATATGGTTTTTAGAAATGTTCACGCCGTGCACTTCATTTTTGCCTTGTATACGGAGAAAACATGCGTGCTGCTAAACTCTGCCTGCTGATCACCTGTCTGTTGTTGCTCACTGCCTCTCTCTGTGCCGCGGACAATACCGCTTACCGGGTGTCACCGCAGCTGCCCCTGCAGAGCTGGGCCTATCCCGCCCTCGAGCGGATGGTGGCGCTCTGCCAGGTCAAGACCGGCCTGGCCGGCACTCGTCCGCTGACGCGCCTGGAGGCGGCCCGTCTGATCCTGGAGGCTTCCCTCAAGGCCAAGCTCTACTATGTGCCGCCGCAGGCCAAGGTTCTGCTGGTGCGCCTGCAGAGCGAGTTCCGCGACGAGCTGGCCTACCTGACTGCCGAGCCGGGCTCGCCGGTAGAGCTGCCTGCGCGGCCGCTGCGCTCGGCCGAGCTGACTTACCTCTACCAGGATGAGCAGAAGTCGCTTTATCCGGGCACCGACGCCCGCCAGACCTCCCTGAATTACAACAACTCCGGCCGCGAGTACGACAACTACAACAACCTCGAGTTCAGCCTGCTCGGTGACGTCACGCTGTTCGATCACCTGCTGCTCTCCTGGCAGCCGCTGATCACCCGGCGCGACCATGGCGATCCCCGTCTGGATGCCCTGTCTGCCGTAGCAGCCTTCTCCTATGAGGGCATTGAACTGTCGGCCGGTCGTCAGTCGCTGTGGTGGGGGCAGGGCCGGCACGGCTCGCTGATCCTGACCAGCAACGCTCGGCCCCTCGACATGCTGCGCCTGAGCAACCCGTCGCCGCTGCAGCTGCCCTGGCTCTTCAAATACCTCGGCCCGTTCCGCTTTGACCTGTTCGCCAGCCGTCTCGACGACGACCGCGTCGTGCCCGAACCTTATTTCGGCGGCCTGCGCATGAATGTCAAGCCGGCCTACTGGCTGGAACTCGGTGCCAGTCGCACCGTCATGTTCGGCGGCGACGGCCGGCCGAGCATTGACGCGTCCGACTTTTTGACCATTATCGGCGGCAACAATCTCTCCGGCAACGAGGACACAAGCAACTCTGTCGCCGGCGTCGATGTACGCCTGAGTTTCCCGCTGCTTTGGGGGGTAGAGCTCTACGGAGAGCTGGTTGGTGAGGATGAAGCCGGCGGCCTCTTCTCAAGGAATTCCTATCTGGCCGGCGCTTACCTGCCCCAGATCGAACCCTCCGGCCACCTCTCCCTGCGCATTGAGTACGCTGACACCACGCGTATCGGTGGTTCTCCTGTCCTGTATCGTCATGGTATCTATAAGTCTGGCTACATCTACGAAGGGCAGATCATGGGCCACCATGTCGGCAGCGACGCCACCGACCTCTTCGTCGGCCTTGACATCGACTGCTCAGAGCGCCTCTCGGTAAGTATCGGCTTTGATTACGAAGAGCGCGGCAAGTCGCTCGCCGTGCAGGAGAAGCACGCCCAGGCTGACCTGAAAGCCACCTGGTGGTTCAATCCAAGGCTTTCCCTGGCCGCCCGCTACGCCTATGACCGCGTGGAAAACTGGAATTTCGCATCGGGCGACGAGGACTTCCAGGAAGGCAGTATTGCTGTTGGATATACCTTTCAGTGATAAGCGCAGAATGCCGTATCATCAAACGCAGATGAGAGTCTAAAACCCAAAAAGTCTTCAAGCAAACGTGATGCACTCGCATAAACTCAGATGTTATCCTGTCCCTCCGGCCTGTCCCTGTGGATCAAGATTGTTTGTTGCCTTGCCTGTTGCAAAATTTGTGGAATGTGTAGACGGGACTCCTGTGGAGTAAGAAGAATGTGAGAAGTGATGTGTATGCTTCCTGCATGCTGTTGTTGTACTAAATACGTATTTTCTGTAAGGCATGTTTCAGGCCATAGCTCTGTTTTTAATACTGAAAAACGCGTTATAATCTTGAAGTTTGGGTCTTTAGGGTAATAACTTGGCAATGAATATTTGATGTACTCGCCAAAACTCAGAGGATGGCGACGCCATGAATCTTATAACGTGCTTCTTCATCTTCATGACTGCGCTCTTCACAGCATTGATCTGCGTGCCTTTTCTACGCAAGTGGGCGCTGGACCAGGGGAACCTGGACATCCCTGATGAGCGCAAAATGCATGACACTCCTATGCCGCGGCTTGGCGGCATTGCCATCTTCATCGCTTTTCTCTTCGCTGTTCTTGTATATGTGCCGATGACACAATTTATCCGCGGTCTCCTGGCGGGCGGTTTGATCGTTTTTGTCACCGGCCTGGTCGATGACTTGACCGGCCTTTCGGCGAAACGCAAGTTTGCCGGTCAGGTGGCGGCCTGTCTGACGACCATCATAGTGGGGAAGCTCTGGCTGAGCGATCTTGGCAACCTGTTTGGGTTCGGCGATATCCTTCTTCCGGACTGGATCGGCATCCCCTTCACCGTTTTTGCCGTAGTCGGCGTGATCAATGCCTTCAACCTGATTGATGGCCTTGATGGCCTGGTGGGCGGGCTGTCAATCATGGCTTTGTCGGCATTCTTCCTAATCGCCTGGATCGCTAAAGATAAAGAGACGGCCTTTCTGACTGCTGCGCTGGCGGGCAGCCTGCTTGGTTTCCTGAAATATAATTTTTATCCGGCCCGTATCTTCATGGGCGATGCGGGCAGTCTGACTGTTGGCTTCATCCTTGGTTTCCTGGCGATTCATACCACCCAGCAGACCATCTCGACCATCAGCCCGATGGTGCCGGTCCTGATTCTGGGCCTGCCGCTGTTTGATACGCTCTGGGTGTTGTCGCGGCGCGTTTTGCATCACATCAGCCCGTTTGAGGCGGACCGCACGCATATGCACCACAAGTTTCTCGATCTCGGTTTCGAGCACCGCTTCACTGTGATAACCATCTACAGCATCATGCTTTTCTGGATCAGCGCTGCACTCCTGTTCCGCAATGCACCAGAGTACCTGCTGCTGTTTTTCCTGCTCATTTCCGCGCTGCTTTTTTACCTCTTTCTGCGCTACATTTTACGCCACCCGTATCGGTTCACACTCCTCCACCGTGATTCTGTTAGCGGTCTTCGTTCTTCTGTAACTTATCTACGCATGGTCGATTTTATTGATCACCTGGTGCCTTTGCTCGCGTTTCTACTGGCTGGCTATCTGCTGCTGGCATCCTGGTCAGTCGTGGTGCACGATACCCTGTCCTGGAAGGTGGCTATAGTCCTTCTCTGTGCCGGACTTTACCTCTGGTGGCGCCCGTTAACCGAGAGCCGTCAAATCCTGATGCTGGTGCTTTACCTTGCTGTCTTCATGGCGTCGCTAGAGGTCTGGCATGCAGAAGAGGCCGTTATTAACGGTCTCAGTATTAAGTTCATCGGTGATGCCCTGCTGATAGTGGCGAGTCTCATAGCGATTATCAAGATCCTGTTCCGTCGTGAAAATGAGTTGTTGCTCTCTACAGTAGATTACCTGGTCCTGGCGATTTGTATTTTCCTCTCGATCGCAGCGCAACAGAGCGCCCTCGGCTTCAACCTGAACGGGCCCCTGTCCCGGGCCATGGTTGCCCTTCTGGTCGTCAGGACCTTATGCTCCCGCAGCACCCTGAATTACCGCGTCGTCGCCGTCTTGTCGTTTGGGTTTCTGGCGTTCGTATCGGTTCGGGGGCTGATCGGTTAGAAGTGCGGGGCAAGTCTGCAACCACGGCCTGAACGTTGCATTGTTGATTCGCTTCGCTTGTTGAATTGTTGAATCGTTGAATCGTTTTAAGCCTTAAGCAATGCAACGATTCAAAGGTTTCTGGCCTTAACCGCAAGGCGGGGTTGGCCCGCCATGGTTGACCTTCTGCTCCAACTCTCGTAAAGTAAATATCATAATCGCTTTACATGGAGGCTCTTATGTCGACAACCGTTACGGTCAGCAGCAAAAACCAGATCGTCATTCCCCGTGAAGCGCGGGAGAAACTTCACATCGCGCCGGGCGAACGGCTGCTGGTCCTGTGCCGCGAGGATCGCGTCATCCTGATCCCCCGACCGGATGATTTCGTGACGAGAATGGCCGGTCTGCATAAGGAGGTCTGGTCGGATGTAGAGGATTACCTGGCGCGCGAACGGAACGGTTGGGAGCCGTGAAACGGCTGTTCTC
>JBPPMB010000031.1:0-24380 GCA_051305855.1 Desulfuromonadales bacterium
GGGAAAAATAATGTTAGCAGTCGTCTAAAGATGATGGTAATTATAATAGGGTTGTTATTCTGAGTATGCCAAATCCTGCAGCGTGATCCTGGTCCGGTTGATCCGAACGCGCCAAGCGTAAAACCGCTAACACAATAAATGAGGCCTGGCGAGACCCTTCGCATACAAATGGAAAAGTTCTATAGTACAGTCCGGTATCAAAGTTATGAACGACAAATTTCCACCAAGAAGTCGTCAATAAAAAGCTTCGTGAAAACCGGGAGTCTGTAGAATTTTGCTTTTCTTTAACTTGATAAAGGGATTACAGTACGCGAATGCGACAATGCACAAGCTTGCCAGGTCTGCATAGCGTGAATACATCACTCGGGAGGTAAATGATGAAAATTCTGGTCTGTGTAAAACAGGTTCCTGATATGGAATCGAAATTCAAGATTAATGCTGCAGGAAACTGGTATGACAACGTCGACCTGGCCTGGCGCATCAATGAATATGACGAGTACGCAATCGAACAGGCCGTTCAACTCAAAGAGCAGGTCGAGGATGCCGATGTGACGGTGCTCTGCATCGGCTCCGAGCGGGTCAAGGAGACGATGAAGAAGGCTCTGGCCATGGGCTGTGATCGAGGCGTGCATGTGGCCGACGATGTCTCCTACGCCAAAGATCCCTTTGAAATCGCCTCGATCATCGCCGCATTTGCCCGGGATAAAGGATTCGACCTGATCTTCACCGGCATGCAGTCGCAAGACCGCGGCAGTGCACAGGTCGGGGTGTTGGTGGCAGAGATGCTGGGTCTGCCCAGCGTCAGCACCGTTGTCGACTTCGCATTTGACAATGGCCAGATCACCGCCAAGCGTGAGCTCGAAGGGGGGCTCAGGGCGATCGTCAAGACGCAAGCCCCGGCCCTGGTGACCTGTCAGCTCGGTCTCAACACCCCGCGCTATCCCACCTTGCCGAATATCATGAAGGCCAAGAAGAAAGAACTGCTTTCCATTGACGTTGATCAACTGCTGCAGGTCGAGGCCAGGCAGCAGACTGCCAGGATGTATTTTCCCGAGAAAAAAGGCGGCGGTCTCGTGCTGGAGGGCGATGTCGGCAGCATTGTCGACCGGCTGATTCAGATACTTAAAGACAAAACCGGCGTACTGGCCTAGGAGGATTTATATGAAAGCGTTACTGGTTGCAGAATCTAGAGACGGCAAACTGCTGAATGCCAGCTACGAACTGGTGGCATTCAGCCAGAAGCTCGGCATAGACAGTGCCATGTTCCTGGTCGGTGGTGAGAATGCCCTGCCGAAATACGACGGCACGCTTTACCTCGCCGATGCGGGCAAATATTATGATTACAATCCGGCCGTGCACAAGCAGCTGCTGCTCGACGTGATTGCCAGGGAACAGCCCGAGCTGATCGTTTTCAGCCACTCCTCGTACGGTTGGGACCTTGCTCCGCGCCTTGCCATGGAACTGAACGCAGCGCAGGTTTCCGAAGTCGTTGGTGTCGTGGACAACACCTTTGTGGTCCCCTCGTGCAACGCCAAATTGCGCCGCGATGTGCAGTCGAAGACCGCGCAGACCGTGGTGACCCTGCAGGGGGGCGCCTTTGGCCTGAGCAGCGAGCCGAGCGGCACCCCCACGGTGGTAAAGATCGATACCGAAACGGCTCCCCGGGTTCAGTTCGGTGGCTACGAAGCTGTCGAAAAAGGCGGGGTTGATCTGACCAAGGCTGACATTATTGTCAGCGCCGGCCGTGGCATCGGCAAACCGGAAAACGTGGCCATGATTGCCCAGCTTGCCGAAGCCCTGGGTGGCGAATACGGTGCCAGTCGCCCGGTGGTCGATGCCGAATGGGCCGAACATAACCGCCAGGTGGGGACGACCGGCCAGACGGTTTCGCCGAAGCTTTATGTCGCCTGCGGTATTTCCGGGGCAATCCAGCACCTGGCGGGAATGAAGAAGTCCGAGTTCATCATTGCCATCAACACCGACAAGGACGCTCCTATCGGCGAAGTTGCCGATGTCCTGGTCGTGGCGGATCTGAAAGAACTGGTGCCGGCTCTGACGGCGAGAATAAAAAGCCTCTAGAAGCCTGTCGGACATGCTGCCAGGTTTCGATCTGGATGAAGGGAAGTGATGCCGCTATGGAATTGACCCGAGAAATTTACTGGAACATCGGCCACGGCGCCGGGACCCTGGTCCCCATGTATGCCTTTACCTTCGTGGCGCTGGCAGTCTTAGCCTGGGGTTTTCTGCAGAGGATAAGAGTCTATCGCCTGGGCAAATCACTGGACCGTACCGATGATCTGGGGGCGCGCATTGCCGGACTGGTCAGGAACGTCCTCTTGCAGGCCAAGGTTCTGCAAGTGAGGGGGCCCGGAATGGCCCATGCTCTGTTCTTCTGGGGCTTCCTCCTGCTCTTTATCGGCACCTGCCTGATTTTCCTCCAGGCGGATTTCACCGATCTGTTTTTTGGCGTCAAGTTCCTCAAAGGCACTTTTTACCTGCTCTTCTCCGTCGTTCTCGACCTGGCAGGTCTGGTGGCCATCGTCATGCTGGCCGGCCTGTTCGTGCGCCGTTACCTGGTGCGTCCCGAAGGGCTGGACAGCAAAAAAGATGATGCCATCATGCACGGCCTGCTGTTCATCATCCTGGTCACCGGGTTTCTTATCGAAGGCGCCCGCATGGCGGTGACCGAACTGGGAACGCCGTTGGCGCTCTGGTCTCCGGTTGGCCTGCTTGTCGCCAAAGCCATGGCCGGTGTGCAAGAAGCTTCTTTGAGGAGCCTGCATATCGGCCTGTGGTGGTTGCACATGGTGCTGGTGGCCGGCTTCATCATGCTGATCCCCTTCACCAAGTTCCGCCATATCTTTACCACCAGCGTCAACTACCTGTTCGCCGACTTGGGACCCAGAGGCAATCTGGTGACTCTCGATCTCGAAGATGAAGAGAACGAGACCTTCGGCGTGACCAAAGTCTCCGAATTCACCTGGAAAGACATCTTTGATGCGGATGCCTGCACGCTGTGCAAGCGCTGCCAGGACCGCTGCCCGGCGTATGTCACCGACAAGCCGCTCTCGCCGATGAAAGTGGTCTACCAGATCGGCGAGGTCGCTTTTGAAAGTCCTGATGCCAATCTGATCGAAACGGTATCCAAAGAGGCTCTATGGGCATGCACCACCTGCCGCGCCTGTCAGGAGATCTGTCCTGCCTCCATCGAACATGTCAATAAAATTATCGATATGCGGCGCAATCTGGTGTTGATGGAAGGGGAATTCCCCGGTGAAGAAGTCATGTCCGCCGCTGAGCATATCGAAGTCAACGGCAACCCGTTCGGTTCGGGTTACGCAACGCGCGGCGACTGGGCAGAAGCCCTGGGCGTCAAGTCTCTCGCTGAAGATCCTGATGTCGATATCCTGTATTTCGTCGGTTGCTATGCTTCTTTCGACAAGCGCAACATCAAGATTGCCACCAGCTTTGTCAAGCTCTGCCAGGCCGCCAAAATCAAGGTTGGGATCCTCGGCAAAGAGGAGAAATGCTGCGGCGACCCGGTGCGCAAGCTGGGGAACGAATATCTCTACCAGACCCAGGCTGCCGAGAACATCGAGCTGATCAAGGGCTATGGCGTGAAAAAGGTCGTGACCACGTGTCCGCACTGTTTCAATACCCTGACCAAAGATTATCGTGACCTGGGCTTTGCTCCCGAGGTTGAGCACTACACGGTATTCCTGGAAAGGCTGGTGACCAGGGGCACGCTCAAACTGCGGGCCAGCAGTTTCGACTGTACCTACCACGATTCCTGTTATATGGGCCGCTATAACGATATTTACGAGCAACCGCGCGCGTTGCTGCATGCTGCCGGCGGCAGGATTGCTGAAATGTCCAAGAGCGGCAGTGAAAGCTTCTGCTGTGGTGCCGGCGGCGGGCGGATACTCGCCGAGGAGAACCTTGGCGAGAGGATCGCCAACAGACGGGTTGGCATGGCGGCTGAAACCGGTGCGGGCATGCTGGTCTCCAGCTGTCCCTTCTGCCTGACCATGTTTGAAGATGGCATCAAGGGCATTGAGAAGGAAGAGAGCCTGGCAGCAAAAGATATTGCTGAGCTGTTGGTTGAGAGATTGGCCCAGGCATGAGTTGTACTGTGGAGATTCCGCGAGCAAGCTTTCAGTCGTCGCCTGCAACAATCTCCTGCCTTTTGGATATGCCGGCGCCTGATGGAAATATAAGTCTCTGCCGCCAGTAACTTCAGAGGATAGCTGCGATGAGTGATATCGGGCAGGACTTACTCAAACAATTGACGCTTGAGCGTCTCGAAGAAAACCTTTATCGCGGTGAGAGCCGTGATATCGGCGGCACCAACATATTCGGCGGCCAGGTCCTCGGTCAGGCCTTGTCTGCAGCCAGCCAGACCGTTGATTGCCGTGATGCCCATTCTCTGCACGCCTATTTTCTTCGCCCCGGCGACAAGAAAGCCCCTGTTATTTATGCGGTGGAGCGAATTCGTGACGGGAAAAGCTATGCGACCCGGAGAATTGTGGCCAGCCAGCGCGGCAAGCCGATCTTTAACATGTCGGCGTCCTTCCAGATGAGGGAGGAGGGTTTCGAACATCAATTCGAAACGCCTGATGTGCCAGGACCGGAAGGATTGCCCAACATGTCGGAACTAGCCAGGCAGGCCTTGGCAGATGTCCCCGAAAAGTTAAGCCGGTTTTTGTCGTGGCAACGGCCCATCGAGTTTCGCCCCGTCCGTCCAACCCATCCCCTCCATCCTGAACCATGCCCTCCGTTTCGCGAGATATGGATGCGTGCCAACGGAATTTGGCCAGATGATCCGGTACTGCACAAAGTTCTGCTGGCTTATGCTTCTGATTTCTCCCTGCTCGGCACGGCCTTGCTGCCCCACGCCTTGACCTTTTCTCAGGGCACGATTCGTGCCGCAAGCCTTGACCACGCCATGTGGTTCCATCGCGATTTTCGCATGGACAAGTGGCTCCTGTACAGCATGGACAGCCCGAGCACCTCCCATGGCCGCGGTCTCAGCCGAGGGAGCCTGTTCAGCCGCGAAGGGCAGCTGGTTGCATCAGTGGCCCAGGAAGGGATGCTCCGCAGAGTCTGAACCTTTTCTCATCACAGGTGACCATTATGAAGACAAGAATTACCGAATTGCTGGGCATCGCATACCCGATCGTCCAGGGTGGCATGATGTGGGTCGGGACGGCCGACCTGGCTGCTGCGGTCTCCAGCGCTGGAGGCCTTGGAATTGTCACCGCTTTGAATCAATCAACCCCTGAAGCCCTGGTGAAAGAAATCGCTCGCTGCCGGGCAATGACCAGCAAGCCTTTCGGCGTCAACGTGACGGTCCTGCCGTCGATCAATCCGCCGCCTTACGCAGAATATGTCAAAGCGATCATCGAAAGCGGCGTGAAGATTGTTGAAACCGCCGGGCACAATCCCCAGCCGTTCATGGCCGCATTCAAAGCCGCTGGCGTGAAGGTGATTCATAAATGCACCTCGGTCCGACACGCATTGAAAGCGGAAGCGATCGGTTGTGATGCCGTCAGTGTCGATGGTTTTGAATGTGCCGGGCATCCCGGTGAAGATGACATAACCAACCTGGTGCTCATCCCGGCAGTTGCAGCAAGACTTTCCATCCCGATCCTGGCCTCGGGAGGCATAGCTAATGGTTACCAGATGGCCGCGGCTTTTGCCCTTGGTGCCGAGGGGATCAACATGGGGACAAGGTTTGTGGCGACCCAGGAAGCACCTGTTCACAACAATGTCAAGCTGGCCATGGTTGCTGCAGACGAAAGACAGACAAGCCTGATTTTCAGAACGCTGAATAACACGGCGCGCGTATTTAAAAACAAGGTTGCCGCGCAAGTCATCGCCATCGAATCCCGGGACGGTGCGACCGACTTCGCAGACCTTCAACCGCTGGTCGCCGGTTCGCGTGGCCGCAAGGCAGTCCTGGAAGATGGTAATATCGACGGTGGTATATGGGCAGCCGGAATGGTTCTGGGGTTGATAGACGACATACCGACCTGTGATGTTTTGCTGAAGCGAATCGTCGCAGAAGCACGAGAAGCCGCGAGGATGCGGGTGAGCGTCCTGCTCAGCTGACCGGGAAGCGTTTCGAGGCAAGAAGGGGGTGACTTGCGTGACGCCCGTTCGCTTGCTCTCGCTCAAGAGACATGGAAAGGCAGGCGGCTTTTTGCTTTAAACACCTTGGTGATGCTTACTTTCCGACGTTCTTTGCGCTGAACCCGCTTTCAGATCACAACAACCAGTTCTTAAGTTGAGAAAAGCCGTCAACCACTTTCAGGAGTTTGACACTCATGGGCGTTACCGTTGTTATCCCTGCACGTTTTGCCTCTACCCGATTTCCCGGCAAGCCGCTTGCCGATTTGTGCGGAAAGCCGATGATCCAGTGGGTCTACGAACGTTCCGCTCTGTGTGAATCCGTTGGCCGGGTCCTCGTCGCCACGGATGATGAACGCATCGCCCGCGCGGTTGAGTCCTTCGGCGGCGACGTCGTCATGACGCGCTCCGATCATCCGACCGGTACCGACCGCCTGGCTGAAGTCGCCGCAGGTCTCGATGATGAACTGATTGTGAATGTGCAGGGTGACGAGCCTTTGATTGATCCGGCCATGATTCAGGCGGCCGTGGCGCCGCTGCTGCTCGACAGCTCGATCCCCATGGGGACACTCAAGACACCCTTGACCTCTCTGGAGGAATACCGGAATCCGAACATCGTCAAGGTCTTGACTGACCGGCAGGGTTTCGCCCTCTATTTCTCCCGGGCGCCGATTCCGTATCCTCGTGATTTCAATGACAGACTCGAGCAAAGCTGGCATGAGCTGGCGAGCGCCAAGCACATCGGCCTCTATGTCTACCGGCGCGAGTTCCTGCTTCAGTACCCGCACCTCCAGGTGACGCCACTGGAAACCCAGGAATGCCTTGAACAGCTGCGAGCGCTTGAACATGGCTACCGGATTCGCGTGGCAGAAACCAGCCTAGCAGGGCAGGGGGTGGATACACCAGAGGACCTGGAGCGGGTCAAGAAGGTCCTGGCCTGTTCAGCGCCCTTGAAATTTCAGTAATAAGGGGTTTTCATTTAAGCGCCGGAAGTGTAACATTCGTTGCTTAATTCGTTTGCGTTCAGTTGATAAAGATTTCTCGGTCAGGAGACCCTATGAAGACCAAGTTCATATTCATTACCGGCGGCGTTGTTTCATCTCTCGGCAAGGGTTTGGCGGCCGCATCAATCGGCGCCCTCATGGAAGCACGTGGCCTGCGGGTTTCCATGCAGAAGCTCGACCCTTATATCAACGTCGATCCGGGCACCATGAGTCCCTTTCAGCACGGCGAGGTCTTTGTGACCGATGACGGTGCGGAAACCGACCTGGATCTTGGACATTATGAACGTTACACCACGGCAAACCTGACCAAGAAATCCAACTTTACGACCGGCCAGATTTACGACTCCGTGATACGCAAGGAACGGCGCGGTGATTATCTCGGTGGTACTGTTCAGGTCATTCCCCATATCACCAACGAGATCAAGGGGAAAATCCTGGAGAATTCCAAAGGGGTCGATCTTGCCATCATTGAAGTCGGCGGCACGGTGGGCGACATTGAGTCTCTGCCTTTTCTTGAAGCCATCCGTCAGTTCCGCAGTGATCGCGGCCCCGAAAACGTGCTTTATGTTCACCTGACTCTGGTTCCGTATATTCCTACGGCCGGTGAGTTGAAAACCAAGCCGACCCAGCACAGCGTTAAAGAACTGCGTCAGATCGGTATCCAGCCGGATATTCTCCTCTGTCGCTGTGATCGTGAATTGCCGCGCGAGATGAAGGCGAAAATAGCCCTGTTCTGCAATGTTCGCGAAGAATCGGTCATTACTGCCCGGGACGTTGAGACGATTTACGAAGTCCCTTTGGCCTTTCACGAACAGGGACTCGACGAAAGGATTGTCGAAGCCCTGAATATCTGGACCAAAAGCCCGGATCTGAGTGACTGGCAACGGATCGTCAAGAGGGTCAAGGAGCCGGCAGGTGTCACCACTATCGCTATCGTCGGCAAGTATGTCGACCTCACCGAGAGTTATAAATCTCTTGCAGAGGCCCTGACTCATGGCGGGATTGGCAATAACTGCAAGGTGCAATTGAAATATGTCGATTCGGAAGCTCTGGAACGTCACGGGATCGGATCGACCTTCAGCGATATCGACGGCATCCTCGTTCCAGGCGGTTTCGGGGAGCGCGGCAGCGAAGGGAAAATCGCGGCGATCAGGCATGCCCGTGAAAATAAAATCCCTTTTTTTGGTATCTGCCTCGGCATGCAGATGGCGGTTGTCGAGTTTGCCCGTTCGGTATGCAATATCGAAGAAGCCTATTCCAGCGAATTCAGGGAAGACGCCAAGAACCCCGTGATCCACATCATGGAAAAGCAGAAGACGGTCAAGGGCAAGGGAGGCACCATGCGTTTGGGGGCCTACCCGTGTTCACTGAAGGAAAAGACCCTGGCCCGCAGGATCTATGGCCAGAAAGATGTGGGGGAACGTCACCGTCACCGTTACGAGTTCAATAACGCCTACCGCAAAGCCCTGGAAAAGTGCGGGCTGGTGCTTTCCGGTGTGTACGCGGAAGAAGATTTGGTCGAGATTGTCGAGATTGTCGATCACCCATGGTTTCTCGGCTGCCAGTTTCATCCGGAATTCAAGTCACGGCCAATGGCACCCCATCCTCTCTTCGAATCCTTTGTCGGGGCCTGCTTCAAGGCAGGACAGGATCAGGAAAATAAATGAACAGAATCCTCTCTGTGGGCCCGGTCACAATCGGTGGTGCCAATCCACTGGTATTGATCGCCGGACCATGCGTGATTGAAAACAAGGAACATTGCGTTACCATCGCCAGGGCTTTGCAGGATATTGCCGCACGCGTCGGGGTCGGGCTGATCTTCAAAGCCTCCTATGACAAAGCCAATCGTACCTCTGTCAAGTCCTATCGCGGCCCCGGCATCGATGCCGGCCTGGAGATTCTGCGAGCCGTCAAGGATGAGACCGGGTTGCCGGTTGTTTCCGACGTCCATGATATCTCGCAGGTCAAACCTGCTGCTGAAGTGCTTGATATCATCCAGATCCCGGCGTTTCTCTCGCGGCAGACCGACCTGCTGGTTGCTGCTGGTGAAACCGGTCGCATCGTTAATATCAAGAAAGGCCAGTTCCTGGCACCATGGGATATGGAAAATACCATCGGCAAGGTCCTTTCCACGGGCAATGACCAGATCCTCCTCACGGAGCGTGGAGCAAGCTTTGGCTACAATAATCTGGTGACCGATATGCGTTCGCTGGTGATAATGCGCCAGACCGGCTACCCGGTCGTTTTTGATGCGACCCATTCGGTGCAGTTGCCTGGCGGTGCAGGGTCGCAATCCTCCGGCCAGCGTGAATTTGTTGCGCCCCTCTCGCGTGCCGCTGTTGCGACCGGAGTGGATGCTCTCTTCTGGGAAGTTCATGAAAACCCCGCAAAAGCCCTGTGTGACGGGCCGAACAGCTTGCCTCTTGATGCAGTCGAAGATCTGCTGCGCCAGATGCTGGCTCTTGATAAAGTCGTCAGGTGATAATGAATAAACATGCTGAGATATTAGATGCCGCCCGCAAGGTTATTCAGATAGAGGCTGAAGCGGTCGCAACCCTGGGGGCACGCCTGGATGAAAACTTTGCCAAGGCGGTAGAGTTGATTCTGGCCTGCTCAGGGCGCGTGATTGTGACCGGGATGGGCAAATCCGGGCTGATCTGTCAGAAAATGTCAGCGACCATGGCATCGACAGGGACACCGACTATTTTCCTCCATCCTGCTGAAGGTGTTCACGGAGACCTGGGCATGTTGATGAAAGGCGATATCGTCATCGCGGTTTCCAACTCCGGTGAGACAGAAGAGATCGTCCGCATATTGCCGACCATCAAGCGCATGGGACTGCCGCTGATCGCCATGAGCGGCAATCCTGTCAGCACCCTGGCTCGGGCCGGCGATGTTTTCCTGGACATCTCAATCAAGGAAGAGGCCTGTCCCTTGCAGCTGGCGCCGACGGCGAGTACTACGGTCACTCTGGCCATGGGCGATGCCCTGGCGGTTGCCCTGCTTTTGCAAAGGGGTTTCCGCGAAGAGGATTTTGCCCTTTACCATCCCGGAGGCGCATTAGGCAAACGCCTGCTGCTGCGTGTAGAAGACCTGATGCATGTGGGTGAAGAGGTTCCGACAGTCAACGCTAAAACACCATTAAAGGACGCTCTCTACGTGATTTCCAGCAAGAAGCTGGGGATTACCGGGGTTGTTGATGACCAGGGCAACCTGATCGGGGTCTTCACTGATGGTGATTTGCGTCGCAAGATTGAACAGGGGATCGAGGTCCTCAATCGTCCTATCGGCGAACTTATGGGTGGCAAGCCAAAGCGCATACTGCGCACCAACCTGGCAGCCAAATCCCTGCCGCGCATGGAGGAGCATCAGATTACCTCCTTGTTTGTCTTTGACTGGGAAGAGGACCAGAAGCCGATCGGCATCATTCACCTGCATGACTTGCTCAAGGCAGGGGTTATCTGATGACAGCCGACCTGAGCAAAATCAAGCTGTTGCTGCTTGATGTCGACGGCGTTATGACTGACGGTAGAATCTTCTATGGCAACGATGGCAACGAAACCAAGGCTTTCGATGTAAAAGATGGCCATGGGCTCAAACTGTTGCAGCGGGCAGGCATCCGGGTTGGCATCATTACCGGGCGCCAGTCGGAAATTGTCAACCGTAGGGCGGCAGAGCTGGGCATCGAGCTGGTATACCAGGGCGCCAAGGACAAGAGTCTGCCCTTCAACGAGATCATGCACAAGCTAAACCTGTCACCCGGGGAAATCGCTTATGTCGGTGATGATCTCATCGATCTTCCGGTCATGCGGAAAGTGGGCTTTGCTGTGACCGTGGCCGACGCTGCTGACGATGTCAAGCCCTTCGCCGACATGGTCACCAAACGGCCGGGGGGGCGAGGTGCCGTCAGGGAAATCTGTGATTTTCTTCTCAAGGAATCCGGCCGCTGGTCAGCCGTGACGCATCATTATTTTGAAGACTAGCTCGACATACAATTCCCATGCCAACTTCTTACATAGCGCTTTACAGTAAACATCTCAGGGTGCTATAGTGTCTCCCATCAATGAGCTACTTCAAACCCCGCAATCTGCTCCTGGTCCTGGCCCTGGGGCTGGCACTGATTCTGCTGGTCGTTATCGCGCTGCGCTATCGGCCGGAGACGCAATTGCAGGCACTGGTGAAGGCTTTGCCGGAAGGAGTCGATATCTCTATACAGGATATCGACTATACGCATATCGAGGAGGGCAGAGCCCGCTGGCATCTGGTGGCTCAGCAAGCGGAGCGGAACTCCGCATCAGGGGCTGTGGGGCTCATTACCCCTCAATTGGATTTTTTTGACGAGCAGGGTAGTACGAAAGGCTCTTTACGCGCCGGCAAGGGTGAAGTCAGTGAAGATTATCAGCACGTCACATTGAGTGGCGATGTTGTTCTGAAAAATTCTGCTGGCTACACGCTGTACACCGACCGTCTTGATTACGATCATACAACGCAGATTGCCGCAACCGATGCACATGTCCGCCTGATCGGAGATGGTGTGCACCTGGAAGGCACAGGCCTTGTTTTTTATGTGAAGCAGGAGCGGTTGAAACTTAATGCAGATGTAACAGGATCTTTCGCTCCAAAGCAGATGAAATGACATCGCCTATGATAAAAATTGTTTTCCTGTGCCTATGCAGCCTCTTGCTGCTCCTGCCGTTATCAGTGGTTGCTGCTGCCGAAGCTCCGCTGCAAAACCGTGGCCCGATTGAGGTCTCCGCAGATCGCCTTGAAGCCGACGACCAAGCTCAAACCCTGGTTTTTTCAGGGAATGCCGTTGCGACCCAGGATGACGTCACGATTCACGGCGATCGTCTGACGGTGAAATACACCGGTGAAAAACGAGAGATAGAGAGAGTCGTTGCCGAGGGCTCGGTACGCATCCTCCAGGGAACACGGCTTGCAACGGGTGAGAAAGCGGTCCTCTATCATGCTGAAGAACGCGTTGTCCTGTCAGGCTCACCGAAAGTCAGTGATGGCGACAGTTCTGTTCAGGGCCAGGAGATTACCCTTTACCTGAACGATAAACGCAGTGTCGTCACAGGTGGTGCGGGCGGCAGGGTAAACGCCATTTTTACACCACAAACGGAGAAGAAGCCATGAGCCACCTTCTGACCGCACGTGGTCTGTCGAAGGCATATAAACAGCGACAGGTGGTCTCATCCGTTGACCTGGCCGTCAAGTCAGGTGAAGTGGTTGGCCTGCTTGGACCGAATGGCGCCGGGAAAACCACTTCTTTCTATATGGTGGTAGGCCTGGTCAGACCGGATCAGGGCGAAGTTTTTCTTGATGATGAAAATTTAACTCCACTGCCTATGCACCAGCGAGCCAGAATGGGAATATCGTATCTCCCCCAGGAGGCTTCGATTTTTCGCAAGTTGACGGTAGAACAGAATCTCCTGGCGATCCTGGAGACGGTGGAAAAATCCAGAAAGGTTCAACAAGAGCGCAAAGATCAGTTGCTTGAGGACTTTCGCTTGACTCATGTGGCGAAATCCTTCGGTTATGCTCTATCCGGTGGCGAGAGACGCCGCGTCGAGATTGCCCGGGCTCTGGTCCTCGATCCAAGATTTATCCTGCTTGACGAGCCTTTTGCGGGGATTGACCCGATCGCAGTCCTGGATATCCAGGAAATTATTAATGATCTGAAAAAGCGTCGCATCGGTGTCCTGATTTCCGACCATAACGTCCGGGAAACCCTGGGTGTGTGTGACCGGGCCTATATTTTGAACGAAGGCTGTATTCTTGAACATGGTGCTCCTGACCAGATCGCCCAAAGCCCCAAGGCAAGGGCGATTTATCTTGGAGAAAAGTTCCGGCTTTAGTGCCTGGGCCTATGGACAAAAAAGTCAAATTTTGTCCGTGACAGAGACTTGACCTTTTGACACGGTTTTCCGTTATGATGGTGACATGGCTTTAGAAATCAGACAACAACTCAAGCTCAGCCAGCAACTGGTGATGACGCCACAGCTGCAACAGGCAATCAAGCTGTTGCAACTTTCGCGCATGGAACTGATGGATGTGGTGCGCGAAGAGCTCGAAGAGAATCCCGTCCTGGAAGAGGGGCAGGAACCGCTGGAAGAGAAAGCCCAGGCTGAAGAAGAGCAGATTGCCGAGAGACCCGATGTGCAGGTCGAGGAAAATGTCCAGGAGGTCGAGGGTGATCGCGATGGCATGGCTGACATTGATTGGAAGACATACCTTGAAAGCTACAGCCTGGGCGGTTCCACGGCAGACAGCTATGAGGATGACGAAGATCGCCCCTCTTACGAAAACCTTTTGACCAGAAAACCTTCTCTGTCAGATCACCTTTTGTGGCAGTTGAATCTCTCCCGGCTGGAAAGCTGGGAAAGAGCTCTAGCCGGTGAGATTATCGGCAACGTGGATGATGACGGCTACCTGCAGGTTTCGGTCGAGGAGCTGGCGGTGCAGGCTGGTTGCGAGCTGGAACATGTAGAGAAAGTTCTCGCGGCTGTCCAGGAATTCGATCCTCCCGGCGTTGCCAGCCGCAACCTGCAGGAATGCCTGCTTAAACAGGTTGATCAGCTGGGCATGTCCGAGGACATCGTTGGCATTATCCTGAGGGAGCATATTGAAGAGCTGGAACATCGCCGCTATCAAGTGATTGCCAAAAGCCTCCAGGTCTCTCTGGATGAGGTGTTTGGCGCCGCAAAATTCATCAGCAGCCTGGACCCCCGCCCCGGCAGTCAATACGGCCAGGAAGACGTTCATTACATCATTCCCGATATCTTTGTCTATAAAATCAGTGATGAGTACATTGTCGTTCTCAATGATGAGGGCCTGCCCAATTTGCGCATCAATGCCTTTTATCGCAATGCTCTCTCCGGTTCTGCACAGCTTGATGAAAAAGCGGGTGAGTATATCCAGGAGAAATTGCGCGGCGCGCTTTGGCTGATCAAGAGTATTCATCAACGGCAACGCACGATCTATCGGGTCACCAAGAGTATTGTCAAGTTTCAGAGGGACTTCTTTGATCGGGGAGTTGCCCATCTCAAGCCCCTGGTTTTGCGTGATGTCGCTGAAGATATCGAAATGCACGAATCAACCGTCAGTCGCGTGACGACCAATAAATATGTGCAGACACCCCAGGGTCTTTTTGAGCTGAAGTATTTTTTCAACAGCGGAATCAATACCACGGAGGGTGACTCTGTCGCTTCAGAGAGCGTGAAAAGCAAGATCAGGGAAATTATTGCGGATGAGAATAACCGCAAGCCATATTCTGATCAGAAGATTGTTGAACTCCTGCATGTCCAGGGAATCGACATCGCCCGTCGCACTGTAACCAAGTACCGGGAGATGCTGGGCGTCGGTTCCTCCACCCAGCGAAAGCGTTTGTTTTAACAAAGCCATGGTGATATGCAGTCCAGCAGGTATAATTGTGGCAAGACGATCTTTTTCATAACCATTTTCAAGGAGGTATGATCATATGCGGATTAATGTGACCTTTCGACATATGGAAAGCAGTGAGCCGGTACGTAACTATGTTGAAGATAAACTGCCAAAGGTCAAAAAATATATTGATGAACCCGTTGAAGCTCAGGTGGTCCTGTCTGTAGAGAAGAAAATCCGTCACAAAGCGGAAGTCGCGCTTACGGCCAAAGGGATAACCATCAAGGCCACAGATGAGACGGCGGATATGTACGCGGCGATTGACGGGGTGCTGGATAAGCTCGAGCGCCAGTTGAAGCGCTATAAAGACAAGATCAAAATGCACAAGCCATTAAGCGGCCGGGAACGGCGGGTGGAGAAAACGATTTTTACTGCTGAGAGTATCGATGACTCTCATCCGGAGCCGAGCATTATCAAGTCGGACAGTTTTCAGGTAAAGCCGATGTCGGTGGATGAGGCCGTCATGCAGATGGACCTGCTGGAAAAGGAATTTCTGGTTTTTACTGATGCCTTATCTGAAGAGATTAATGTTGTCTATCGTCGCAAGGATGGCAATTATGGCTTGATTGTCCCCCAGTCCTAGGGCTATCTTTACCTGGCAGGCGGTAAACGAGACCGCCTGCTGTTGTTTTACTAACTTCTTATTAAAAGCCAGGTTAATCGTGAAATGAAAATTTCGGAGTTGCTTGATCCTGCGGCGATCGTCGCGGAACTGAATGGTACGGGAAAAAAGGAAGTTCTTGCCGAGTTGACTGATGCTCTGCTGAAAGCCGACCCGAGCCTGGTCAGGGATGATGTTCTCAAGGTCCTCATGGAGCGGGAACGACTCGGGTCTACGGGCATTGGCGATGGCGTTGCGATTCCCCATGGTAAATTGAAAGATATCGAACGTCTTCAAATTTCGTTTGGTTTGAGCCGTCAAGGGGTCGATTTTGATTCCATGGACGGCAAGCCCGCCCATCTTTTTTTCCTCCTGGTTGCTCCGGAGGAATCCGTAGGCGTCCATCTGAAGACACTTGCCCGCATTTCCAAACTGCTGAAAAGTACGGCAGTGCGTGAACGCCTGCAGTCAGCGGTCGACAGCGCAGAGATCCATAGCATAATCGCTGAAGAGGAAGAACATCTGTAAACGGTTGATTCGATGCCCCGTCTGAGTATTTCAGAATTATTGTCCGCGACGGAGGCCGGGCTTGACCTGGAGATTTTGGCCGGCGAGCGTGGCCTGAGCCGTTTTGTGCAGGTCCCTAGAATTCAAAAACCCGGCCTGGCGCTGGCAGGTTACACCAAGAATCTTCATTCAGACCGCATACAGATCCTTGGCGCCACCGAGTTGAGTTACCTCTCGGAATTATTGCTGCAGGACCCGGGCAAGGCTAAAGAACATATTCTTCAGCTGTGCGCACTTGATATCTGCTGCTTTATCATAACCAAAAACCTGGATCCCCCTGAACGCCTGCTGCGCGAAATGGAAAATCACAATATTCCGCTGCTGCGCACTCACCACCAGAGCTCGACCTTCATCTCTCTTTTGACCCAGTACCTGGAAGAGCGTTTGCTTGCCCAGACCAACGTGCATGGCGTGCTTGTCGACGTGCTCGGCGTTGGTGTCCTGCTGCTCGGCAAAAGCGGCGTCGGCAAGAGCGAATGCGCGCTTGACCTGGTCATCCGCGGGCATCGACTGGTGGCGGACGATGTCATTAAGGTCCGTCTGAAACTGCCGTCGGTTCTCTTTGGCGAAGGCAGTGACCTGCTGCATTACCACATGGAGATTCGCGGGCTGGGCATCATCAATATCAAACATCTTTTCGGTGTGGCCGCCATCCGTGAGCGTAAAAAAATCGATCTGGTTATCGAACTGGTGGAATGGCAGGATGGTCACGAATACGACCGCCTCGGGCTTGAGGAGAGCAGCTATGAGCTGCTCGGGGTGAAATTGCCCCTGCAGACAATACCGGTTCGCCATGGCAGGAATATCACGACCATTGTCGAGGTCGCGGCGCGCAACCAGCTGCTCAAGGAAATGGGCTATCACAGTGCAATCGAGTTTGAGGAGCGCCTGGAGCAGCGCATGGCAGAAACAGCCAGAATCCATGCCCGGTCTATCATCGGGGACAACCTGGAATGAAACGGCACTTGGTTGTTATCACCGGGCTGTCAGGCTCCGGCAAGAGCACCGCTGCTCGCGCTCTTGAAGATGCCGGTTTTTTTGTCATCGATAACCTCCCCCTGGTCATGCTTCCTGATTTCCTCAAGCGAACGGATCATGGCTACGAAAAAGTGGCCACTGTCGTTGATGCCAGAAGTTCTGATTTCCTGGGTGATTGCCATGAAGTTCTGAGGAGTATCAGGGCGGAAGGGCACGACGTCGATGTCCTGTTCTTTGAAGCCAGGGATTCTGACCTGATCAAACGCTTTTCGGAGACACGCCGTCGTCACCCCCTGGTGCAGAAAGAGGGGGTGCTTGCTGCCATTGTGAATGAACGGCAAGTCATGTCTGAGCTGCGCTGTCTGGCAACGGTCATTTTCGACTCTTCCGGGTTGACTGTTCATCAACTTCGCCAGGAAGTCCTGACCCGTGTCCTGAAAACGACCGATCCTGCAGATCATCTGCAGGTGCAGCTGCAGTCCTTCGGCTTTCGCAACGGTTTACCTCTGGGTGCCGATCTCGTCTTCGATGTCCGCTTTCTCGACAACCCGCATTTCGTAGAAGAGATGCGCCCCAAAACCGGGCTCGACCCGGCGGTCAGCAGCTTCGTCTTGTCTCAACCTGACTACAAGGTTTTTATCGCCAAAATAAAGGACCTGCTCTGCTTCCTGCTGCAGCGTTATTGCCAGGAGGGCAAGTCCAGTTTGACGATCGGCATCGGCTGCACCGGCGGACGTCATCGCAGCGTTGCTGTCGCAGAAGACCTGGGGCCGTATCTGCTCGGAACCGGAATTGCCGTGCAGGTGAAGCACAGGGATATCAATAAGGATTAAGTGATGGTTGGTTTGGTTGTTGCGGCACACGGCAATCTCGGCGCTGAATTTCTGGCGTCGACGCAGATGATTATTGGCCCGGTTCGGAATGCCAGAGCGGTCAGTATCAATCAGGATAACTCGATGGAAGACATCCGCAATGCCATCGCTGCTGCTGTTGCCACGGTCGGAACCGATGGCCACGGTGTCATTATTGTGACGGACATGTTTGGTGGTACTCCCGCTAATGTCAGTATGACTTTTCTGGATCCACAGTCCGTGGAAGTCCTGACCGGTGTCAACCTGCCTATGCTGCTGAAGTTTTTCAACAGCCAGGAGAACCTTGGTCTGGACGAGTTGGCGGGGATTCTCAAATCCTACGGTCGGCAGAGCATCGCATTGGCCAGCGAATATCTGCAGCGCTAGGAGCGGTTTGAATGAGTATTGTTCTGGCACGCATTGACAGTCGCCTCGTGCACGGGCAGATTTTGGAAGCCTGGGTTCCCTACGTCAATGCCGACTGCATAGTCGTTGCCAACGATGAGGTCGCAGGAGAATCTTTCCAGTGCATGGTCATGCAGGCGGCGATGCCGAGCTCAATCAAGTTGATTATCGGCACATTGGAGGAAACTGCCAGTATCCTCCGCTCCACAGAACTGCTGAAGAATCGCGTCCTGCTGCTTTTTACCAGCTCCAATGATGCCCTGAAAGCCTGCCAGCTCGGTGTCTGTTATACAAGGCTCAACCTCGGCAACATGCATTCCAGCGCCGGCAAAGACCGCTATAACTGTACGATCGCCCTTGATCAGCAAGACATAGAGACCTTGCAGCAGGTCGAGGATCAAGGAGTCACCATCATTTCCCAATGTGTCCCCGCAGATCGAGAACAGAGCTGGCACAAGCTGATTCGCTCCGGAGGTCGATAAATGGTCATAGGTGACTATTTGCTGGCCGGATTGGTGGCCATGCTGACCGGCCTGGATCGTGTCGCCCTGATTCAGATCATGATTTCCAGGCCGCTGGTTGCCGGCCCGCTGACTGGATGGGTCCTCGGTCATCCACTGGTCGGCATGGAGGTCGGCATGCTGCTCGAACTGCTCTGGCTCGGCCGGTTGCCGGTGGGTGCAGCGATTCCTCCTGACGACACGCAGGTCGCGGTGGGTGCGACTGTTTTGGCTATAAGCATGGGACATATACTCAACCTGAACGGCATGCCGATGGTGATTCTGTCTGTGCTGATTGCGATACCCCTGGGCAAGTTCGGCCAGCTCTTTGATCGTCTGGCACGTCATGTCAATGGCCGCCTTGCCGTCTCCGGTCACCTTGCGCTCATGACCGGAAATACCAGCAGTCTGGAGCGCTACCATCTTCTCGGCCTTGCCAGCTTTGCCCTTGCGAGCCTGGCCACGGCCTTCGTTATTGTCCTGTCAGGGAGTTTTGTCCTCTACTTTATGGCGCCTCTCTTCATCGGGGCGGTGCGCGAAGCTGGTCTGAGCCTGCAGTACAGCCTGGTTCTGGTCGGGGCAGCGTCACTCCTCGGCACGATCAATGTCAACCGCAGTATTTCCCTGTTCTGTGCTGCGTTTACCGGGACTATGCTGGTCCTCTGGTTGAGATGACAGTATGAAAGAGATTCGCCTCCTCTGGCCGACCTTCGTACGCATGTATCTTCGATCCTTTCTGCTGCAGGCCAGCTGGAACTTCGATAAGCTGCAGAACCTCGGCTTTTTCTACCTGATATTGCCAGGGTTGCGTGATATTTTCGGAGATCACATCCCTGCCGATGTCCGGAAGCGACATGGCGACTATTTCAATACCCACCCTTATTTTGCACCGCTGGTTGCTGGGACGACCCTGCGTCTGGAAATGCTTGGTATCGCAGGTCAAGAGTCTGCCGTCGACGCTGAAACATATAAAAAAATGGTCATGGCACCTCTTGCCGCGATGGGAGATGCCCTCTTCTGGGGCGGTGTCCGCCCCCTGGCGGCTTTGATCGGCCTGCTGATCGCGAGCCAGGGTTCGCTCTGGGCTCCGGTGGTTTTTCTGCTGCTCTTTAATTTGCCTCATCTGCTGTTTCGCGGCATCGGTTTGGTTCTCGGCTATGTTCAGGAACTGAAAGCCTTTGAAACGATACAGAAATGTCGCCTTCCGGACCTGGCGATCCGCCTCAAAGAATCAACGACTGTGCTTATCGGTGTGCTTTGCGCATACCTCTCCTTTAAGGGTTGTGAACACCAGGACCTGTCGGCCATGTGGGGATTTGTTCAGCTGCCGATTGTCCTGCTCTTTGCCTGGCTGGCGCATAAAGGAGTAACCAGCCTGTTTCTTGCTTTGTTAACAACGTCCAGCCTGCTGTTGCTGGCGCTGCTTTTTTGATTGAGGGGATGAAATGTCAACCATAAGCTCAGCATTCAAGGTTGTGAATCGATTGGGGCTGCATGCCAGGGCCGCTGCCCAACTGGTCCAGACGTCCAATCGTTTTCGGTCTGATGTGACCGTCAAAAAAAACGGTGAAGAAGTAAACGGCAAAAGTATCATGGGCCTGCTGATGTTGGCGGCGCCGCAAGGATCGCTGATAAACGTGACAGTGTCTGGAGAAGATGCTGAAGAGGCTATGATGGTAATCGGGACTTTGATCAATGACGGCTTCGGTGAAGATTGACATAGCTGAGGACACCATCCTCGTCGGCATCGCTGCAGCGCCGGGGATTGTGATCTCCAGGAGCTACCTGGTCAATCGTGACCGGATGTCTGCCATTGAACGCCGTATTCTGCCGGCCGAGGTCGGCCCGGAAATAGCGGCATTCAAGGAGGCTGTGAAGAAGTCCAAGTCCCAGCTGCTTGAAGTCAAAGATCAGGCCGGCAGCAAGGAGCTTTTTGAACATCTCTATATTATCGATACCCATTTATTGATTCTTGATGATGACATGCTGATCGGCGAGACGATCAGCATGATTCATGAGGAACTGATTAATGCCGAGGGCGCCCTGAACAGGGTATTGCGTAAGCTGCGGCAGATGTTCGACAAGATCAGCGACGAGTATCTGCGCGAACGACGCTCGGATATTGACTCGATCGGCGACCGATTGATGCGCAACCTGCTTGGCGAAACGCATGAATCACTGGCAGACGTTAAGGAACAGGTCATTGTCGTTGCCCATGACCTCTCCCCGGCCGATACCGTGCAGATCGACAGGTCGAAGGTGATCGGCTTTGTGACCGATATCGGCGGCCGTACCTCGCATACCGCTATTCTCGCCCGCTCGCTCGGCATCCCTGCCGTGGTCGGATTGGAAACCGTGACTTCCCTGGTCCCGGATGGTACGCCAATGATCATTGATGGCAGTACCGGTACGGTAATCCTCAGGCCGTCGACAGAAACTTTTCGCGAATATTTATTAAAAAAACAGCACTACGACTACCTGGAATCTGAACTCGTCCAGTTCCGCAGCCTGCCTGCCGTAACCAAGGACGGCTACTCTCTGGCCCTGCACAGCAATATCGATTTTGCCGAAGAGATACCGGCGGCACGAGAGCTGGGCGCCCAGGGGGTCGGCCTGTTCCGTACCGAGTTTCTCTACATGTCGGGAGAAGGGCCGCCTTCTGAAGATGAGCAGTTCGCCATCTATCGAGCAGCCGTGGAGCAGATGGCTCCTTTTCCGGTGACCATCAGGACTCTTGATGTCGGCGGAGATAAGTTTGTCCCCGCGTTCAACCTCTCCGATGAGGTTAATCCGGCCATGGGGCTGCGCGCCGTACGTTTTTCACTCAAAGAAGTCAACCTGTTCAAGGCCCAGCTGCGAGCAATCCTTCGGGCTGCTGTGTTCGGGCCGATTCGCATTATGTTCCCGATGATCTCCGGGGTCGCAGAAGTGCGTGAGTGCAAGCAGTTCCTCGAGAAAGTACGCCAGGATCTGGTTTCGGCAGGCATTCCCTTTGGTGAAAACGTTGCAATAGGTATCATGATTGAAACCCCGGCGGCGGTTCTGATTGCCGAATTTCTGGCGAAAGAGGTGGATTTTTTCTCGGTCGGCACCAACGACTTGATACAATACTGCCTGGCGATTGATCGCGGCAATGAACATGTTGCCTATCTCTACGAGCCGATGCATCCGGCTGTGCTGCAGGCTCTGCATCGCGTTTGCCGCGCGGCAGAGGCGGCGGGTATAGAGGTCGGCATGTGTGGTGAAATGGCCGGAGAAGATCTCTACTCGCTGGTCCTGATGGCGCTCGGTTTCAAGGAACTGTCAATGAACGCGATGAATATCTCGCGCGTCAAGCGCATCATCCGCCAGGTTGAAATCTCTGAGGTCAAACAGATTCTTGACCACCTTTTATCTTTGCCGACGGCAGCAGAAGTCTCAGCCGCCCTCGAAAAGGAAATGCTCCAGCGTTATCCAAAGGTTTTTTCTGAAAGACACCTCTGAAAGCCTGACGACCTATGCGTGTCGCGGTTTTTTCTGGAATCCCCGGATCCGCAGGCTGGTCTCTTGTATCGATAAAATTTCTCGGGATTGCGCAGGCGTTTGGCGTGGCAACAAGGTGCGACTTATGCCTTATGAGTTACAGGGCAGTAGAACTTGACAGTAGCGTTGCAAACGATTAACGTTCCGGCTCTTAATATAAAATTTTTCAAGGAGTATGACTTATGGCTATGACAGATTTCCTCTTTACCTCTGAATCGGTTTCCGAAGGGCATCCAGACAAGGTCGCCGACCAGATATCCGACGCAATTCTTGATGCAATCATTGCCCAGGACCCGCAGGCGAGGGTTGCCTGCGAAACTCTTGTGACAACCGGCATGGCAATGATCGCCGGTGAGATCACCACGACGGCCTATGTCGATATGCGCGACATCGTCCGCGAAACCATCAGGGAGATCGGCTACAACGACTCCTCCATGGGGTTCGATTACGAAACCTGTGCGGTTTTGACGTCCATCGGCCGTCAATCTCCTGACATCTCCCAGGGTGTCACCGAGGGTGAGGGGCTGTTTACCGAACAGGGGGCCGGTGATCAAGGGTTGATGTTCGGCTATGCCTGCAACGAAACGCCCGAACTGATGCCGATGCCGATTACCTTTGCCCATAAATTGACCAAGCGCCTTGCCGAGGTGCGCAAGAGTGGGCTGCTCCACTTCCTGAGACCTGACAGCAAGTCCCAGGTCTCGATCCAGTACATTAATGACAAGCCGATCCGGGTTGACACCGTGGTTGTCTCTTCACAGCACAGACCGGATGTCACCTATGAAAACCTCAGGGAAGGGATCATTGAAGAAGTTGTACGCAAGGTGATCCCCGCTGACCTTCTCGATGAAAACACCAAGTATTTTATCAATCCGACCGGCCGTTTTGTGGTCGGCGGACCGATGGGTGACTGTGGCCTTACCGGGCGTAAAATTATTGTCGACACCTACGGCGGACAAGGCTCTCACGGTGGCGGCGCGTTTTCCGGCAAGGACCCCTCCAAGGTTGACCGAAGCGCTTCTTACATGGCGCGCTACGTAGCCAAGAACATTGTCGCCTCCGGCCTCGCCGACAAATGCGAAGTCCAGCTGGCCTATGCAATCGGCGTAGCCGAGCCGGTTTCAGTTATGATCAATGCCTTTGGCACCGGCAAGATTCCTTCCAACGAGATTGCCAGGATTGCCCGCGAGGAATTTGACATGCGCCCCCGCGCTATAATCGAGACCCTTGACCTGTTGCGCCCGATCTATCTCAAGACGGCTTCATACGGGCATTTCGGCCGCGAATTACCCGAATTCACATGGGAACGCACCGATCGTGTCGCATCCTTGCAGAAACGTGCCGGTTTCTGATCTCGTCGTTGACTGATTCCTGAAAGAACGGGCGGATCGTGTTAGCGGTCCGCCCGATTACGTTAAAGCTGCAGATTATGCCTATCCCTGAACTTTCCATTATCATTCCCACCCTTAACGAGGCAGAAGTTTTGCCCCTGCTGCTGGGTGATCTCGCTCGTCAGCAGAAAGTCTCTTTTGAAGTGATTGTCGCTGATGGCCGCTCGGCTGATGCAACCTGCCAGATCGCCAATCAGTGGTTTGCCTCGGGGCGGCTGCAAGGGAGTTGTCATGTTGGCCCGAACGGGCGTGGACGGCAACTGAACGCCGGTGCCGAGCTAGCAACGTCCCCATGGCTGCTCTTTTTACATGCTGACAGCCACCTTCCTGACCCTCATCAATTGCACATTGCCCTTGATTTTATGCGCACCTATCAGCGGCAGGAAGCTTGCGATTCATCAGCAGGGCACTTTGCCCTGAGCTTTGATATCCCTGTTGATAAGAGCCTCGGACTGTTTTTTTACGAAACCAAAGCACGGCTCGGGCGGCGTGGCTGCATCAATGGTGATCAGGGGCTGCTTCTGACAAAAGAATTTTTTCACAGAGTCGGCCCGTTCCATGAAGACCTGCCGGTTATGGAAGACACCCGTCTGGCCGAAGCCATCCATGCCAGTGGCCGGTGGCTGCTTCTGCCGGGGGATATCATCACTTCCGCCCGCCGTTTTCAGGTAGAAGGGCTAAAGGCCCGGCAGACCCTGAATGCCTTGATGATGAACTTCCTGTCAATCGGCTGGCTGGAGTTTTTTGAGAGAGCCCCTGACATCTATCGTCAGCAGGATCGTACCCGGCCGTTGCAGTTGCTGCCGTTTTTCCTGCTCATCAAGGACCTGTTTGCCGAAAAGCCCCTGCGCAGGAGATGGGCCCTCTGGATGTCAACCGGAGCTTACGTTCGCAGCCAGGCCTGGCAGATCGGCCTGGCCCTGGACTGCCGCAAGGCTTTTCGCATGGGGATTGAACCCGGGCATCAGCCTGACCGCTGGATGAAC
>JBPPMB010000043.1:0-30355 GCA_051305855.1 Desulfuromonadales bacterium
CAAGGCCGAATTCCGATCTTTCTTGGCGGCGATCATTCGATCTCTGTCGGCACTATCGCCGGCGTCACTCAACAACAGCCGGCCGGAGTACTCTGGATCGATGCTCACGGTGATTTTCATACCCCCGAGTCTTCGCCGTCAAACAATATCCACGGTATGTCTTTAGCGCTTCTTCTGGGGCGCGGCTATCCGGAACTGGTTGAGATTGGCGGTCCACGCGCAACTCTGCAACCACAGGATGTCGTCATGATCGGGGTGCGTGATCTCGATGCTGGCGAACGGCAAAGCCTGCGCCAGAGTGGTTTAACCGTGTATACGATGCGTGATATTGATGAACGGGGAATGGGTGCGATTGCTGGTGAGGCCCTGGTCAAGCTCAGTCATCGTACGCGGCTGCATGTCAGCCTGGATATCGATGCTCTTGATCCCCAGGCTTCACCGGGAGCCGGGACCCTCGTTCCCGGCGGTCTGACTTACAGAGAAGCTCAGCTGCTCATGGAGATTGTCGCCGATTCCGGCCGGTTGAGCTCTCTCGATATCGTCGAAATCAACCCGATCCTCGATAGCCGCAACAAGACGGCGCAAACGGCAGTCGAGCTGACGATCTCGTTGTTTGGCAAGAGCATCCTCTAGCAGTCTGTCTGCGAAAACAATCTTCTGTCAGATGTTAAGCCAAAGGGATGACGGACAAGAGCACGGCAAAGCAGTGCAGTATGCGGCCGTCCCGTCATTGGGTGCTTTCACCCGGCAAGGGCAGGACGTTTATTACATCTCTTTGCTCAATGTGATAGGCTTTTTACTTGCCGCCGAGAGTGAGTTGCTTTCGTCCGCAAGTTGCGCTTGTGCAAACCGGAGTTTCCGGATGGCCATGAGTCAAGCGGTTCCCCGAATCTGAGGTCTGACCATTGCTTAAAGATACGACAAAATACAAGGTCTTTTTTGAAAACTCTGCCGATGCGATGCTCGTCATCGAAAACGGCGTATTTGTGGACTGCAATCAGGCCACGGTGGCGATACTGGGCTACGACAGCAAAGCAGAGGTTATCCACACACAGCCATTCAAACTGTCGCCTGAGTTCCAGCATGACGGATGCTCGTCCTTCGCAAAAGCCGTCGAAATGATGCAACTGGCGAAAGACAGGGGAAATCATCGGTTCGAGTGGGAGCATCTCAGGAAGGATGGGTCGGTTCTCCCGGTGGAGGTGTCTCTCACGGCGATTGAATCGGAACATGGGACCCAGTTGCACACTGTCTGGCGTGATATATCCAAGCGCAAGCTGGCTGAGGAGGAATTGCTGGAGAGCAGGGAAAAATACAAGAAAATTTTTGAACATCTGCAAGAGGTCTATTACGAAACAGCCATTGACGGAACGGTTTTAGAAGTCAGTCCCTCGGCTGAAACTCTATCTGGCTATACAAGGGAAGAGCTCATAGGCAAGTCATTCCTTGATTTCTATGTCTATCCGGAAGAACGGCAGGTCCTTATGGATCGGGTTCTTGAAAAGGGAAAAGTTAAAGATTTCAAAGTTTATCTAAAAGATAAGCACGGCACGCAACATCTCTGTTTAACCACGGTTATATTGATCAATGATAACCAGGGAAAACCTGTGAAGCTCATTGGCTCAATGCGTGACATCTCGGATATCGAGCGGACTGAAGAGTTGTTGCAGGTTAAGATTAAAGAATATGAAACAAGTCAGCAGCTGCTGAGAGAAAGCGAGGAGCGCCTCAAGGCTCTGAACGAGGCATCTTTTGGCGGCATCCTTATTCATGATAACGGGCATATCCTGGACTGCAATCAAAGGTTGTCGGAAATGACCGGCTTCTGCCACGAAGAACTTGTCGGCATGAACAGCTTCGAGCTTATAGCTCCTGATTGGCTAGATCTGGTGAAGAGAAATTTTGAGAAAGGTTATGACAAGCGCTATGAAGTCGAGGGCGTGCGCAAGGACGGCTCAGTGTACCCTCTGGCGATCAGAGGGAAAATTATTCCTTACAAGGGGCATGCCGTGCGGATGGTCGAATTACGAGATGTCACCGAACGCAAGAAAGCCGAAGCAGAGCTGCAAAAGATGGAGAGGCTCAAGAATATAGGCGTATTGGCTGGCGGCATCGCCCATGATTTCAACAATATCCTGACCGGATTGTACGGCAATATCACCCTTGCCAAGATGAAGCTTGCACACGATCATCCGGGATTTCGATTCCTCGCAACGGCGGAAGAATCGATGCACGGGGCAACCCTCTTGACCAGTCAGCTGCTGACCTTCGCCAAAGGGGGCGAGCCGGTCAAGGAAAGTCTTGACCTGGGTCTTCTTGTCAAAGAGGCCGTCAACTTCAACCTCACCGGCAGCAACGTAAAGCCTGTGTTTACCCTGGCTGACAGCCTGTGGCTGGCCAGAGCAGATCACGCGCAAATACTGCAGGTATTCGCAAACCTGACAACCAATGCCAGGCAGGCCATGCCCGCTGGTGGGCACCTGCATATCTCCATGGAGAATGCCGAGGTTGCAGAGAACACGCTGGGCGATCTCGACGGTGGAAAATATCTCCGGATTACCGTGAGCGATGAAGGCACCGGCATAGCTCCAGAACACCTGGCCCGGATATTCGACCCCTACTTCACCACGAAGCAGGCTGGCAACGGCCTCGGCCTGGCGACAGCCCAGTCCATTATCAACAGGCACGGCGGGCAGATAAGCGCCACGTCACAGCTCGGCAAGGGAACGACTTTTACCATCTACCTCCCCGCTTCTGAATCGGCGGAACTGTCGCTCAGGCAAGCAGAAGCTGCCTCCGCATCCATCAATGAGGTCACCAGGGTTCTGGTCATGGATGATGAAGAGATGATCTGCCGACTGCTTCAAGAAATGCTCACAGAACTTGGCTTTACGGTTGAAACGGCAGCCGAGGGGCGGCAGGCGATAGAAATGTATCGGCAGGCCATGCTTGCCGGTCATCCTTTTGCTGTTGTCATTGTCGATCTGACTGTCAGCGGCGGTATGGGTGGACAGGAGACCGCCCAAGGCATTCTGCAGATTGATCCGGGGGCCAGGATCATTGTTTCCAGTGGCTACGCCGATGATCCGGTGATGGCCAACTATGCGGACTACGGCTTCAGGGGCATTGCTCCAAAACCCTACCGCATGGCAAAATTGTCAGCAGAACTGGACAAGGTCATGGGGAATAGCTGAAACGACGTGGCTGCAGCAATCATCAGGGCTTTTGCCCTTGGCTATTGTCATTGTCTTTTGCGATCGGGCAATGCGCAGCATGGCTCGAAGGAAGCAAGTGCCTGGATCTGGCAAAAACGGCATAGCCGGTACGTGCAGCCAGGTTGATGCCCGGCAGGCCGATAAACGTTGATAGAAGCGGGTAGAACGGAGATGGCAAGGCATCCCAGAGTTTTCGAAAGGCTTCAACGCCTGTGAAATATTGTCCTTCTGCATCACGTGCGTGCATCTGCTTTTGAAAATCATCACTGGTCTTGCCGAAAGTCTCGGCATCGAAATCAAACGCTGCGATATCGACAAACTGAACTCGCTCGTCGGCAATTGAGCGATAATAACGGATCTCTCTTGAGCAGACTCCACAGGCGCCATCATAGAAAATCGTGAGCGGATAAACGACAGGCATTCATTCTCCTCTGCAAACCGATCGTAACGGCAGCATTTTCATATTATAACCGAATACTGGTTTTGTTGCAGAAGCCTGGGTATGATGAGATCAAAGCGCATATCGAATCCAGATGTGATTGCCTCGGGGCACCTACTGTTGGCAGCGGCCAATTCAGCCTTTGCTGTTTTTGTAGCGACTTGAGTTCTCTCACAGTGCTGTCTACTGGAGTTTTGTCGATAACCAGGTATGTTTAATATTAAGTTATCCTCTGAGTTTTTGCGAGTGCATCAACATTAATTCTATGGATTCTTTGACTCGCTTGCATATGGCGACTGCAAAGGCCCGGCAGCAGGACGACCTGCCCGATTACCTGGCCGCTCGTATCATTGCGATTGCCGACCAGATGCAGAACAGCCGTCTCCTGCAGGACGAACTTGACGAGCTCATCGAGCAGCTGGGGCTTTACGATACCTATGGCCAGACCGGTTATATCGGCATGGGAGTCAATAATTTAATCCTTGAAGGAACCATCTGTCGACTCGAAGAGAAGCTCAAAGACAACTCTCTGTCTGCCCAGGAGTAGAATCATGAAGGCGAGTATCGAATATTGTACCATGTGAGGCTACGAAGCCCGTGCTGTCAGTCTGGCAGCTATTTTAAAGAAACATTGCGATGCAGATGTGGCATTGATCAAATCGAGCGGCGGGGTTTTTGAGGTGACGGTTGACGGAGTTCTGGTCTATTCAAAAAAAGTTACTGGAACCTTCCCTGATGAAATGCTGCTGCTGAAACAGATCCTGAGCAGAAAGGCCCAGTCATGTCAGTAAAGACCATTTTTATTACAGGGGCATCAGCAGGCTTCGGCGAAGCCTGTGCAAGAGCTTTCGCTGCAGAAGGCAACCGCCTGATCCTCACGGCCCGTCGTGAAGAGAAGCTGCATAAAATGTCTGAGCAGCTGACGGGGGCCGACGGTGTGCACATCGTACAGCTTGACGTCCGTGATCGCGAAGCGGTTGAATCTGCCGTAGCCTCTCTGCCCGCAGATTTTCGCGAAATCGATGTGCTGGTCAACAATGCCGGCCTTGCTCTTGGTCTCGAGCCAGCTCACCGGGTTGCTATCGAGGACTGGGAGGTCATGGTTGATACCAACATCAAAGGCCTTATGTACTGTACCCGGATTATTCTTCCCGGCATGGTGGAGCGCAACCGTGGCCATATCGTCAACATCAGCTCCACTGCCGCCTCATGGCCCTATCCCGGGGGGAATGTCTACGGCGGCACCAAGGCTTTTGTCTCGCAGTTTTCCCGAAACCTGCGCGCCGACCTGCTTGGCACCAGGGTCAGGGTGACCTGTATTCAGCCTGGCATGGCTGAAACTGAATTCTCCAAGGTGCGCTTCAAAGGGGACGACGCTAAGGCTGGGCAGGTTTATGCCGGGACTGAACCGCTGACGGCTGACGATATCGCAGAAACAGTGACCTGGGTAGTCAATCGACCGGCCCATGTGAACATCAACAGCCTGGAGTTGATGCCGGTCAACCAGGCATGGGGGCCTTTTTCCATACATCGGGAGCAGCGGTAGCTAGGGGTTGGCAACGGCAAAAAACAGCCCCCAGCCCCCAGCCTCCAACGTTCAAACCATCCCACCCAGCCAGTAAAGCAGCATGCCTACCAGAACTGTCCCGCCGAGGCTTCGGGTTTTCAGTGAGAAAATCAGGGTTGGAACAGCGACCAGAAATTCCAGTTTGCCGAAAGCCAGACTGCGTGTCGCGGCATCGGTAAAGAGCGAAGGGGCAACCAGGGCGCTGAGAATCGCAACGGGAATCAGGCTGAGCCAGTCGATCAACCATTGCGGCATTTTCCTGTGGGCCAGATAGAGCAGCGGCAGGGAGCGGGGCAGGTAAGTGACCAGGCCCATTCCGCCGAACAGGATCAGATAATCGCTGAAAGTCACCTGTCCCTCCGAGAGCGTCGCTTCAATAGGTAGCCGACCGTCGCTGCACTCATCGAGGCACCAACAATGTAGGAGTCACCCGGGATCAGCAGATACCAGAGAACCGAAAGTCCCGCGGCTAGCAGACCGGTGATGATGCAGAACCGCCCCTGCAACTGGAAAACCAGCAGACAAATAAACATCCCGGTCAGGGCATAATCGATCCCGAAAGCCCCCTGAGGGACAAACTGACCGGCAAGCGCGCCACAGATCGTGGCCATAATCCAGACGCTGTTGGCCAGGTGATTGACGATCAGGGCCCGCCACCGGTCCCATTCCCCGTTACGAAAACGGGTCAAGTTGACAGCAAAACTCTCGTCGGTCACGCCGTAGGCATAGAGGGCCAGAAACTTTCGGTTCACCCCCTGCAGATGGACCGCTAAGGCCGAGCTCATCAGCACGTGCCGCAGGTTAACAATAAAGGTCGTCAGAACGATGGCCGGAGTTGAGGCTCCGGCGGCGATCATGGCAACACAGATAAACTGAGCGCTTCCGGCAAAGACCAACACAGACATCATGGCCACTGCCCACCAGGGCAGACCGGCCTTCTGGGCCAGGACGCCAAGTGCCAGGCCGATGGGAAAATAGCCGAGACAGACTGGCCAAGCAGCATTGGATCCGGAGCGCAGTATGTCTGATGCTTTTCGAGTTGGTGGGTCTGAGATGGATTCTTGCAAAATAGGTCTATCGTATCAGATCGTTTGAAGGCATCTTATGAAGCTCTTAATCATTGTTCCGTAGCAGTTTCTACGTCACACTAAACTATCCGCACCAATCCGTCAGTAAAAAAGTAAAGCCCCAGGCGCTATCCTCGGTTTGGCCTGTTATATGTGACGGTTTTGTTGAATATGACGGACTTCGCTTACGGATCCCCCTGATTACCACAACCTGCCTTTTCATTTTTTGCTTCACAATCAAACAGTTGCAATCATGTTATGCACTTGTCTTTAGTGGCTCTTTCTTTGCAGTATCACTAACTTGGAGTCATCAAGCACAGTCGTGACAAGGGAGGACACTCGCAATGGAGATTTGCCTGAAAAGTGTCGTTCGAGACGGTTGGTTGGCATGGCAGCCTACTCGGATTCTTCCCGTGGCCGCCATGGTTCTCCTCGCCGGGTGCAGCGCTCTTTTGCCAAGTTCGGAAGAAGAGACCATTGCGTCCTGGGACCAGTTTGATCAGGCCAAGGCAGCCTATGACAAGATTTCCCTTGGGGAATCCCGGGCCGAGTTGAAGGAACTCGGGTTTGATGTTGCCAATTCACCCAATATTGCGGTCCTCAACTACCTGGATGTGGCTAGCAAGGTCCAGTCGATCCCCATGGCAGAGCTCGATACAGGCCTGCAGCAGTGCCTGCAAAGGCGCGAGGAATGCATGGCGTATGTGCTCGATCTGCGGAAACTCAAAGCTAAAAGGGTCGGCAATTTCATGGCTGACTTCTTTAACTTCAGACGCAAGACCGACAGCTCCGGTTGGCGGTTTAATGCGCTGTTGGTCATGATCAACGATCAAGTCACCTACAAACTCTGGAGTGGAACTCCGAGGATCGAACTCCATGAAGAAAAGCGCAATCCTCTCGGGCCGCTACAAGGTACCGGAGGCCAGGTGGATGGTCTGCTGCCTTGGCAATAAGCCGCTGCTGTAAAACGGCCGGCCAATCAGCGGGGTGGACGTGATGAGTCTGGAGAAGCATGGGCCAAGGATAGCAGTGTCAAAGTCGGTCTCGAGTTCGGTCACCCAATCCCGGACAGCGCTGGCTAGGTTTCGTGTTCAAGTGGTTCCAGTGGATGGACCAGCGCGGTCGGTTTTACAGCAACAAGGTACATTACTACGGATTGGGAACCTCCCTGGTCCTCTGAACGCGCTGCGTAATCGTCAGGCAGCTGAATTGTCAAATATGGCATTTCTGTTAAATGTGACGTCAGACGTTTGTGGTTTTTCTTTGACCCCGCACTTTCCAGTCCTGTTTTCGCGCATATAATCAGCTACTTGCAATCGCAGCATCGGTAGCTCTTTTCCGGCACGTGAATTGCTCTTTAAATGCTTGGAGCACTTACCAGACAAAGGAGAGAGACCATGCTAGGAACTATCCTGATCGTCGTCATCGTTTTGCTATTGCTGGGTGCACTGCCCACCTGGTCGCACAGTCGGCAGTGGGGTTACTTGCCAAGTGGCGGGCTTGGCGCAATCCTTTTGATTCTTCTTATTCTGATGTTGGTTGGCCGGATTTAGCATGAAAATACATTCCCATATTCCTGGTGCCTACGATGCAAACGTACCGCTGTTTCTAGCCAAAGACGCGAAACGCGGCACCTGTCAAGTCATCACAACCATCAGGAACCAGGATAGCAGCGACGCTCGCGAAACTACCTTTACCGTGCGCTGATTTGCACGGTGACGTTATTGCCCGGAAGAACTGGATTGGCAATGGAGAACTTTCCAGCCCGGCATTTGCCGGGGATTCCCGTGAGGGAACAGCCTCCTCGAGGAACATTCAACCCGAACAAGGAGATGACAGATGACTATTCTCAAAGTGATCGAAGTGTTGGCCGAGTCCGACAAGAGTTGGGAAGACGCCGCAAGCGAAGCGGTCCGCGAAGCCGCGGAAACGTTAAAAAACATCCGTTCAGTTTACATCAAGGAATTCCAGGCCACGGTGGTGAACAACAAAATCACCAAGTACCGTGTTAACACCAAGATATCCTTCGAAATCCAGCAGTAAACCGGACGCACGAAGGGTGAACAAGAAAAAGGTTGCGAGCATGGACAAGCGAACCGAATACGTCAAAAACTTTCTGCACGATGGTTGAAGGGGATGTACTCATGGTTACTTTCTAAAACACATATCGTGACAGGTTGTGATCAAACGGCCTTGCGATTGACTCAAAGGCCGTTTGTTTTTTTGTCGTCGAATCGACATGTTCACTTTAAGAGAAACCTGCACTTTTTATCAACACCCAACTGGTTTTCGTCCGGAAACGGTTCTTTTCCAGTTCGAAAATTACGGTTGTACCATACGGAGTTTCCGACACCAGTTTAAACTGCCACTGTGTCAATAAAGCCTCTCTTCTTTGGCACATTTGTGTCAAAAAAGCCTCTCCTCTTTTGTAAATCTGTGCTCAATACCGCCTATGCCACAGCCTGACACTGTGCTTCAATACAGTCAGGGACAGTGTCTTTGCTGGTTTCTCTCACCAGAAAAATGTTCCTCCATTGATCATTTGTTTTATAATTCCGGATTTTTAGATCATTATGTGCGCTGTTTGGCCAGGCGATGCTGAGGCCACATGGCACCATGGATGCATTACAACGCTGCAAAGCTGCAAAATGAGGGATACTCAATGATTAAGATGGAATGCTTGACTGGACATTTGCCGGCACGAACCTTCTCGATACTCTTACTACGTTTGACAGTTCATGCGTTCTACCAAATTTCTGGAAAAACTAACGAGGGTAATCCCCATGAATGGTGAGCTTTTCTCTTACAGAGCGGTCGATGGCAGGGGAGGCTTAACCTCTTCCCTCGATGCTATTTGCCAGTTGAGATATCAGGTCTATGTTAACGAGTGGGGATTCGAAAAGCCGGAAGACCATCCGTGCGGTTTGGAAAGGGATGAATATGACCAGCATTCAATACACTTATATGCCTGCGCAAGTCATTCTGACGATGTGATCGGCGCTGCCAGAATTATTCTGGGCTCCGAGCGAACCTTGCCGATCGAACGGCATTTTGACATCAGTCAATTCCCATCAGGGGTAAGGCGTGAGCAGTCTGCCGAAATTTCCCGTTTGGCAGTATCCAAGGAATTTCGATGCCGCGCTATCGAGCACGCAATTTTCGGGACAGAACAGGCTCCGACCAATAATAAACACCCCATTATGGAAAATATTCGCGAGTTTTATCGAAAGTTCGAACACCAACTGGTGCGTGGTTTGTACATTTCCCTGTACCGGGAAAGCAAAATCAGGGGGCTGACTCACTGGTTCGCTGTCATGGCCAAGGGTTTGTATGTAATACTCAAGCGCTGGGGTATCAGCTTTGAGCAGATAGGGCCTGCCCGGGATTATCACGGGCTGCGTGCCCCTTATCTGGTCAGCATCAATAGCATAGAATCCTCTCTTGAAAAACATGATCCAAGCTTGTATTACGAAACGCAGAGCAGTCTTGCCTATTGAAGTGTTAGACGAATCGATGCAAAAACAAGCATTCAAAAACAGGATTACTACAGGGCAATTTCATCTTGCCACTGTTTCTTAAACAGCATGCCGCTGATGTCCACTCAGGAAACCATTGGCAGACGTTTCTTCTGGTCAGTAGCGCACTGAGAAGCGAGCGCGTAGCCGTGCGTATCTTACTGCTTCGAAAGCAGCTGCGTTAACAACCTGCCCTATATCCTTAAAAGTCACCGTTGCCGAGACGAAAACTGCCGTTATTGATAGAAGTCTTTCGGACGCTGTCACACTAAAGGACCTGCCGCAAAAAAGTTTTGGTCCGTTCTTCCTGGGGGCTGGTAAAGAAGTGTTCCGGTGTGCCCTCTTCGACAACTTTCCCCTGATCCATGAAGAGAACCCGATCGGCCACTTCCCGGGCAAAACCCATTTCATGCGTGACAACGACCATGGTCATGCCCTCGCGGGCCAACTGCTTCATGACTTCCAGGACTTCACCAACCATCTCGGGATCGAGTGCGCTGGTCGGCTCGTCGAAGAGCATGATTTTTGGATCCATGGCCAGGGCCCTGGCTATGGCAACCCGCTGCTGCTGGCCGCCGGAAAGGCGAATCGGGTATTCGTTCTCCTTCTCGGCAATGCCGACCTTATGCAGCAACATGCGGGCTTTCTCTATGGCGTCATCGTTGTTACGTTTGCGCACCACTTTCTGGGCCAGGATGATATTCTCCAGAACGGTCTTGTGCGGGAAGAGGTTGAATTGCTGGAAGACCATGCCAACTTCCCGGCGCACCTTGTTCAGGTCGGTCTTCCTGGACGCCAGGTCGACGCCATCGATCATGATGTGACCGGAAGTGAAAGTCTCAAGACCATTAAGACAACGCAGGTAAGTTGACTTTCCTGAACCTGATGGACCGATGATAACCACGACTTCACTGGGCTTGATGTGAGCGGAAACGCCGTCGACGGCATACACCGTTTGACCGCGTCCGAAAAAGGTTTTTTTCAGGTCGACTGTTTTAATCACTGATTGCAAGCCTCCGTTCCACCCAGGCAATGACCTGGGACAGTACCGATGTCATCATAAGATAGAGGAGGGCGACAACAAACCATATCTCAAAGGTGGCAAAGGTTGAGGTAATAACTTCCCGGCCACTCTTGGTCAGATCGGTAATGGCGATAATCGAAACCAGTGATGAATCCTTGATCAAGCTGATGAATTGACCGGCCAGGGGCGGCAGGGTGCGCTTGAAAGCCTGTGGCAGGATGATGTGCAGCATAGCCTGTGGTACGGTCATACCGAGGGAGCGTGCGGCTTCCATCTGCCCTTTGGGGATCGACTGTATACCGGCACGGATAATCTCTGCGACATAGGCTCCGGCAAAAATAGCCAGGGCACTGATGCCGGCAATGATCCGGCTGATGTCCAGCACAGTACCAAGGAAGAAGTAAAAGATGAAAATCTGCACCAGCAGCGGCGTGCCGCGGATCAGCTCGATATAAGTAATCGACAGACTGCGCAGGGTCGGATTATTGGAGACCCTGCACAAGCCGGTGAACAGTCCGATAATCATGCCGATCACACTTGCTGTAGCAGAAATCCACAGAGTGTTCCATAAGCCGACCATCAGTGGCCCGGCGCGCCATTCGAAGGTCGAACCGAGGGAATCACCTTGATACAGCTCGTCATTTTCTCTGACCTTGAGGGATTCGGTGTTTAGCCTGAAAACCTTTTCCTTGCCATTCTCATCGACCAGTTTGACCTGGGTAATCTCGCCGTTTTTGGATAACGATGAAACGCGGCCATCAAACGGAGCCGGAACGACAGTTTCGTCATTATAGAAAAAATACTGGGGAACGCGGTTCCAGCGCCAGGTGTAATCGATTTTTTTGGTGGCGACCCAGAGACCTGCGGCCATTATGAAGAGGATGGCGAGGGTAAGAAAATGCCAGGGCCAGATAGACTTGTGTCTGTTCAAGATCTCTATTCCCGTTATAAGTAGAAAAATGGCGGGACTGTTCTGAAAGGAACGGCCCCGCCATTGTCAAATCGCGTTATTGTAGGTCTTTCAGCCATTCGTCGCTGAGGAACCACTTCTTGTAAATCCTGTCATAGGTCCCGTCGTTTTTGGTCTGAACCAGAAAGTTATCCAGCCAGTTGATTAAATCGGGATTGCCTTTATTGACAGCCCAGGCCAGCGGCTCGTAAGTGAAAGGATCGTCGAGCAAAACAACTTTACCCTGGCCCTTTTCAGCATAAGCGATGGCGTTGAAGGGCAGATCGTAGACGAAAGCGTCGACTTTGCCGTTAAGCAGGTCCATGACGCCTTCCTGCTCTGTCTCAAACGAGATGTAAGTGGCATTGGGGATCATGCGCTTGGTGGCCTGCTCACCGGTTGTGCCAAGCTTTGAGGCGACTTTGTACTTCTTGTTGTTCAGATCCTTGTACGATTTGATTGTGCCTTCCAGTTTCTTGTCAACCAGGACACTTTGGCCAATGACAATGTAAGGGGAGGCAAAACCGATCTTCATGTTGCGTTCCTGGGTCAGGGTCATGCCGCTCATGATGATGTCGAATTTCTTGGTGATCAGGGCCGGGATGATGCCGTCCCATGCGGTACTGACCAGTTCGAGTTTAACACCCATGGCGTCTGCCATGTGTTTCGCCATGTCAACGTCGAAGCCAACGATCTCGCCTCTCTTGTTGGTCATTTCAAAAGGCATGTAACCCGGCTCCATACCGATGCGCAGGGTGCCGCGTGCCAGAATGTCGTCCAGGGTGTCAGCCGCGGCAAGTCCGGGAAGGAGCAGGCAAAGTGCCAGCAGACAGACGATCAGAGTTTTGACTTGTTTCATGATTGTTCCTCCTTGAAAAGATAGAGATAGCTCAGCCGAACCGTTCGGCAGTAAATGTTTAATAGGATTTTCCTTCGTCGAGCAGTTCTGAAATCGACATACGGATCTTGCATTGGGGACAGCAGGGCAGGTCTTCGATCGGCAGGTAAACAATTTCAGTATAGCGGCACTTGGGACAAACGACTTCGATCGGTTCACGCCTGACATGATCCATTATGAACTCCCATTCAACTAAACTGAAAAAACGATTGAATTCACAGACCTCTGCTTATACCATAGCGCCTTCGTCTGAAACAAGCTTCTAACAAATTTTCAGAGATTTTCGTGGATCAGAAGAATAGACAGCAGCTTTTCGCCGAATTCATGTTGGCAAGCGTCACCCTTTTCTGGGGTGCCACTTTTCCGATTGTCAAAGACGCCATCAGCGAGATGCCGGTTATGGCCTTTCTCTGGGTGCGCTTTGCAATGGCAGCTGTCCTGCTGGCATTTATCTCCGGGCGCAGTGGCTTTACTTCTCTCGGTCGGCGCGGTTGGCGTATTGGCATCCTGCTTGGGACCCTGCTTTTTTTCTCCTATCTCTTCCAGACCTTCGGCCTGGAGCGGACGTCTTCTGCCAATGCCGGGTTTTTAACCGGACTCGGTGTGGTCTGGGTGCCGCTGATGGCTGGGTTGATGTTGAAAAAACCAGCCGCATTGGCTTCGAAAATAGGCGTCGGCCTGGCTTTGATCGGACTCTTCCTGCTGACCTGGCATACCCCCTGGACAATCAACTTCGGGGATTTCCTGGTTGTGATCTGTTCTGGCTTTGTTGCCCTGCACATTATCGGGCTCGATGCCTTTACCAAAGGCTATGATGCGCGGGCCCTGACCTTTGTGCAGATCGCGACCATGGCGGTGCTCGGTTGTTTTGGCAGCCTGGTTTTTGAACCGGTGTCCTGGCCTCAGATCTGGACCGGTTCCTTGGTATTTGCATTCATCATCACCTCGGTTTTCGCGACAGCCTACGCCTTCTGGGCAATGACCAAATTCCAGAATCGTACCACGCCGACCCGTGCCGCCCTGATCTACATGCTTGAACCGGTGTTCGCCGCAATTTTTTCAGTCTGGCTGGCTGGAGACCGCCTGACAGGAATTGGCTGGTTTGGTGGCGGCATGATCGTTGTCGGCATGATTGTCGCTGAAGTCTGGCCTTTACTGAGCCAAAGGATGCCAGGGGCGCGGCAAGTCTGAGCCGGGAGGCCGAGGCATTCACCGCCCGACGCTTTCGCGCCACCTGAAAGCTTCACTGTTTCGAGAGGTGTTTTTGGTATATTCTGTCAAACTGGATGCATCTACGAGGAGGCAAAGACCATGAGTATTGGCTACAAAAAGCTGGTTGCCGAAGCAGAAGAGAGGATCGAGAGTATCTCTGCAGATGAAGCACTTGCGGTGTCTTCATCGACGGGCGTGATTTTTGTTGACCTGCGCGATGTGCGTGAGTTGAAGCGGGAAGGCAAGATCCCGGGAGCATTTCATTGCCCGCGCGGGCTGCTGGAATTCTGGATTGACCCTGAGAGTCCTTATCACAATAAGGTCTTCACCGAGGACAAACGTTTTGTCTTCTATTGCAACCTGGGCTGGCGTTCCGCTTTGGCTGCCGATATTGCCCAAAAAATGGGCCTGGAAAACGTCTGTCATATAGCGGGTGGTTTTGAGGCATGGAAACAGTCCGGCGGTGAGGTCGAAACCAGATAAGGCGAGGGATGAGACAAAAAGCGGGGCGCAGCTGTCAGCGGTTTCCCTTTGCACTACTCGTCTCTGAGATACATGGCCGGCTTCTGACCAAGAGCCTTCCATGTGCCAAGCAGACCCAGCAGCAATGTCAAACAGATTCCGGCCATAATTGTTATGACAATCGTCCCTGGATGCAGGTTAAATGTCATCTTCATCAACCCGCGCAGAATCCCCATCGCGGCCAAGCTGCCCACCACGGCGCTGATTATTCCGGCAATCAGGCCAAGCGTCAGAAACTCAGCGGCAAACGCTCCAAGAATATCAAAGCGGGTCGCACCACAAACTTTGAATATCACCGCGTCATGGATTCGCCGATGCTGATCGGCGGAGACGGCTCCAGCCAGGACCAGAAAGCCGGTAAAGAGTGCGATGGCCGCCATGCTTCGGAAAGCTATGCCGATCCGGTCGAGGGCGTTGGATACATTTTTCAGGACCTCCCGCGTGCTGATAGCGGAGGCATTGGGAAAGCTGGCGGTGATTGCGGCAAAGGCCGTTTCTTCCTGGTCAGGCGGCACCTGTATCGTTGCGATGTGGGTCTGCGGTGCATTTTCCAGAACGCCTGGTGAGAACAATATGGCAAAATTCAGGTCGAGGGTTGTCCAGTCCACCTCTCTCAGGCTGCTGATTCTCGCCGTGACTTCGCGGCCAAGGACATTGACCGTCACGTTGTCGCCAACTGCCACACCGAAACCTTTGGCAATATCGGCTGTAATCGAAACCAGGGGCTCGCCGGCATAGTTGTCGGGCCACCATTCTCCGTCAACAATCTTAGTGCCCTCCGGCATTTCTGCCGCATAGCTTAAGTACCGGTCGCCACGTACTGCCCAACTTACCTCGGGAGCAATTGTGGCCTGATCAACAGGTATCCCGGCTATGGCTGTAATGCGGCCGCGCAGGGTCGGATAGTGGTCAATCTTACGAATACCGGGCAGGCTCTCTGCAATCTCCTGGAAACTCGCAACCTGGTGAGTCTGCAGGTCGAGAAAAAAGAAGGATGGCGCCTCGTTGGGAACCGTTTCGTCGACCATGTCGGCAAAATTGGCCTGAACCAGCATGACGATGACCAGAGCCGTCAGGCCGAGTCCCAGCGAAAAAAGGGCACTCGCTGCGGGAGAACCGCGTCGGTGGATATTGCCGAGGCCGATGCGCAAAGAGGGGTTGCTTGCTCTTGGCAGACGTCTTGCCAGATTGACGGCCGCGGCAGAGACAAAACGGAAAAGGCCGAAGCAGAGCGCTGCCCCGCAAACAAACCAGAACGCCAGTCTTTGATCTGTGCTGGTCAATACCGCCAATACCGCAAGGCTGACAGCGGCGGTGGCAATCGCCATTCGGATGCTGGTGCCGGGATCTTTGTCGGTGTTGTCGCTGTAACCGCGAAACAGCACAGCTGGAGAGACTCTTCTGGTGATTCCCAGCGCCTTGAGTGAAAAAACCAGGGCAATCAACAAGCCAAATAAAGCTGCTTTCAATAGGATGTACCAGTGCATAGCAGGCGCCAGAGGTATCGGCAAAAGTTCGCCAATCAGCCACTTGAGGAGGTAGGGCAGGGCGGCGCCAAAGGTCAAGCCAGCCATTGATCCCAAGGCTCCCAAAAGGAGAACCTGTATCAGGTAGGCCGTAAAGATCAGCCTGCCCGGGGCGCCCAGGCATTTCATGGTTGCAATGTGATTTATTTTACCGGTCAGGTAGCCGCGAACCGCCCCGGAAACGCCGAGTCCTCCGATCAGCAGGGCGCAGAGCCCGATCAGGGTCAGATTCTGATTCATCCGGTCGAGAAAGAACTGTACCCGTGGCGATGCTTCGCGCCAGGTGCGCAAGCGCCATCCGGCGTCAGGGAAGCGTGTTTGCAACTCTTCTTTGAGCTGATCGGCCAGGGTTCGATCAGGCAGGCGCAGTCGATAGTTGTGGTAAACCAGGCTGCCAGGCTGCACCAGTCCGGTGGCGGAAAGGCCGGCAAAGCTGGTCATGAAACGCGGGCCCAGGCTGAAAGCGCCCAGGGTACGATCTGGTTCGGTGGTGATGATGCCGCGGATGCGAAACTCTGCTGAACCAACCCTGACCAGATCGCCAACCTGGACATTCAACCGCGACAGCAGGGGCTGCTCGACCAAAGCACCGAATTCAGCGCTGTTTTTCAGGGCGTCCTCAACCGATTGCCGTGGCTCGATGCCAATCCGGCCATAAAGGGGGTAGAAGTCGTCAACGGCTTTCAGCTCGGCGAGGACCCGTTTGGAGCCAGGGCCATCGGCAACCATGGTGCGCATGCTGATAACGTGTGACAGGTCACCGCGTGTGCCGAGGAGCGCAAGCGCCTCCGAAGGCATTTGACGGTGGGCCAGGCGGACCTCAAAATCGCCACCCAGCAGTGCACTGGCATCAGCAAGCAGCCCTGATTTTGCAGACTCGGTAAAAGAACCGATCGCACTGATCGCAAAGACCCCCAAAAAAAGGCAGGTTAAAAAAACGCCGAAACCACGCAGGCCACAACGAAGTTCGCGTCTGACCAGGCGCAACGCCTGTGGTAATATGCGAGGCTCGCTCATGCGAGGCCTCCTGTGAGCTCGTGGAGTTGACCGTCAAGCATGTGGATGGAACGATGGCAGCGCGAGGCAAGAATCTTGTCATGGGTGACCAGGACCAGGGTGGTGCCATGTTCTTTCTGGAGAGCAAAGAGCAGGTCCATGACCATCAGACCGGTTTCATGATCGAGGTTGCCGGTTGGCTCATCGGCGAGAAGCAGGGACGGCCTGGCGACAAAGGCCCTGGCCAGCGCCACCCTTTGCTGTTCGCCACCAGAGAGTTCTCCGGGGAAGTGGCCGAGGCGCTCTCCAAGCCCGGTTTTTTCCAACGCTGTTCTTGCCTGCCCGGCAGGGTTGTCAACTCCGGCAAACTCGAGAGGCAGAGCGACATTCTCCAGTGCTGTCATTGTCGGCACCAGATGGAAAGACTGGAAAACAATGCCGACATGTTCGCGCCGGAAACGCGCCAACCCGTCTTCATTGGCTGTGGTCAGGTCTACACCGGCAACACGGATTGACCCGGAGGTCGGCTTCTCCAGCCCGGAGAGTGCCATCAGGAGGGTCGTTTTGCCTGCTCCTGACGGGCCAACGATGCTGAGAGTTTCGCCGCCGGCAATAGACAGGTGAACGCCGCGCAGGATATTGACCGGCCCGGCTCCACCGATTAAACTGACACAAAGATTCTTGATCTCAACCATAGGCTCTCTCATGTCTCTGCCAAGATTTTATTTAATACTGCTTCTCGCTGTCACCTGCAGTGTCCAGGCATCACTGGCCAATGATACAGCAGATGCCAAACAACGTCTCCTGGTGCTGGGCGACAGTCTGGCTGCAGGTTATGGCCTGGCTGCAGACGAGGCCTTTCCAGCGCAACTGGAGAGGGCCCTGCAGCAGGACGGCTACAAGGTCAGCGTGATCAATGCCGGCGTCTCAGGTGATACAAGCGCCGGCGGTTTGGCACGGCTGGAATGGGCTCTGGCTGAGGCTCCTCAGCTGGTTATCGTTGAACTTGGCGGCAATGATGCCTTGCGCGGTTTGCCTCCGCAAGAGACTTTTGCCAACCTGAATGCCGTTATTGAGAGAATCAGGGCCGCCGGGATTCATGTCATTCTTGCCGGCATGCTGGCGCCGCGCAACCTTGGTGAGGGTTATACGAGCGAATTTGATCGTCTCTATCCTGAGCTTGCCCAAAAGCACAAAGTCGGCTTCTATCCATTCTTTCTTGACGGTGTGGCTCTGGACCCGGCACTTAACCAGTCCGATGGTATTCATCCAAACGCCTCCGGCGTTGCTTTGATCGTTGGCCGCATTCTGCCACTTGTAAAATCCTTGCTTGACACAATCCCGCAATAGCACCTCGCCACGTACTGCGAGAGGTTGTTGTGCCAGACCCCTGCCGGCGGTTTGAGACGCATAAATAAAGGAGATGCCTGAACTCGCCTGTTGTATGGAATCCAGGCTCTTTGAGCCTTAGGCCAGGTAAGCCTCGGTCACATAACGCCGCATCATCACATGCGTATTGAAATAATAAGCATTCTTGCCGATCGCGTTTTTCATCAGCTTGATCCAACCCGAACGATCCTGGTAATAAAGCGGGATAATCGTTTCCTCCAGCTTCTTGTAAAGATCTCTGACGTCTTCGTCCGAATGGTTTTCCTCTGTTGTTTTCTCCTTCGGCTCCGGGCCGATCGACCAGCCGGTCACCCCCTCGATGTGCCCCTCGATCCACCAGCCATCCAGCACGCTGAAGTTTGGTACGCCATTCAGGGCGGCTTTCATGCCGCTGGTGCCAGAAGCCTCAAAAGGCCGTAACGGGTTGTTCAACCAGAGGTCAACGCCAGGGATCAGGCGGCTCGCCAGACCCATGTTGTAGTTCGGCAGATAGACAATCTTCAGCTTGTCCGCAAATATATCAGCTTGTTGGCGAATTTCCTGAATCAACGCTTTACCATGAGCATCCTGAGGATGGGCTTTGCCGGCAAAGACCAGCTGCAGCTTGTTCTGGCCGATTTGCAGCAGACGTTCTTTGTCAGAAAAAATCATGTTCGCTCTTTTGTAAGCGGTGACTCGACGGGCAAAGCCGATGGTCAGGGTCTCCGGGTCGAGTCTGACCCCCGTTGTTTCCTCAATGTATTGAAAAAGATAGGCCTTTGCTCCGGCGTGGGCCTCGTGAATTTCCTGGTCCGGGATATTATCCACCCGGACCAGCAGCTCAGGTTCGTTTGCCCAGCCGGGCAGGTACTTATCGTACAGCGTCATCATATACGGGGAGGCCCATGTGAACGGGTGAATGCCGTTGGTGATGGCATGAATCTTAAACCCCGGGAAGAGGACCTGGGAAACTTCACCGTGTTTCTTGGCAACTCCGTTGACGAAGTGTGACAGGTTCAGGGCCAGCATGGTCATGTTAAGCTCATCGTCCCCTCCCAGTTCCTTAAGCAGGCCCAGTGGGACGACAGCACCCATGATGCGCTGGACCATGTCATAGGGAAACCGGTCATGACCGGCCTCCACCGGCGTATGAGTAGTAAAGACACACTTCTCCTGAACCTTGGACACATTCCATGTCGCGCGTTCATCCCAGGTGTCTTCAAGATGTCGGCGGTGATGATTGAGCAATTCCAGAGTCAGCAGGCTGGCATGCCCTTCGTTCATATGATACTTGCGGATCTGAAAGCCAAGAATCTGCAGCAGTCGCGCACCGCCAAGGCCAAGCACGACCTCTTGTTTCAGTCGGTAATCTTTGTCTCCACCGTAGAGGTGGTCGGTAATCTTTCTGTCTTCCGTCAGGTTGCCCGGAATATCCGTATCCAGGAAGATGACGGGCAATTCCCCTCCGGTCGGGCTTGTGACACGAAACAACCAGGCCTGTACCAATACATCCCGATTTTCTATGCTGACAGATGCTTTGGATGGCAATAATTCAAGTAAAGTCTCAGGATTCCAGTCGACATCACTCTCCTGCTGCCAGCCGTCGCCATTGAATGTTTGTTTGAAGTAACCCTTGCGACTGAGCAATGTGACCGCCACGAGGGGGAGTTTCAGGTCTGCAGCACTTTTGATGGTGTCGCCGGCTAAAACGCCCAGGCCACCGCTGTAAGTGGGAATGTCCGTAGTCAGGCCAATTTCCATTGAGAAATAAGCGATGCGTGAAATTTCGGTATAACGTTTCCAATTGCTCATTGCCAACCTCAACATCTCAAAAGGACAGGGGTGTTGTTCTGCTGAATCGCTGGTCATACCTGTGAATCGCTATCACGTTCTTTATGAATAATATCACATCAACGTTTGGTTTTTTTGTGTCGCCAAAGGAATTGCCATCTGTGAGCTTTTCGAGGAAAAGCTTGCAAAATTAATCGGTTTATGGAAATAAAGATACTCTTAAAAAGGCAGCATGCAGCAATTTGAGGGACAGCCAATTCATGTATGAATCTTTTTTCGCTTTAAAAGAAAAACCTTTTTCATTAACCCCGAACCCACGTTTTCTCTTTCTGAGCAATACACATAACGAAGTTTACGCTCACCTGATTTACGGGATCGAAAGCCGGGCCGGTTTTGTCGAGGTAACCGGCGAAGTCGGCACGGGCAAGACCACCATTCTTCGCACGCTGCTCTCTCATCTGGATGAGAAGAAATACCGGGTCGCGTTCATTTTCAATCCCAAGCTGACCGCATTTGAACTCCTGCGAAACATCAACAGTGAATTTGGTGTTGCCGACGATGGGCTCAGCAACCCTGACCTGATCCACGCGCTTAACGGTTTTCTCCTTGCCGAGAACCAGGCGGGCAGAACCCCGATTCTTGTGATTGATGAAGCCCAGAACCTTTCTGGCGAAGTTCTCGAACAGATTCGCCTCCTCTCGAATCTCGAAACAGAGGAAGACAAGCTGATTCAAGTCATTCTGGTCGGTCAGCCTGAATTGCGACATCACTTAAGCGATCATAGTCTGCGCCAGCTTAATCAGCGCATTGCCGTACGCTACGAGTTGCGGATGTTGGACTTTGATGAAACAGCCTCATATATCCAGCACCGTCTGAATGTCGCCGGCCGGCCGGATGCCAACATCTTTTCACCGCAAGCCTTCAGGAAAATCTTTACATGTTCCGGGGGTGTACCGCGAAAAATCAACCTGATCTGCGACCGTGCTCTCTTTACGGCCTATTCCGAGGGACGAAGCGTAGTCTCAAGAAGTGATGTCAACCAGGCCGTTGCGGAACTGGCTGGTGCCGGTGAGGAAAGCCAGAATGTTCGTCGACCAATCTGGAAAACCGTTGCGGTGGCGGCAACAACCCTGCTCTTTGTGTTGGCTGGCTATTACTGGTTCGGCCCTTATGCTTATAAATCCTTTGATAAGCCTGCTGCCGTTCACGCAGAGAAGTCAGTTACGCCCATAGCATCTGAACAGCATGTCCCTGCGCTGGCAACGGCAGTACCCGTCCAGCCCGACAGCTTGTTGGCAAGCTGTAATGCCATTCTCTCACTCTGGAATGTTCCGCTCTTCGCTGCTGATAGCACCACTGCCGGCTTCGATTTTAATCGTGAATTCAACTCCCGAGGGTTTGAGCTGGTCCGGCTTGCCGGTCAGTTTGACAAGCTGAAAAAATTCAATCTGCCTATGCTTCTGCCATTAGCGGAGGAGCAGGGGGGAGGGTACCTGGCGGTCCTTGGGCAAGTCACTGCCGATGAATGGTCGGTCGCGCCGGCTTATCAGGAGCGTGAAACCTTGCAGACGGTCGAACTTAATAACCTCGGCATGGGGATGGCTCTTCTGCCGTGGATTGATTTCGCTTCCGTCGGCAAGGTTGTTGTTCCTGACATGAAAGGCGATAATGTACGCAGATTACAGGCACTGCTTGGCTTGGCCGGTTGCATGGATTTACCTGCCAATGGTCGTTTGGGGCCGCAGAGTACCGGGTGTATAATGGATTTTCAACGTCAACACGGCCTTGTCGTCGATGGGCTGGCCGGTCCTCAAACGCTTATAATGCTCTACAATGCAGCTGGTACGTACAAGGTGCCTCGGCTCCAGGCAGGGAATTGACAGCATGAGTTCGATCCTTAAATCCTTAAGAAAGATTGAAAAAGAACAGCGTGCTGCCAGGCAAACGGCTCCTGATCTGATGCATGATCAAGGCCTTGCTCCAGTAAAAGCAAGACCGCTCCTCCCCTTGCTGGCCGGGATTATCCTTGGTGCCATGATCGTCGCAGGCTGGGGGCTCTGGTCGTCAAGAGAGACTCCGCCAGGCGTCATGACACAGCCCCTGCCAAAGCCGGAAGAAGCTGCCCCTGCAGCCATGCAGATCCCTGGAATCGCCAGTTCCGGACAAACAGGGAAGTCCGCGGACTCCGAGCCAGGCGCAGACTCCCTCCCAAAAAATGATCTTTCCGGCCAACTCGCGGGACAACCCGGTCTCTTCAGCAGGACGTCAACTGTGACTTTGTCGCCACAAACAGTCACGGTTGCTGGCAGCCAGGATGCTGCAAAAGCAAAACCTGCCGTCAATGAATCTGTCAACGAGGTGCTCCTGCCACGCACTGTTCAGGTGACCCAAAAAACCAACGTGCTGAGGAAAATAAGCTTGTCAGCTGGACGGGCGGTTGTGGAAACAGATGGCAAGATAGGCGAGTTCCAGTATTATACCCTGGGTGATCCCAACCGTCTCGTCGTTGACCTGTATGACTCAAAACCCGCTTTCATGGAGCGCTCATTCTCTATAGATGACGGTTTTAATCAGTTGCGCGTCGGGATATATGACGACAAGACCCGCCTGGTTTTTGATGCGGGTGAGAACCTTCTGCCTAACTACAATGTTGAAGGTCATGCGGCCAACATTCTTGTCACCTGGGGTGATGTGGCGACTGCCCCGCTTGGGGTTGACACTGCAGCAGACGCGACGCAGTCCATTGCAAAGGCAGCCGTGACCGTTAACGCCAGGGCCGATCAAGCTTCTGTGCTTCCTGATGGCATATCCTTGCAGGTGTCCGAAATCTTCTATCAGCAAGACAGTGCCAGCAGCATGGCCGTGGTGAATGACCTCCCGGTGATGGTCGGGTCGCAGGTTGACTCCGCTGTTGTCACCGAAATTCGACCTGACAGCGTTGTTTTTGCCATTGGTGACAGGACTTATGTCGTAGATCAATCAAATCCATAATCAGTCCGGCCTCTCAATGCCTCTTTCCTTTCTGCCCTTGCCAGTATCCTCCGCAACTTTCGTCGAATACTCCCCATTATGCTGTAGAATATTCCACTTCTAGCCCTCGTCTTTACAGTGCCATTTGAAATTATAGTGTTTTGTTGCATGCTTACAAAACTGGCACACTCTATGTAATAATAATTAAAATCTTAGCCCTAAAGGAAAAATTTATGTCGCAAAGAGCTCGATTTCTGAAAAGTCTGTTGATATCCGGGGTGCTTGTCTCCGGTTTTTTATTGGCAACCAGGCCATTGCAGGCGGCAGCCCTTGATCTGTTGGTTAAAGAGGCATTAACGAATAATCCTGACCTGGCAGCGGCCAAGGCAAGGTGGCAGCAATTCGCTTATAAAATACCACAGGTCGGCAGCCTTCAGGACCCCGAGCTTTCTTTCAGCTTCTCCAGTTACCCGGTGGACTCGCTGTCGAGCAGTGAAACGCCGATGACCGGCAACGAACTCAGGCTGGCGCAGAAGTTCCCATTTCCTGGCAAGCTTGAGAACCGCACTGATCTCGCCAGAGAGCAGGAGCGCTGGTTTGAAGCTGTCTATCAGGACCAGCTGTTCCAGGTTGCGCGGAAAGTCAAAGACGCCTGGTACCGGCTCTATTTCAATGACAAGGCGATTGATGTCACAGAACGCAATATGGCTCTGGTCGACGATATCATTCGGCTGACAGAGGTTCGCTACGAAACCGGAACAGGCCTGCAGCAGGATGTGCTCAAGGCGCACGTGCAAAGGTCCAGGCTCATGGAGAAATTGATGTCTTTGCGCCAACAGCGCACTGTTGTTCAGTCCGAACTGAACCGATTGCTGAACCGGCCCTCTGGCGGGACTTATGATGTGCCCGGGCAACTGGAGCTGGTGCCGACAGAGAAAACCCTGGAAGCCTTCCAGAGTAGCGCTGCAGAAAATCGCCCCATGAATAATGCCTTCCAGTCATTGATCCAACGTTACCGGCACCAGAACAAGTTGGCAGAGCTCGACGATTATCCGGACATGACCGTGTTTGCCAGCTGGCGTTTTCGTGATGACGCCCTTCCCGACGGCGGCACCGATTTCATCAGTGCCGGCGTCAGTGTCAACCTGCCAATCTACCGCGACAAGAGGCGCGCCGCCAAAGCGGAAGCCCAGGCTGCTGTGCGCATGGCTGAGCGACAATCAGAGGATTTTCATGACAAGGTCGCGGAGTCGATAGAGAATGCCTACGCCCGCATGGAAGAAACCCGCCGGCAAACCGAACTCTACAAGTCGGGAATCATCCCCCAGACCAGTCAGAGTTTCCAGTCGGCCATGAGCTCGTACCAGGTGGGCAAGCTCGAATTTATCAGCCTGCTCGATGCCCTGATGACGACCTATCAGGCAGAAATGGAATATTACCGGAACAGCTCCGAATATATGCGGAGCCTGGCCTGGTTGGAGTCCGAATCGACTCTGCCATTAATCGGGCCGCCGCTGCTGATTTCAGACATGCAGACGCAGCCTTGAGCAAAGACGTGACTCAATACAGACTTCCGAGGACCATATGAGTAACAGCAAACGTTCAATCTGGATCATCGCCCTGGTCGGCATCCTCTCTGTCCTTGGCCTCGGCCTGATTTTGGCGGGCTGTGGCAGCGACGATCAGGCCGTCGTCTCAGAACCGCCATCGTCGGCGACAACAGGTACCGCCGCTACTGCCAGCGCGCCAGTACAGCAGTATACCTGCGGCATGCACCCGATGATTATTACCAATGAACCAGGGCTCTGCCCCATCTGCAATATGGAGCTGACGCCCCTGAAAGCCACAGGTGCTGCGGCTGCAGACAAGCCGGCCGGTGAACGCAAGATCAAGTACTGGGCGGCGCCTATGGACCCGACGTACATCCGCGACGAGCCGGGCAAATCACCGATGGGCATGGACCTCGTGCCGGTTTACGAAGACGAGGCCGCCTCCGGATCGATTATCAGCATAGATCCGGTGACCTCGCAGAACATGGGGGTCCGCATGTCGCCGGTGACGCGCAAAAGCCTGAGCCGGACGATTCGTACGGTTGGTCTGATCGCTTACGAAGAATCAAAGCAGTTCTCCATTAACAGCAAAATCGACGGTTATGTAGAACGTCTCTATGCCAACGAAACCGGGCAGCTTGTCAAAAAAGGCTCGCCTCTGCTGGAAATATACAGCCCGGCCCTGGTCAGCGCCCAGGAGGAGTTCCTGCTGGCGCGCAACAACAAGCTTTCTCTGGCCCAGTCACAATTCCCGGCCATCGCAGATGGGGCCAGCCGCTTGCTTGAGTCTTCCCGCAGGCGTCTCAAGCTTTGGGATATCAGCGAACGGCAGATCGCCCGCCTGGAAAAAACCGGCGAAGTGACCAAGAACTTGACACTTTACGCCCCCTATGACGGCATCGTGACCATGAAAATGGTCAAGGAGGGGCAATTCATCAAGAGCGGCATGGAAATGCTGACCCTTTCCGATATTTCGAAAGTCTGGGTGTACGCCGACATCTATGAATATGAAATGCCATGGGTCAAGGTCGGCCAGAAGGCCAAAATCCTCCTGCCTTATGTCGGCAGCGAATCGATCGAGACTGAAGTCAGCTATATCTATCCCTTTGTAGAACCAAAAACCCGCACCGTTAAAGCTCGTTTCGACATCAACAACCCGGATTTCACATTGAAGCCAGATATGTATGTGAACGTTCGGATCGAATCAGAACCGGTGGAAAATGCACTGACAATTCCCGTTGAAGCGGTGCTGCGTTCCGGTGAGAAGCAGACCGTTTTTGTTGCCCTTGGCAATGGCAAGTTTGAACCTCGTCAGGTCAAAACCGGCATGCAGAACGAATCGGGTGATATTGAAATAGTTCAAGGCTTGCTCGAAGGAGAAGTGGTCGTAACCAGTGCCCAGTTCATGCTCGACTCGGAGAGCAAACTGCGCGAAGCGATCTCCAAGATGCTGGAACCGAAAACCGCTTCACCACCGGCCGGCCAGGAGCAGGGAACCGGCGAAATGATGGACGATCTCTTTGCTGACGAAGATAAAGTGAAAAGTGAAAAGTGAAACGTTAAAAGAACCTGTTTATAACTTTTTACCTTTTGCCTTTCACATTTTACGGAAATTATCATGCTAGAGAAAATCATCGACTGGTCAATCCAGAACAAATTCCTGGTGGTCATGCTGACATTCTTCATTGTCATCGGTGGCACATACACCATGCTCAATACGCCGATTGATGCAATTCCCGATCTTTCCGATGTGCAGGTGATCATCTTTACCGAGTTCCCGGGACAAGCCCCACAGGTAGTTGAAGACCAGATCACTTACCCGTTGACGACTCAAATGCTGGCTGTCCCCGGAGCCAAGACCGTGCGCGGCTATTCTTTCTTCGGCCTGTCGTTCGTCTATATTATTTTCGATGATGGCACCGACCTCTACTGGGCCCGTTCGCGGGTGCTTGAGTACCTTAACTATGCGGCCGGCCGCCTGCCTTCCGGGGTGACGCCAAGTCTTGGCCCGGATGCGACCGGCGTCGGCTGGGTCTATGAATACGTACTGGAAAGTGACCAACACGACCTCCAGGAACTTCGTGCGATCCAGGACTGGTTTTTGCGTTACGAACTGACCAGCGTCAAGGGCGTTGCGGAAGTTGCCGCTATCGGCGGTTACGTCAAACAGTACCAGATCGAAGTCGACCCTGACCGGTTGCTGGCCTACCACCTCACCATCCCGCAGATCAAAAACGCAATCCAGCGCTCCAACAACGACGTCGGCGGTCGCCTGGTGGAGATGGCTGAAACCGAATTCATGGTGAGGGGGCTTGGTTACCTCAAATCGATCCGGGATATCGAGAGCGTTGTCGTCGGTACTGACAGCCGAGGGACACCGGTCCAGGTACGTGACCTGGCACGGGTGACCATCGGTCCCGAATTACGGCGCGGCCTGGCCGAACTGGATGGCGAGGGAGAAGTGGTGGGCGGTATTGTCATCATGCGGGTCGGTGAAAACGCCCTGGACACAATCGCGGCCGTCAAAAACAAGCTGGAGCAGCTCAAGCAGGGGCTTCCCGAGGGAGTCAAGATCAAGACGGTCTATGATCGTTCCGGGTTGATCGAGAGGGCGGTTGATACGCTCACGGAGAAGCTGATCGAGGAAAGTATCATCGTGGCGATTGTCACAGCCTTGTTCCTCTTCCACTTTACCAGCGCCCTGGTGGCGATCGTCACTCTGCCGATTGCCATCCTGATCGCGTTCATCATCATGTACTTCCAGGGGATCAATGCCAACATCATGAGCCTCGGCGGCATTGCCATCGCCATCGGCGCGATGATTGATGCAGCGATCATCATGATCGAGAATGCCCACAAGCACCTCGAACGCGACCGCGGCAAGCTGCCGCACTGGGAGATTATCAGCAATTCCGCGAAAGAAGTCGGGCCTGCGCTTTTCTACTCGCTGCTGGTCATCACTGTCTCATTCTTTCCGGTTTTCACCCTTGGTGAACAATCGGGACGGATGTTCAAGCCCCTGGCCTACACCAAGACCTACGCCATGGCTGGTGCAGCCCTGCTGTCAGTCACCCTGGTGCCGGTGCTGATGGGCTGGTTCATTCGCGGCAAGATCCCGGATGAAAACAAGAATCCGATCAACCGCATCATGATCCGACTTTATCATCCGGTGGTCGATTTTGTCCTCAAGTGGCGCTGGTCGGTATTGATTGTTGCGCTGGCGATTACTTTGACCAGCATCATCCCGCTGAAGAGGATGGGCAGTGAATTCATGCCGCCGCTCTATGAGGGGGATCTGCTCTACATGCCGACCACTTTGCCGGGGATATCCATCACCAAGGCGAAGGAGTTGCTGCAGCAGACAGACCGGATCATTCGACAGTTTCCCGAGGTGCAGCGTGTCTTCGGCAAAGTCGGCCGAGCTGAAACCGCCACCGATCCGGCACCTCTGTCCATGCTGGAAACGACCATCATGCTCAAGCCGGAAGACGAGTGGCGAACAGTTCCCAGAGAGCGTTTCTACAGCCGCTGGTCCGATTCCTGGGAGCTGCCCAAAAAACCGCTGCGCTGGATCTGGCCAGAAGAGTCGACCATCACCATCGAGGAATTGAAGACCAAGTTGAATGAGGCCATTCAGTTCCCCGGATTGACCAACGCCTGGACCATGCCGATCAAGACCCGCATCGATATGCTGGCAACCGGCATCAAGACCCCGGTCGGCATCAAGATCATGGGCGATGACCTGGAGGTCCTGTCAGCACTTGGCGAAGAGATTGAGGCGATTGTCAGGGACATCCCGGGGACGCTCAGCGCGTTTTCCGAACGGGTCGTCGGCGGCAACTATTTCGATTTTGACATTGATCGGGAGGCTGTGGCGCGCTACGGACTGACGGTCGGTGATGTCCAGGACATCATCAAGAGTGCCATCGGCGGCATGAACGTCACCCAGACGGTCGAGGGCCTGGAACGCTATTCGGTCAATATTCGCTACCAGCGCGACTATCGCAACGATCTGCAATCGCTTGAACGCGTGCTGATACCGATTGCCGGCGGTAAGCATATCCCCATATCCCAGGTCGCCAAAATCAGCATCAAGAAAGGGCCTCCGGGCATCAAGAGCGAGAACGCCCGTCGCACCGCCTGGATCTATGTCGATCTCAAGGACATTGATGTCGGCACATATGTCGCCAATGCCCAGAAAATCATTGCTGAAAAAGTCACCTTGCCGGCCGGCTACAACATCGTCTGGAGCGGCCAGTACGAGTACATGCAGGCGGCCGCGGCCAAGCTGAAAGTGGTTATTCCCCTGACATTATTGATCATCCTCGTCATAATTTACGTGAACACCAGGAGCCTGATCAAAACCGGAATCATCTTTCTCGCCCTGCCGCTGTCACTGGTCGGCTGCTTCTGGTTTCTTTATCTGCTCGGCTACAACACCTCTGTAGCGGTCTGGGTCGGGGTCATCGCCCTGGCCGGGATCTCTGCCGAGACCGGTGTTGTGATGTTGCTATATCTGGACCTGGCCTACGAGCAATGGGTCAGGAACGGTCGGATGCACAATTTCGGCGACTTAATCCAGGCGATTCACCACGGCGCCGTCAAACGCATTCGCCCCAAGGTCATGACCATCTGCGTCATCATCGCCGGCCTGGTGCCGATCATGTGGAGCCACGGCGCCGGCGCCGATGTCATGAAACGTATCGCTGCACCTATGGTTGGCGGGGTTGTGACTTCCGGCCTGATGGAGTTGCTGGTTTTCCCGGTTATCTATTTCATGTGGCGTGGCCTCAAACTGGAGAAAACACTTGTGCCGACATCTGAGGAAGAGCTTCACGAATAAATCTTTCACCCATATCAAGAATCAGCTGCGTGCTGATTACCAACGCAAAAGGAGATAAAATCATGAAACGTTTCACTATCGCAATGATGGCCCTGGTCTTAGCTGCTGGCATGCCGACGTTCGCAGTCGCAATGAGCCACGAGAGCCAGACTGGCAAGAGCAAGGAAATGACCAAAGACTCGAACATGGACCACAGCAAGGGGATGTCACAGGGCATGCAGATGGGCCAGGCCATGGCAGGCGATAACGCCGATTTTGTGGAAATCGGCACTGACACGCAAGATGGCGTTGTCGCTACGGTCAAGGTCAAGACCTACGATGAAAAGACCCTGGCTTCCATGAAGAAGATGGGCATGGACGCAACCCATCACGTTATGGTCTTCTTTACTGACCAGAACAGCGGTGATGAGATTGCCGGCGGCATGGCCGCCCTGAAAATCAAGGGCAGCGAGGCGGATCCCGTCATGATGATGCTGATGGGAGCAGGCTTCGGCGGTGATGTAGCGCTCGAAGATGGCATGCACACCTTCGAATTCGGCACCAAACTGGAAGACGGTAAAAAGCGCCAGTTTTCCATCATGTTTCACAACATGTAAAGAGAGCGGGGGCTGTCATACGCCCCCGCTTGTTTTAAGCCAGGAGTCTGTCGGACTTGGAATAAATCCGCTGCAAATCCGTCTGAACGGGTCATATTTCGCCGCTTTCTTGGTCAATAGAACGACTATTAACCTTCAAAATCGACAAAATCTGCCCTCGTCCAGCCGAATTTTCGCTTGGATTTCCCAAGTCCGACAGGCTCCTAGGTTTTTGTGAGTGCATCCTTAAGGGGCTCCGGTCTTTGCAAGGGCCGTTAATCGGCCCTTTTTTTGTATCGTCAATTAGGGTAGTCTGACCGTCATCATG
>JBPPMB010000048.1:0-2329 GCA_051305855.1 Desulfuromonadales bacterium
GGAAACGGCTTCGGCTTTCTCGAGTCAGTACTCCTCGCCGAGCAGATCGCCAAGGTCAGCGGTTCCTGGCGCCTGCCTTTTAATATGCAGAACATCGGGCCCGCCGTAACCGTCAACAAGTTCGGCAGCGAGACGCAGAAGCAGCACTTCATTCCCGCCTGGGTCAACGCGGATTACTGCGGATTCTTTGCGATCACCGAGCCCAACTCCGGCTCCGATGTTGCCGGCATGGGCACCACGGCCACCGATTGCGGTGACCACTGGGAGCTCAATGGCCAGAAGATGTGGATTTCCAATGCACACGTCGGCGACTGGGGCCTGGTTTACGCCTTTACTGACAAGAGCAAGAAGTACAAGGGGATGTCATGCTTCATCGTCAATCTCAAGGATAATGAGGGGATTGTCACCGCCCCCATCGAGACCAAGCTCGGGCTGCACTGTGCGCCCACCGGCGAAATCGCCTTCAACAAGGCAAAGATTCCCAAGGACTCTGTTCTCGGCGAAGTCGGTCAGGGCTTTCAAATCTGCATGTGGCAGCTCAACAACACGCGGATCAGCTGCTGCGCCGGTGCGCTCGGCATCGCCGGAGGCGCCATTGACGCGGCTATCGGCTACGCCAACGAGCGCACCCAGTTCGGCAAGAAGATCGGATCCTACCAGATGATCCAGGCCCAGATCGCCGACATGGTCGCCGAGCATGAGGCTGCCAAACTGCTTGTCTACCGGGCCGCCTGGCTCAAGGATCAAGGGCTGCCGAATCAGCAGCAAACCTCGATTGCCAAGCTCTTCGCCTCTGAAGCAGCCGTTCACGCGGCCAGCGATACAATGAAAATCTTCGGCAGTTACGGCTTCTCCACAGAGTACCCGGCGGAACGTTTCCTGCGCGATGCCCAGTCTCTGCGGGTCGTCGAAGGGACCAGCAACATTCAGAAAACCATCATCGCCGGCATCGCCATGGGGGACGTCGTTAACCGCTAGCGATTGTTGATGCAGAAGATCAAGCGAACACAGGGATTACTGTCAGAGGAGTCAACGATGGAGACCGACTGGTCCAAAGTTATGGAAGTTTTCGCAACCGGCATTATCGGCGTCTTTCTGGTCATGATTCTGCTGCAGATCCTGACCCAGCTCAGCACCAGGGTCATCGACTTTGTCGAGAATCTGGGCAAGGGTGTGGGACCGGCACCTGGACCGAAAACGCCAGCAGCGACAATCAAAGACTAAGAGGATACGCCATGTTCGCCATACTCAAGGATCTGATTTATTCAAGCGGCGCCGTCAGCCTGACAGGTGGCAACCTGGTGATGTGGCTGGTCTCTTTCGTGCTGCTCTATCTGGCGATCAAGAAACAGTACGAACCTCTGCTGCTGCTGCCGATCGCCTTCGGCATCCTGATTGTCAATCTGCCGCTGACGTTCCTCATGGAGCCCGAGCACGGCCTGGTCTGGTTCTTTTACCACTACGGGATTGAACTGGACATCATTCCGCCGCTCATCTTTCTCGGCCTTGGCGCGATGATCGATTTCGGGCCGCTGATCGCCAACCCGAAGACCTTGTTGCTCGGCGCCGGCGCTCAAGCCGGTCTCTACGTCACCTTCTTTGCGGCCGTGCTGTTCGGTTTCGATCTCCAGGAAGCCGCCTCAATTGCCATTATCGGCGGAGCCGACGGCCCGACCACCATCTTCCTGACCTCCAAGCTCGCCCCGCATCTGCTCGGCGCTACGGCGGTCTCGGCTTACGCCTACATGGCCCTGGTGCCGATCATCCAGCCGCCGATGATGAAGCTTTTGACCACCGAGCACGAGCGCAAGATCGTGATGGGCAAACTGCGTCCCGTCAGCAAGTTGCAAAGAATCTGCTTTCCCATTGTCACCGCCATGGCCATCATGCTGATGGTCCCTACGTCAGCGCCCTTGATCTCCATGCTGATGCTCGGCAACCTCTTCAAAGAGTCGGGGGTCGTCGAGCGGTTGAGCAACGCAGCTTCCAATGAACTGATGAACGTTGTCACTATTTTTCTCGGCCTTTCGGTTGGTGCCACCATGACCGCCGGCACCTTCCTCAGCCCCAAGGTTCTGTTCATCTTCTTCCTCGGCCTGTTTGCCTTTATTGTCAGCACCGCAGCCGGGCTGATCATGGCCAAGATCATGAATCTTTTCCTCAAGGACAAGATTAACCCGTTGATCGGCGCGGCCGGTGTCTCCGCCGTACCCATGGCGGCGCGCTGCGTCCACAAGGTCGGTTCGGAAGCCAATCGGCGCAACTACCTGCTGATGCACGCCATGGGCCCGAACGTGGCCGGGGTGATTGGAACCGTGGTAGCCGCGGC
>JBPPMB010000148.1:0-21836 GCA_051305855.1 Desulfuromonadales bacterium
CCAGTTCCATAGCCAACGTCTTTTGTGGTGTAGAATGGCTCGAAGATATGGCTCTGAGTCTCCTTGTCCATGCCGCAGCCATCGTCACTCACTGAAATCAGGACATAATCACCAGGCACGACATTGTAGGGAAGTGCGTTAGTAGCGCTCTCGTCCAAAGTGCGGTTTTCCGTCTTTATCGATATTTTGCCGATACCGGCGATCGCGTCACGACCATTGACACACAGGTTGGTCAGAATCTGATCGAGCTGCGATGGATCGAGTTTGACCGGCCAGAGACTGGCTGCGGGGTTCCAGGATAGCCGGATGTTCTCGCCGATGAGGCGCTGCAGCATTTTGAGCGTTCCCGCCACAGCTTCATTCAAATCCAGTACTTTGGGGGCGATGACCTGCTTGCGGGCAAACGTAAGCAGCTGCCGGGTAAGGTCGGCGGAAGATTGAGCTGCCTTACTGATTTGCTGCAAATCCAAGACGAGTGCACTGGAAGGCCCTGCTTTCCTCAACGCCAGGTCCGCGTGGCCGAGGATAACCCCGAGCATGTTGTTGAAATCGTGCGCCACGCCGCCGGCCAGCTGGCCGATCGACTCTATTCTTTGCGTCAGATGAAGTTGGGCTTCGAGTTTTGCCTCAGCATGCTCTCTTTTTTTCTGCTCGGTGATATCCTGGATCGTTCCCATCAAAAGCAGGCCACGACCATTTGCCTCAGTTTTCAGCGCTCCCAAACCACTCACCCAGCGTTCTTCCCCGTCATTGTCCCGAATGATCCGGTACTCTCTGTCAAAGGCTTTTCTTTGTGCAATGACCTCCTCATTCAAGTAATGTTCCATCATCTCCCGGTCATCGGGATGAACTCTCGCAAACCAACCTTGAATGCTCCGATCATAATCCGGACCGATACCGAAAATCTCATCCAGGACTTCTGAAGAACTCCAGTAACCAGCTATTAAATCGGCCTTATACGAGCCGATGCAGGCCAATCGCTGCGACTCCTTGAAGAAAAACTCACTCTCCCGCAACGCCTCTTCCGCATGTTTGCGTTCGGTGATGTCCTCGTCGATGCCCAGCAGACCGATAATATTTTTCTCGGTATCGAACAGCGGCACCTTGGAAGTGCGTACCCAGATCGTCTGGCCGTCCGGTGTGGTTTGTTGCTTTTCGATGCTGAATTTTGGCGTCCTGGAATCCATTACCCGCTTGTCATCGGCACGATAAAACTCAGCCTGTTCGAGCCAGCACATCTGGAAATCATTCTTGCCCAGCAAATCTTCGGGTCGTGAATAGCCTGCTGAGTGCGCAAAAGCAGTGTTGCAACCAAGGTAGTTTAAGTCGATATCTTTCCAGAACACCCGGATCGGAACATTCTCCAGGATAGTGTGAAGCAGTCTCAGCGATTTTTGCAGGGTCTCTTCCGACTGTTTCTTCTCCGTTATATCGCGTGCCGTTGCATAAGCAACGTTTTCTTCTCTACTATAGGCAACACGCCAGGACAACCACTTTACCCTGCCATCTTTACAGAGGTAGCGGTTTTCAAATTTGTTGGTAAAGCCTATCTGTCGTTGTTTTTCAATTTCGTCAAGAGTTGCCTGCTTATCGTCTGGATGGATAAAATCAATATATTCTTTCGCGATAAGTTCTGATTCCATATAGCCAAGTGTCTCTGTGAAGGCAGGATTTGCTTTTATGAACCTGCCATGAGGATTGGCAATGCACATCAGGTCGGTCGACGTCTGAAAGAAATTAAAGTATTGTTCCCGTTCCGTTTGCGCCTGCTTGCGCTTGGTGATGTCTACCAGCGTGCCGGAGATAGCCACAGTTCTGCCATTCTCGACGATTGGTACCTCATGGACCTCAACCCATATTTTTCGGCCTTTTTTGCCAATGCATTCGATTTGGTAAGGCGGCTGCCGTTTGCCGGTATCAATAGCCCGCTGGGTCGTTCGAACGGCCTTGCTATTCACTGGGTTGTCCGATAAAAATTCCGTCCACCGCACCATCGCCTCTTCGGGTTCGCAATCAAAAAACAGCAGAGACTGGGGACTTATATATGTGAGGACATGATCAATGGTGTGCATGTAAAAGAGGTTTGTACTGTTTTCCACGATAAGCCGTAATCTCTGCTCTGTCTCATACAGTCTTTCCTCAGCTTGTTTGCGTGCGGTAATGTCCTGGAGATAACCGCTCCAAACCACTGGTTTTCCTGGCTCAGAAGGGTTGGGTTTGGAGTTAACCAGGAGCCATTTCAGGTGACCGGAGGGGGTGATAATGCGGACCTCCGACAAAAACTCTTTGCCGGCCTGGTTCGCTACTACATCTTCCTGATGAAAGCGGGACAAATCATCAGGATGAACAATATTCCAGATCAGGCTCATATCCTTCAGGAGGGCGTCAGGGTCGAGTTCAAGAATTTCGCGGCATGGATCTGGAGCAACATAGAGAAAACGGCTGGTGCGATCTGAGGAAATAATAGAATCATAGAGCATGACCGGTATGGTATTCGCCATGCGCTCATAGCGCTGCTGGCTTTCTAATAAAGCTCCCTCGGTTCCTGAAGAGTTATGTGTCTCGTTCTTCATCCTTAGCTCTCCCGGAGAGGTTTGCCGTCTGTCTAACCAAGATGGCGTCGCAAAAAGTCCGCCCTACGGCGTTACGGCGTTTTTTCAGGACCTCGACATACCTGATGTATGCCTTCGCCCCTGAAAACCACCAGGCCTTGTAGGACGAAATTTTTGCTTAGCCATCCTCTGAATTTTTGCGAGTGCATCAACAAAGGCTTGGTTTGTTTCTGTTTCTTGTGAGGATGTCATTTTTGAACCAACAAGGTCAGGAAGGCTTTTGACTACTATGTTTTCTGTCTCCTCTGTTATTTCAGTTTGAGGCGCAATCATGCTGACACAGGGGGCTCGTGGCCATCCTTCGCTTCCTGGATACTGACCATCTTAAGACAGGGCCAATGTAACTCGGTAAGTCAAGCAAGTCAAAGAGAGAAGCGCCTACAAGATCAAAACAATCTGCATATCACATACGTTTGTGTTCGTTGGTCCGGTTTTGTAAAGAGCACCATTTTTTTCAAGAAAATGGTAAGAATCGTTCGCGTTCAAGTAAGTTTCAATCTCTGTAAAACTGCACGGGTTCATCATGTCGCAGACGCCAATGTCGGCAAACCCACCGGCCGCGTCGGTTGGACCGTCGTTTCCATCTGTCGATGCAGCCAGAAAAAAAACCCGGCGCGATTCATTTTTCCACTTGGACATCTCCCTCAGAAATGCCAGTGACATTTCCTGATTCCTTCCACCCGTGCCTTCCCCCTTAAGAGTCACCACCGTTTCTCCTCCGAAAAGCAGACAGACTGGTTTTGCGGAGAACATGTCGCTAATGGCTACATCCCTTGCGATATCGGCAATCACCTTGGCAGCATAACGGGCCTCGCCAGTTAGTTGCGCTGTGATCGTTTGGACGAAAAAGCCGAGCTCCGAAGCTCTGGCTGCAGCCGCCTGGAGTGCTTGGCGGTTAGTTCCGATCAGGATGTTGTCGACCCGTTCCAGAGAGGTATCTCCGCACTTGACAGTTTCAGGAATCCGACCATTTGCGCCATACTCAAGTGCTTGTAGCACAGGTTGAGGGATGTCATTAAGAATATTAAAACGACTGAGAATGTCGAGAGCCCGAGCATAGGTTGTCTCGTCATAGGTTGTCATACCAGAGGCAATGCTGCCGAGGTCATCGCCGACTACATCAGAAAGGATAAAATTCACCATCCTGGCCGGTTGCAGCATCTGCAGCAGCCGGCCCCCCTTGATTGCCGAGATATGCTTGCGGACGCAATTGATTTCCTGGATGTCTGCGCCGCAGCGCAGCAACGCACTGGTGGTCTGTTGCTTTTCCTCCAGGGTGAGGTCGACCAGACCGCGTGAAGTTTGCTGGTCCATCGGATAAGGCAGCAGGGCCGAGCCGCCGCCCGAAATGCAGTTGACCACTAGAGTCTCAGCATCAGCTTCAGTCACGAGGGATGCCATCCGCTTTGCAGCCTGTACACCTCTCTGATCCGGGATGGGGTGGCCGGCCTCCACGAGTTCCACCCGTTTCAAATCCGCAGTATGCCCATACTTGACACACACCAAGCCCTGATCGATACGGTCACCGAGGAGTTCCTCCAGTGCGAGAGCCATGGGTGCAGAGGCTTTGCCGGCACCCAGCAGGACAATCCGTTTGAAATCCCCGAGATCGATCGATATCCGCTGCTGCCCAATGGTCACCACCATGTGGTTGCCATCCAAGCGGACATGCTTGGTTATCATCGCGTAAGGGTTAACCCGTTCGAGTCCGGCCCTGAAGATCTGGTCCAGTTTGTTTCTCATTGCGAAAGGATCTGATTCAGTCATCGTTCAATGCCTTGCCTGGCGAGTTAAAGGAGCACCCTCAAGAGATATAGCATTGACAATTATAACTAGTTGTATGTTGAGGTCAAAAAAGAGAGCTTCTTATTTATATTCCTGCATTGTTTGTGAGGGGGCGTTTTGCTGAAATGCGAAATTCTTGCAGATCCTGCAATCTAAGAATTCAATCCCGCTATTCATCCGTCCTGGCAGTCGTATTTCCAAGAAATCGAGCCTTAACAGGATTAGGAAACAGCATATGTTAATATAGTCGAAAAAGGTTTTAGTCTCTGCATATGAGATGCGAAACTGGGTAATGACTAAATATTAAAATCGAAACAAAGAACTCTATGTTCTCGCCTGTTTCACAGGAATGGAGGCGCCATGAAATTTCTGTTGACGACATTCATCTTCATTTTTATTTCCTGCCAAGCCAATGCAGCACCACCTCTAAAGGCTGTTTATGAAAAAGAAAGCACCGTCAAACTGAATAATCCTCATGACCTGAAGTTCTCTCCCGACGGCCGCTACCTGATGGTGTCAGACGTCGGCAATAATCGGATTGCCATTCTCGACCCCGACTCACTTGAACTCCGTGGACAATTCGGCGCAGATCACCTGTCCGGTACTCATGACATTGATTTTGATGATCAGGGCCTGGCGTATGTCGCCGACACCCACAACAACCGAGTGACGATTTACCGCATGCAGGATAAACAAGCGACTTTGATTGGTGAATTGAGCGAATCAGTGCGCGGGCCGGAAGGGGTACTGGCGCATCCGAACGGCTGGATTTATGTGGCCGGGGCCTGGTCAGGCAATATCGTCGCTTTTGATCGGGGGGAAAAAATCAGAGAACTCGCTGGGCTTTCATCGCCCCATGATCTGGAGCTGGCTGCCAATGGTGATATCTGGCTGGCCGATGCGGGGAACGACCGGGTCCTCCTGCTCTCACCGGAACTCGTCATCAAGGACGAACTGACCCGTGAAAAGTACGGTTTTCGCGGTGTGCGCTATCTCGATCTGATGGAAGACGGCACATTGATAGCAGCCGACAAGTATAAACACTCGGTCAAGTTTATCGGCTCTGACGGTACGCTCAGGCTTCAAATAGGCAATGGAGAGGCAGCCAGGGGAGATTATCAATTAACGACTCCAGAAGGGGTCGAGGTGCGGGGCAAGCAGGTGTGGATATCTGATTCCGGCAACGACCGAATCGTCCGTTATCTTCTGCATTAAGGAATTGAAACTTGTCAATTCGCCTGTCTGATTTGAAACCACTGATCATGTGCAATACGTCCGACGAAGGTAAAATTGCCTTTGCCGTCCGGTTTGAATATGACCATTTCACCTTCTCCTGGATAAACTGGAGTCGCAGCCTGAGCGACATTGCCATGGGCGACGATGACCCGGTTGCTTCCAGCAACCGGTGGCAGGGCAAGAAGTCTTCGGGCAGTCGCAATGACCGCCTGTTTTCCCCCGAAGTATTCGGCAATACGCAGATTAATCACATCAATACTTGCCTGGACATGCCCCAAGGCCAGTTGCCGTGCAGTCTCCATGGTTCGACAATAAGGACTGGCCAAAACCTCGCTGACAGGTATATTGAGGCTTCGCATGGCTTCCCCGGTTCTTTTGGCACGCTGACGTCCTTGTTCGGAAAGCTGACGAATTTTTGTCCCATCGCAACTCAGCCAATCGTCCTTCTTATGGACAACGTCCTGTTGCGACCATTCAGTTGCTTCATGACGAAAATACAGATTGTACCCTCCCAGTCGGAGAGCCTCGATCAACGCCTGGTCACTCAGGGCTTGTTGAGCATAGACTGGTAACGGTAGGCCCAATAGCCATATTAATAGAATCAGATGGCGTATTAATCTTTTGTGGCAAATCATTAATGCCCTCCGTTTTACTGTGAAAGGCCAGGAGGAGGACTGTGGGACAATGGGTTTCTGCTTTACCGGGAGTTATTCGTCTAGCGCTTGGCGATGATCCAGACGGCATGGACGATCCCAGGGATATACCCTAACAGGGTCAATAGAATATTCAGCCAGAACGCCCCGCCGATGCCAACCTGAAGAAAAACACCAAGGGGGGGTAAAATAATCGCAATAAGAATTCGTAGTAGATCCATCCTCAACCTCCACTTTGATTAAGGGCCACTGACAGCGAGCCATACTGCGCGAACCAGCAGAAATCCGAGAAAACCGATGAAAATCACCAATCCCACCAGCAACGCGCCGAGAGTCCACACGAACAGGCGGTTGGCAACGACCGTTTTACGGGGTTGGTCGAGATAATGGTCGAGGAGTTGCACGTTACGCTGGTTGGCCTTCCAGGCCATATCAAAGAGATCCCCCAGCACCGGCAGGGCGCCGAACACCGCCTCCACAGCGATATTGAAGGCCATCTTCAGCAGCACCGTCTTGGGAACACCCAAGCGGGCTGCTGCCGCAAGTATGTAGCTCGAAAGGAGAGCGCCGATCGTATCGCCAATCCCCGGCAAGAGCCCGAGCAGAGGATCGATGCCAATGCGGGCATTGAGTCCAGGAATCGGGATGGAATTGTCCAGATACCAGGCTAAGCGTTCCAGGCGCCTTCTTGTCTTGTCTTTGTCGTTGGCGACCATGCCGGTTCCAGTTCAGCAGGTAAAATGATGCTTCAGGGACGGCGAATCAAGATTAATTGGTTTATCAGGATTCTCTGGAAAATATATCACAATTGCTCTCGTAATGATTGGTTGGTCGGTTTTTGTCAGAAAGGCGGGATTCTAATTGCCCCTGATAAATCAGAAAAAACCACCCGTTGATCAAGGTGGTCAGATCGTCCACGTCGGTAAACGGCCCCGGCATTTCAAAGGATTGCTCTTTGCCACAAATACAGAATTAAGGTATCGTGCAGGAAAGATGGCGTCGCAAAAAGTCCGCCCTACGGCGTTACGGCGTTTTTTCAGGACCTCGACATACCTGATGTATGCCTTCGCCCCTGAAAAACCACCAGGCCTTGCAGGACGAAATTTTTGCTTAGCCTCTGAGTTGTTGCGAGTGCATCAAGAAATGACAAAAGGAAAAGGTTACAGATGAAACAGGCATTGCAGACGATCCGTCTTGAAGATTACCGGCCACCGGCGTATCTGGTCGACACCCTTGATCTCTACCTAGAGCTTGATCCAGCGCGCACCAGGGTCCGTGCCAGGTTGCAGCTGCGAGCCAACCCGAACGGTCCGGTCCCAGGAGGCGAACTGCGCCTCGATGGTCGTCAACTGGAGCTGCTGCATGTCATGCTCGATGGCAGGGCACTGTCGGCTGACGAGTATGTCGTGGACAGCGAAGGTTTGACGATTCCCGGTGTAGCGGAGCAGTTTGCCCTTGAGACGCTGGTAGAGATTAGCCCGGCTGCCAATACGGCGCTTGAGGGACTTTATCTGGAAAGCGGCCTCTATTGCACCCAGTGCGAAGCCCAGGGCTTTCGCAAAATCACCTATTATCCGGATCGGCCGGATGTCATGGCCCGCTACACCACGACCCTGGTGGCCGATGCCGACAGCTCTCCGATACTGCTGGCCAACGGCAACCTGATCGACTCCGGAATTCTTGATGATGGCCGTCACTATGCCACCTTTGAAGACCCATTCCTGAAACCGAGCTATCTGTTTGCCATGGTGGCGGGGCGGCTGACTGCCATTGCAGACAGCTTCACCACCATCTCGGGTCGCAAGGTCAGCCTGCAGATTTTTGTCGAAGAGGGTAATCGTTACAAATGCGAGCATGCCATGGTCTCTCTGATCAACGCCATGCGCTGGGACGAGGAGACCTTTGGACTCGAATATGACCTGGATGAGTACAAGGTTGTCGCCACCGATGATTTCAACATGGGAGCGATGGAAAACAAGGGGCTGAACGTCTTTAATTCCAAGTATGTCCTGGCGCGTCCCGAAACAGCCACCGATAGCGACTTTCAGGGCATTGAAGGCGTCATCGGCCACGAATATTTCCACAACTGGACCGGCAACCGGGTCACCTGCCGGGACTGGTTTCAACTGAGTCTCAAGGAAGGTCTGACGGTTTTTCGCGATCAGGAATTCTCTGCCGATATGGGCTCGCGGGCGGTCAAGCGCATCGCTGATGTCCGCCTGCTGCGCAATGTCCAGTTCCCTGAAGATGCCGGCCCCATGGCCCATCCGGTACGGCCCGAGTCCTACATTGAAATCAACAACTTCTATACCGCAACGATCTACAACAAGGGGGCGGAAGTCATCCGCATGTATCAGACCCTGCTTGGTGCAGAGGGTTTCCGGCGTGGGCTGGAGCTCTATTTCCAACGGCATGACGGTCAGGCGGTGACCACCGACGATTTTTTTGCGGCCATGACCGAGGCCAACGCCGTCGACCTCGGCCAGTTCAAGCGCTGGTACAGCCAGGCGGGGACACCGGTCCTTGATATCAGCGGTGTTTATGATCCGGCCGTCAAAGAGTTCCGCCTGCATGTTCGCCAGTCCTGTCCGGAAACCCCTGGACAGGCCGATAAACTACCTTTCCTGATCCCTCTGACAATGGGCTTGCTTGGTCCTGACGGTACTGACCTGCCGCTGCAACTGGCTGGCGAAAAAGCTCCGGAATTTCCTTCCCGGACTTTAAGAGTCACGACTGCCGCGCAGAGCTTTACTTTCATCAATGTCCCTATGGCTCCGGTCCCGTCGTTGTTGCGTGACTTCTCTGCACCGGTCAAAATTCACTACCCCTGCGGCAGGGATGAACTGGCGTTCCTTTTCGCCCATGACAGCGATGAGTTCAACCGCTGGGAGGCAGGACAGCGCCTGGCAACCGGTGTCATGCTTGAGATGATTGCCGACATCGGCTCCGGCAGGAAACCGCAGGTTCCCGAGGAGTTCATGGCCGCTTTCCATTGTGCCTTGACTGACAAGACTGCCGATCCTGCGCTGCTGGCCCTGGCCCTGACCCTGCCCGGCGAGATGGAACTGGCAGAGGCCATGGCGATTGCCGACCCGGGCGCTATTCATACCGCCCGGGAAGTCTTGCGCAAGGCTTTGGCCGCAAGGCTGGAAAACGAATTTAATGCGGTCATGGCCGCGATGCAGGACCAGGGGCTTTATTCGTTGCAACCGCAGGCGATCGGCCGGCGAAGTCTGAAAAACCTCTGTCTCGCTTACCTGACGCTTCTGGCTGAGACTGAGATCCAGAAGATCTGCTATGAACAGTTTGTCGAGTCCGATAATATGACGGATCGTCTGGCGGCATTGACCTGCCTGGTGTACAACCATCTGCCAGAGTGGGAGGAGGCTCTGGATGCATTTTACCACCGGTTTCAGGATGATCCCCTGGTGGTCGATAAATGGTTCAGCCTGCAGGCAACCGCACCCTGGCCAGAGACGCTGGTCAAGGTCAAGTCGCTGATGGGGCATCCGGCATTTACTATGCGCAACCCGAATCGTGTGCGCGCCCTGGTTGGGGCCTTTGCCCACGGCAACCCGGCATTCTTTCATGACCTGTCTGGTGCCGGGTATGCCTTCGTCGCCGACCGGGTACTTGAGCTCGACGCACTCAACCCGCAGGTGGCGGCCAGGATGATCTCCCCTTTTAGCCGCTGGCGGCGTTATGACAGTGATCGCCAGCAATTGATGCGCCAGCAATTGGAACGTATTCAGGCGCGGGACAGTCTGTCCTCGGATGTAGGTGAAATAGTTCAAAAATCACTGCAGTGAAAAGACGAGGAACGCGGAGCGAGACAATTTCCACCGCATTCCATGAGATATTCCATGAGCCCAGGACACAGGATCTCAAAAGATGTTTTGATCGTCGGTTGCGGCGACATTGGCGTACGCGTAGCTCGTCTGCTGCAACAAGCCGATGGCACTGTTGCTGGCCTGGCCCGTTCCGATTCGAGCGCTGGCCGTTTGCATGCGCATGGCATTGAGCCGGTGAGGGGGAACCTGGATGATGCGGCGTCGCTGATCGATCTGCCGGCCGCTGGCAAGCTGGTGCTCTATTTTGCTCCACCACCCGGGGGTGGTCTGCAAGACAGCCGAATGCGCAACTTTTGTCATGCTGCTGACTCCAGGCAATTGCCGGCCAGGGTCGTCTATATGAGCACCAGTGGTGTGTACGGCGATTGCGGTGGTGAGTGGGTAAGCGAAGCAACTCCGGTCAACCCGCAGACCAGTCGTGCGCAACGCCGCGCTCATGCTGAAACCATGCTGCGGGAGTGGGGTACCATCCATGACGTACCGGTGGTGATCTTGCGGGTGACCGGCATCTATGGTCCCGGTCGTCTGCCACTGGCGAGAGTCCAGCAGGGGCATCCGATTTTACGTGAGGAAGAATCTCCGCCGACCAATCGCATTCATGCTGATGACCTGGCCGCTGTCTGTACCAAGGCCGCTGAAGTTGCCGCCGATGGCGAGATCTTCAATGTCAGCGATGGTCAACCGGGTACCATGACGCAGTATTTCAATGCTGTCTCCGATCTGCTCGGACTGCCGCGACTGCCGCAGGTCGATATGGCAGAGGCGAAACGGGTCATGAATCCCATGATGCTCTCCTACCTGACGGAAACCCGGCGCATGGATAATCGCAAGATGGTGGAGCAGCTTGGCGTCATCCTGAGGTTCCCCGACCTCGAGTCCGGGCTGAAGAACGTCGTGGCGCAGCTTGACCAGCCGAATATGGGGTACCTGGGTTCCGTAGGGCATTGAGACAGAGGACGCACAATAGAATCTCTAGCTGATCAGTAACGATTCAGCACGTAAGCGAGTGCATGTGGTCTGCAGCCATTGCCTGCGTCCAATGTTGTCACTTAACTTTCCGCAAGCAACAGCTGCAGCCCACATGCTGTGCCGTTGAGTAAGGGAGATGAACAGTTACGCAGCACATAAGCGAGTGCATGTGGTCTGCAGCCATTGCTAGCGTCCAATGTTTTCACTTAACTTCCCGCAAGCAACAGCTGCAGCCCACATGCTGTGCCGTTGAGTATGGGCGCTGAATAGTTACGCTGATCATTGATAAACCTGGAGGATTGAATGAAACGAATTGCGATCATCGGTGCCGGGATCTCCGGCTTGAGTACGGCATATGCCATCGAACGCCTTGCCGGTGAGCTTGGCCTGGAAGTCGAGGTCACAGTCTTTGAACGGGAAACGCGTACCGGTGGCAAGATCTGGAGCATCAAGGAAGAGGGCTACCTCTGTGAGTGGGGGCCAAACGGTTTCCTCGACAGCAAGCCGATGACTCTCGAATTATGCGACCATCTGGGCATCCGCGGCCAACTTGAACGTTCCAACGACAACGCCCGCAGACGCTTCATTTACAGCGGCGGGATTCTCAACCGCCTGCCAGAAAACGGTCCAATGTTCCTGCAGTCGAAACTGATCAGCTGGCCGGGGAAAATCCGACTGGCTCAGGAATTCTTCAAGCCGAAGCGTACTGATGGCGTTGATGAGACCCTGGCAGCTTTTGCCCGGCGCAGGCTCGGTGCCGAGGCCCTCGATAAATTGATCGGACCGATGGTTTCCGGGATTTTTGCCGGCAACCCGGAAACCATGAGTTTGCAGAGCTGTTTCCCGCGCATCCATGAGCTTGAGCAGCAGTACGGTGGACTGCTCAAGGCGATGCTGAAGATGGCCAAGCAGAAAAAAGCGGAAATCAAGGCCGGCAAGCAGGTGGCAAGCGCCGCCGGTCCGGCCGGAGTGCTGACCTCCTTTGCCGGCGGTATCCAGGAGTTGACTGACGCTACGGCCAAAGGACTCAAAGGTGAAGTGCAGGTCGGCAAGGCTGTCACCGGCTTGAAAAAGACAGATGGCGGCTGGGAGCTGCGCCTGGCAGACGGTTCCAACTTTGATGCAGAGGTCGTGGTCTCTGCCGCGCCGGCTCATGTCCTCAAGGAACTCACATGGCCCCTGGATGGTGCGTTGTCGGAGCTTCTCGCCGGCATCCCTTATGCTCCGATGAATGTCATCTGCTTCGGTTACGAGCAGGACAAGGTCGAACGGGATCTGCATGGCTTCGGTTATCTGATACCGAAAAAGGAAGGCTGCGAAATCCTCGGCACTTTGTGGGATTCGAGCATTTTCACGGGCCGCGCCCCTGAGGGTCATCTCCTGCTGCGTTCGATGATGGGCGGAGCCACCACTCCTGAGGCGATAGACCTGAGTGACGCCGAGGTCAAAAAGCGCACCATGGCCGAGCTCAATAAGATCATGGGGATCAGCTCTGAACCGGATTTCGTCCGTATTTTCCGCCATCCGCGAGCGATTCCCCAGTATGTCGTCGGTCATGCCGATCGGCTTGCAGCAATTGACGAACGACTCAAGGCTCATGCCGGCCTGATCCTGACCGGCAATGCGTTCTTCGGCATCGGTCTCAACGATTGCGTCAATGCAGCCAACAAGGCCGGCGAGCAGGTCATGTCCTGCCTGCAGAAGGGGGGCTGAATGTGCAGCGCAGCTGATGTCCTCCATAAGGACTATAGCTCCTGACCGCAGATTGCGACCGGGCGTTGCGTCCTCTCTGTATCCTAAACGTGTGCTCTCCTCTGTGAACAGCAGGTTCCTGTCCCCACCTTTCGCCGTGCTGTTTCATGCTCGCCCGTGCCCTTATCTCCCCGTTGGCTTCTTGCCCTGAACCAGGACCGATAACCCGCCCCAGCGTTAATCCTGGAATCCACATTGTTTGTGGTCAAAGGTCCCGATCCCTTCACTAGCCTGCTTGCCTCGTTCCACATATTTCGGTCCTCGGCGTTTTCACGTAGTGCAGAGCCGCAAATTGCTCATAGCGATTCAGAAAGGCCGGTGGCTTCCATCAGGACGGGACTGTGCAAATCAACAGTTCTGCGAATTAAAGCATTTATAATAATTTCCCAGCGCTTTGAATTTATGTGCTTTTAAACTGCGGGCGAATTTGATTGTGCCAAATTTGGCAAATGTTTTGCTTATTCCATGCAAACGCAACGTTTATTCCAATTTTTGGTCATTTCCCCGGCTGACAGGGGGCTAACTTTTCTGGTGAAGCAAGGAGAGACTCAGTATGCTCAGAACAAAACATGTTTACCGGCTGGCAATAATCATGCTCACGGCATTTCTGACCGCCTGTGGCGGAGGTAGTGGCGATGATGCGTCGCTGGGTTCGGACGCCGCCCTGACCAGTGTCACGTCGGGGGTTGCCGTTGACCCTTACATCGTCAACGCTTATTTCGACGAAATATCCACTGACGGCAAGCTGCTTCAGACCAGCTTGGCGCCATCGGATGATCAGGGCCGTTTCACCTTCCGTGATCCGATTGCCGATGGGTCGATAATCCGCTTGAAAGCTTCAGCTAATGTGCTGCATGTCGGAGCATTCTACCAGGGCATACTGAAGCGAAAGGTTTCGATCGTCGATGGCAGCGCTGTGGTTGTCTCACCCCTGACCACTCTGGTGGCCAACGGCATGACTGAAGAAGAAGTCATCACAATGATGGCAGATGCCGGCTTGCCGGGTTTGACGTCAGAGGATCTCTACGCTGACCCGGTCGCCGGTCTTGAGGACCTGACCAGCGGTGTGAGCGAGGAAATGCTTCGCAACCTGCAGGCCAACATGGCCGCCAACAGCTACATGGAAGCGACCGGTAACTTCAATTACAAGGGTGCTGCCTCTGGTGACAATCTCATGAGCGTCATGGTCGGAGCGGTGCAACAGACCCTGAATGTCGACCGGTTCAACGAACTGGCGGCTGAAGTCAGCGGCTTTATGCTCGGCGACCTGATCGATGCCGCGGTTCAGGTCAACAGCACCATTGCCAGCCAGATCGGCGCGGCACTGGGCTCCGCTGGCCAGGAAATCCCGACCGGTCAGGTCGACCAGATTGTTGACAGTGCCACGGCTGATGCCAATACTATCGCCATGGGAATCACCCAGCACCGGAACGGCGATCCCGCTACTCCTCCGACAACCGATCCCGTCACCCCTCCGACAACTGATCCCGTCACCCCTCCGACAACTGATCCCGTCACTCCTCCGGCAACTGATCCCGTCACCCCTCCGGCAACCGATCCCGTCACTCCTCCGATTGCAGATCCAGACACCCCGGCCACCGGCGCGGAGCTTTATGTCGCCGACTGCCAGAACTGCCACGGCAGCTTGCAGACGAGCAGAATCAGCAACCGCACCGCGGCCGGCATCCAGGCGGCGATTGACGGCAATGCAGGCGGAATGGGCAACATCCTCCTGACGCCAGAGCAAATCCAGCTGGTCGCCGATGCCCTGCCGGCTCCGGAGCCGCCCCCGGTCCAGCCACCCCAGTATCGCAACGGTCAGGCCATTTATGATCAGGAATGCGCCAACTGTCATAAATTGGCCAATCATGATTCCTCGGGGAACATTGACCTGGCCGGCCTGGGGGCTGCTCTGGTCACCAAGATCGAAGGCGGGCACATGAACAAGAGCGTGCCGACCCAGGAGCTCAGCGCCCTGGCTGACTTCGCCGACACCTTCACCCCTCCGGCGCCCCCTGTCGCACCGCGCAGCAGCCAGACCGTCTACACCGAAAACTGTTCCGGCTGCCACAAGCTCACCGGCTACGATGCCGACGGTAATCTTGATCTCGCCGGTATGGGCAGCACCGCAGTAACCAAGGTGCCTGGCGGGCACGGTGGCAGCATCTCTACTGAAGAGCTGACCAACCTGGCCGCATGGCTCGACAGTTGGGCGCCGGTTCCTCCTCCAGTAATCGCTCGTGACGGCAAGACCGTCTATGATAACAACTGCGCCGGCTGTCACAAGCTCTACGGCTACGACGCGGCCGGTGGCATCGACCTCGCCAGCATGGGCAGCACTGCCACCACCAAGCTGGCCATCGGACATGGCGGCACGGTGAGTGACGAAGAAGTGGTTAATCTGACCGACTGGCTCGACATCTGGACTCCGGCCCCGCCGCCACTGGTCGACCGCGCTGGCGAAACGATCTACAACGCCAACTGCACCGTCTGCCACAAGCTCTATGGCTACGACGCGGCCGGCAGCATCGATCTCGCCAGAAAGGGCGATCTCGTTTCTGCCAAGCTGGGGAGTGGCCACGGCGGTGCGGTGACTTCTGGTGAAATCAACAATATCGCCAGCTGGCTCAATACCTGGGCTCCTGAGCCACCGCCGGTCGTCGCCCGCAACGGTGAAACCGTCTATACCGAGAATTGTGCCGTGTGTCACAAGCTTTACGGCTACGACGCGGTCGGCAGTATCGATCTTGCCAGTATCGGCGACACAGCCATTGGCAAATTGGCCACTGGCCACGGTGGCGCGGTTTCGGATGAAGAGGTGATCAACCTGGCAGACTGGATCGACACCTGGGCTCCAGCACCGCCGCCGGTGATCGACCGCACCGGCCAGGCTGTCTATAATGACAACTGCGCCGTCTGCCACAAGATTTACGGCTATGACACGGCCGGCAACATTGACCTCGCCAGCTTGGGCAGCACTGTCGTCACCAAGCTTGGGACCGGTCACGGTGGTACAGTGAGCGCCGGTGAAGTCACCAACCTCGCCACCTGGCTCGACAGCTGGGCCCCGGCGCCACCGCCGGTTGTCACCCGCACCGGCCAGGCCGTCTACGATGACAACTGCGCCGTCTGCCACAAGATTTACAACTATGACGCGGCCGGCAGCATCGACCTCGCCAGCATGGGCAGCGCCGCCGTCACCAAGCTCGGCACCGGTCACGGTGGGACCCTGACCAGTGGCGAAGTCACCAACGTCGCCAACTGGCTCAATACCTGGGCCCCCGCGCCACCGCCGGTGATCGACCGCACCGGTCAGGCCGTCTACGATGACAACTGCGCCGTCTGCCACAAGATTTACAACTATGACGCGGCCGGCAACATCGATCTCGCCAGCATGGGCAACACTGCAGTCACCAAGCTCGGCACCAGCCACGGCGGGACCCTGACCAGTGGCGAAGTCACCAACCTCGCCAACTGGCTCGATACCTGGGCCCCGGCGCCGCCTCCGGTCGTCACCCGCAACGGTGAGACCGTCTACAACGACAACTGCTCGGGTTGCCACAAGGTCAGCGGTTTCGACTCCACCGGTAATATCGATCTGGCCGGTCAGGGCGGTCTCGTCACCACCAAACTCGGCACCGGTCACGGCGGCACGGTGTCGGCGGACGAGCAGACCAATCTGGTCAACTGGCTGAACACCTTCGAAGTCAGCGATCCCTACGCCGGAGCATGTGACAGCTGCCACGGCCAGCCTCCGTCAGGTGGCAGCTTCCCGGATACGGCCGGCTCGCACGGAGTACACACGAGCCTGAATGGTCTGGCCAGCAATTGTGCCGCCTGCCACACCGGCGCCGCGCATAACGACCAGGTCGATCTTGGTTTCGCAACAGACTGGAACGCCAAGAGCGGCACCGCAACCGGCAACAGCAATGGCACCTGCTCAAACATCAGCTGCCATGGCGGTGTTGCTACGCCGGTCTGGGGCAGTGGCTTGATCAATGTCGACACCCAGTGCAGTTCCTGCCATACCTCCGGTACGAGCCAGTACAATGGCTATTCTTCGGGCGAGCACAGGAAGCATGTGGTAGACAAACGCCTCTCCTGCTCGGCGTGTCATGACACGGCGAAATTGCGGAACGGGCATTTTACCAACCTGAGCACTCGGGTATTCGAACAGGCGCCTTCGGCAACCATCAAGAGCTCGCTCAGTTACTCCGGCGGCCGGTGTGCCACACCGAGTTGCCATGGCGGGAAAAGCTGGTAACGACCAGCTTCGCCAGATGAACTGTAACCTTTAGGATGTCCTCATCCACGGGGGCAGGTGGCTCAGGCCTCCTGCCCCTGTCTGTTTCTCGCGCAGGGCCAGCAAAACCTGGCGCAGTTCGACGAGCTGTCGTTCGTTCAGCTTATTCGTGAGATCCCGCCAGGGTGGCAACAAATCTGCTGATCAGTCGGGCCCCGGCCTCAGGTTGTGCCAGCAGGACGATATGCGGGCCATGGACCTTCTCGACTTGAAGCTGTGGCAGGTGCCTCTGCAGTGGCGCAAGCGCACGGGATGGGACGAGACGGTCGTTGCTTGCCTGAATATAGAGGCATGGTCCGGAGAAGGTCGTGGCTGGTGATGGCGGCAAGTCGGCAAGAAGCCGTAACCGGTGTGAAAGGACGTCGAGCTGGACAGACGCCAGGGCCGTACGGAAAAGTTTGACGGCTTCGACAGAGGCTCCGCCAAGGCTGAAGAAGCGGCTGAACAGGGTTGTTGAATAAAGTTTCAACAACAACCCTTGTGGCATGAAGCGAGCGGCATCGAGCAAAAATGGACTCGGGTAATGTGCAAAGGTCGCAACAAAAATCACACCGATCAGATTGGCCGGCGGTTCAGTGAGCAGGTGCAGGCCGATCGGCCCGGAAAAAGATTCTGCCAGCAGCACGAAAGGCTTCTTTTGGGGGAGCTGTTTCCTGGCGAACACGACATGCTCCTGAAAAGACATCACGCGATCGCCGGGATAGCGCACGACCTGGACGTCGATCTCTGCAGGCAGGTGTGCCAACAGCGGGCCGAAGACCAGGCCCGTGCCGTCGAGTCCGGGGAGCATCACCAGGGTCGTTGAGGATGCCGTCATGGCAGACATGCTGACCATACCGGGAGCGCCGGGGGCTTTGCCGACCGCCTCTTGCTTTGCGTTTGTCTCATTGTATCTTCCTCCGGTAGAGATCGGTTTTCAAACTGGAGACCCGGTCGAGGAAGAGCAGCCCGTCGAGATGGTCAAGCTCATGCTGGATGGCGACCGCCTCGAAACCGCTGGCCTCGATGACGCGCAGACGTCCGCCACGGTCGTTGTATTCGACGACGATATGTTCGGCCCGCGTCACATTGCCGGTGTAATCGGGAACGCTCATGCAACCTTCCCGCATCGTCGTGCTCCCTGACTTTTCGATGATTTCCGGATTGACCATTTCGAGCAGGCCGTGATGGTTGTCTCTGCCGAGCTTGCTCCTGGAAACGTCCACCACCGCCACGCGGCGCAGCACGCCAATCTGAGGTGCGGCGACGCCCACCGAATGACCGGCATCGATCATGGTATCAACCAGGTCCTGAATGACCGTGACAACGGTATTGTCACCTTCGACAACCGGCTCGGCCACCTGTTTGAGAATCGGGTCTGGATAGCAAAGAATGGAACATACGGCCATGTCAGAGTTCCACGGTCGGGATGGTGCGTACGGTGATGTCGATCTGCAGTTCATCTCTTATCGCGGCAAGCCAGCAGTTGACATCCTCTTCATCGACTCCTTGTGGAAGTGCTGCTTCTATGACCATTACGTAAACGGGGCGCTCTTCAGTACCGACCAGCTTGGTGTTGAGATCAGTAATGTTGACCTGGTTTTTACCCAGTATCTGTGCCACGCGGTACACGATCCCGGGCTTGTCGGAACCGTAGACCGAAATCATGCAGAGATCCCCATCGATCTGCGAGCGGGTTTCGCCGCCGGGCTTGAGCACGCGCAGGGCGACGGTCAGGTCCTTTTCTTCCAAAGGTTTGAAAGCTTCACCGAAGCTCTGCAAACTGGTGAATTCCGGGTGGCCGAGAATCAGGATCATGGCAAATTGTCCACCGAGAATAGAACAACTGGAATCGGCGAGGTTGCAGCCCAGATTGAAAAGAATCTCAGTCACCTGGGATACGATCCCGGGACGGTCGCGACCGACAATGGTCAGGGCAAAATGGTTCATGTTTCTCTCCGCCTTTGACATCAGGATGTAATAACTATACTTTTTAGCATGAGCGAGAGTGTTTTGCCAAAAATAAGGTCAACTGAAGAGGATTGATTCTTCTCTTGTTGACCTGTGTCACGGTGTGAACGATATGCAATGGAGTGAACAGGACATCCGTATCGACTATTTTCGCGGCTCCGGCCCCGGAGGCCAGCATCGCAATACCAGCGAGACCGGGGTACGCATCACCCACCTGCCTACAGGTGTCGTGGTGACCGCCACTGAGTCGCGCTCGCGGCATCAAAACCTGCAGCGGGCCATGGCACGCCTTGAAGAGAAACTCGCCGCCCGCTCACGCAAGAGACGGCCGCGCATCGCTACCCGCCCCGGCAAGGGCGCCATCGCCCGGCGGCTGGATGCCAAGCGCAAGCTGGGAGATAAAAAACGGATTCGCCAAAAAGTGGATGATTAACCAGCTGCTTTTCTGCCGATTGGAAGATGCTCCAGGTTATCAGAAAAGCACTCTGGCCAACAGGCCGTTGAGAAGAATAGTGCTGAGAACCAGGCCGAGATAAAGGTGCAGGCCGATGCGAAGCTTGGCAGCAGTCTGCTCGACGAAAAGGGCTTTACGTTGGACGCGCGTCGTCCAGACGGCGAACGAGATGGCCAGCCCCGCGATCAGCCCCTGAAGTATTGGCATCTTCACCAAATGCATGGGTGGCAGCAGCAGGGTGGCTGTGACCATGCCGAGGATCCAGAAGTGACAAATGCCCAGCAGTTGGTGCCCCGTCAGTTTGTCAGGCAGGACCTTGAAACCGACCTGTTTTAATTCATCACGATCAGGCAGAGCCAGAAGCCAATAGTGAGGCACCTGCCAGAGGACCATGAGCAGGACCAGGGTCAGGGGACGCGGGTCGAGCGGGTCGCCGCCGGCGGCCAGCCAGCCGATCAAGGGCGGCAAGGCACCACAAGGGGTGCCGGCAATCACTGCCAGTGAAGAAATGCGCTTCAGTGGCGTATATGCCAGCAGATACCAGCCGGTTGCCAATAGCCCCAAGAGAGCGGTTGCGGTGCCGGTGGCAGCAAACAGGATTGCCAGGCCGCCACTGCCAAGCAGAATCCCAATCACCATACCCGTTCTGGCCGTGAGATCGCCGCAAGCCAGTGGCCGACGGCAGGTTCGGCGCATCAGGGCGTCGGTAAAGCGTTCCTGAACCTGATTGAGAACCGAGCAGGACGCACTCAAGAGGAAGATTCCCCAGGTGATCGCCCAGAGATCGACCCAAGGCACGTAAAGACCTGAGGCCAGGGCTCCAGCCAGTGCAGAGAGAGCAACCATCGCCGACAATGGCAGTCTTATCATGCGACTTAATGCTGTCAGGTTGGTCATGGTTCCGGAATAGCCGTGCATCCTATTTCAAGGTTTCCAGCCAGGCCTGCAAAGCTTCAATGTCGTCATCAGAAAGTCCCGGATAGGGCGGCATGGCAGCCGGATATCCCTCGACAACTTCGCTGCCTGGTTCACGGATCGCACGGATCAGGTAAGCGGTATCCGCTTGAACCTTGACCTGCTGCCCATCCTTAACAACCGTACGCTCACTCCCCATCAGACCTTTAAGGCTTGGACCGACCCGGCGACTGCCGTCTGTGCTGTGGCAGCCAAGGCAACCATTCTTCTCCACCAGAGATTCTCCCTTGCCGGCAGGATCAATCTTCTCGGCCGCTTCAGTCGCTTCATCATGCTTCTCGGGTGGTTTTTCTTCTGCTGTTTTGACAGATTCTGCAGCATCATCATCTTGCGTGCTGTTGGTGCCCTGTTTTTCAAGGTTGAGGCCTGCCAGGTAATCAAGCATACCTTCCAATTCTTCTTCTGGAATGCGCCCTGCATAAGGTGGCATAGCCGCCGGATAACCTTCAACGATATCAGCCCCCGGCTCCAGGATGGACTCTTTCAGATAGTCACGATCGCTGATCAGGGTGCGGGTTTCTCCGTTGCTGGTGACAACGACCTGGCGACCGCCAATGCCCTGAAAGCTGGGGCCGACCAACGGTGAGCCGTCCAGGGAGTGGCAACCGAGGCAACCATGTTTCTGCAGCAGCGTCTTGCCTGCATCTGCGACCGCAGGCTTGTCAGACAGCCAGGCGGAAAATTCCTCAGACGGGATTGCTTCTACCGTGGTGATCATTGCTGAATGACCGACGCCGCAATATTCGGCGCAAAACAGGTCATAGCTGCCAGGCTGGTCGGCGACAAACCAGACATAGTTATCCATACCCGGCACGGTGTCGCGTTTAACCCGAAAGGCGGGTACGTAAAAGCTGTGCAGCACATCCTCGGCAGTCAGGAGCACTTTCACCGGTTCTCCGACCGGAACGTACAGTTTGTCGGAAGTTTTGCCGTTCTCGTAGGTGAAGAGCCACGACCACATGCGCGCCGAACCTTGAATCGGGATGGCATTGTCGGGGATTCGCCGCAAGGAGAGATAGCCCTCCCAGCCGTACCAGAACATCACCATGACCAGAATGGTCGGGATAATGGTCCAGGTAGCCTCCAGCCAGAAGTTGGTGTCTTTCTGGCTGAGCGGCACGGGGTAACGTTTACGGTTGTAGCGCCAAGCGAAATAAATCATAACCACCGTGACGCCGAGCAGCATAACGCCGCTGATGCCAAAAATAATATAGAAGGCTTTATCGACGGCCTCGGTGGTGGTGATTAACGGTTGCGGATTCACGTCAGCTCCTAACGGTAAAGGACGTCAAAAAA
>JBPPMB010000209.1:0-7362 GCA_051305855.1 Desulfuromonadales bacterium
GGAACCTCAAAATTACTATCAAAGGTCATTTTGATGCCTTTGTGAAGATCCGGAACCAATTTATAAATGTCAACAACCCAACAGGCGACTGTTGGACGCTTCTTGCCGCCTGAGTTTTTACGAGACCATCAAAGAAAGTAAGCAAAGAAAACGGCGGCCATGGCATGGAGCATGTCTTGCGCGAAGTATTCTGATGTGTCAATTGTCTGAGTTCCCGGGCGTATCAGAGTGCTCTTTTGATACGAGACCAAGGGGGCCCTTCCTTCTGGGCCCCCGCGTTTACAGGCGGCGGTGCCGGGGATGGATATTTCCGGCATTTACTTTTGCGATGGTTGCGATGGTTGCGATGGTTTGATCTGTTGGTTGGTGGTTTGGCTTTATACGTTGTTTCAGGAAATCTGCAGACCTTCTCAGAGACAGAGTGTTGACTGACGAAGACAACGGGGCCCAGCAGGAAGGGCCCCGTCAAAGTTGCCACGCAGCTGAGGCGGTGTCGTCAAGCTCTGCTGTTTGTCCAAGTTGCTCATGTCATGCCCTCCGCTAGGAGATAGCCGATTTTTGCATACTTTTTGGCGGCTTGCAAAAAGTATGGCGTCTGGCGGGACGCGACCCGCCGGTGTTGATCATGATTACCAGTAAAATCTAAAAAACCAACTCCGCCGAAGAGATTTCACTGCCGGTTAAAGAAAGTTCAGAAAGCTAACCCTGCACAGGGATCCACTGGTAGAGATACATGGTGAGTTTGCCCGTCAGGCTGAACATAAGCATGATGCCGACCGCCATCAGCATAACTCCTGTGCCTATTTCAACGAGGCGGATATACTTGCGGAATCGATTGAAGGCGACGAGGAATTGATGAAAAAGCAGCCCCGAGAGCAGGAACGGGACGCCCAATCCGAGCGAGTAAACGGCAAGCAGGCCGACACCCTCACCAACCTGGCCGGAGGTTGCGGCCACCATCAGGATCGATGCGAGGATCGGACCGATGCAGGGCGTCCAGCCTGCCGCAAAGGCGATGCCCACCACAAATGTGCCGATGAAACCACTCGGTTTCTTGTGGAGCTGGACCCTTTTTTCGCCAAGCAGCACGCCAAAGTGAAACAGGCCGGTAATATGGACCCCGAACAGGAAAATCAGCAAACCGCCAATCATTTCAAACCATTCAAGGCCCTCGCGCAGGTAGAGCTGGAATTTGCTGGACGCGATGCCGGCGATGGCACCGAGCAGGACAAACACAACGGAAAACCCCAGGATAAAGCAAAGGGAATGCAGGATGATGGTCAGGCGGATTTTGGCTCCGGGATGCTCCGTTTCCAGCTGCTTGAACGATAACCCGGTTATGTAGGTCAGGTAGGAAGGGATCAGCGGCAGCACGCAGGGCGACGCAAAAGAGAGAATCCCGGCGGTAAAGGCGATCCAGTAAGTAATATTAGACGCTTGCTGCAATGCGGTTATCCTTTCGTCAGGGTTTTGAAATACGCGATCGTTTCAGGGTGTGCCCAGTCGATGGCTCCAATGACTTTGTCGTCGATGACACCATCTTTTCTGATAATAAAGGATTCCGGCAACCTGTATACCCCGTAAAGCTGCTGCACGACGCCCTGGTCATCGTAAAGGATGGGAAAGGAGAACGGGGTCTTTTGCAAAAACGCCGGGACAATGTCCCGTCCATTCGCCTCAGTATTGACCGCCAGCATGACAAAATCCTCGCCGGACATGGCTGCGAAGAGTTTCTCCATTGAGGGCATTTCCTCCCGGCAGGGAGGGCACCAAGTCGCCCAGAAGTTCACCAGCACCACCTTGCCGCGCAAATCCGCCAGAGACACCTGGTTGCCCGCAGCATCCTCAAGCCGGAAATCAGGTGCAGTGTCACCGATATAAACGGCTTTACCCGGCTTAAATTGCGGCAGCGAACTTTTCTCAAAGCCAAGATAGAGAAAAATACCGGCCAGTACAAGCACAACAACAATCAATAACAGGCCACGCATAATAAGTCCTTCGGTTCATCGCATGTAACCTTACAGGGAGAAAAATGTCAACCGGTCTCAGCCTCTGGTAGAATGCTCTGTGTACAGGCGAGCGGTCACTCCTCACGGTTTTTTGATGCCGTACTTCTCCATCCGGTAGATCAAGGTATGTCTTGGCACCTGGAGAAAGGCTGCCGCCCGGGTCTGGTTCCAGGCGTTTCTCTCCAGCGCCTGAACGACCACCTCTTTTTCCAGGGCTTCAAGGGAATAGCCTTCAGGCGGCAGTGTCACAACCTGGCTTGTTGATGAGGTCGGTGTCGAGCGGATTTTAGCAGGCAAGTGATGCAGATCAAGCGTCTCACCATTGTTCAGGACAACCATCCTTTCGACAGCGTTCTGCAGTTCCCTGACATTACCATGCCAGGGATAGGCCTGCATCCCTTCAAGCGCGGCATCACTGATAGCCACCGGGGAACCGGCGCTGAAACGTTTCAGGAAATGCCTGACCAGCAGCGGGATATCATCGATGCGCTCGCGCAGGGGAGGCAGCTCGATCGGAATGACCGCCAGGCGATAATAAAGGTCCTCACGAAACCGGCCTTCCTGCAGGGCGGTCTCCACGTCCTGGTTGGTCGCCGCGAGGATCCGGACATTCACGGAACGGACTTTGCCCCCCAGGGGCTCGACTTCCATTTCCTGAAGAACGCGCAGCAGCTTGGGCTGGAGTTCCAGCGGCATTTCACCGACTTCATCGAGAAACAGGGTGCCGCCGTCGGCTTGTTCGAACTTGCCGGCGCGATCGCGAACCGCACCGGTAAAGGCGCCGCGCACATGTCCGAAGAGTTCACTTTCCAGGAGGGTCGCCGGGATTGCTGCGCAGTTGATCGCGACAAAAGGTTCCTTGCTGCGCGGGCTGCCCTGGTGGATCGCTCTTGCTATCAGTTCTTTCCCCGTCCCGCTCTCCCCTGTTATGAGGACACTCGCCTCGGTCGGAGCAACCCTTCGGACAACCTCAAAAACTTCCTGCATGACATCGGAGATGCCAACCATATGACTGAAATCAACATGATGCTCCAGCTGGTCGCGCAGCCGCCGGTTTTCATTCTGCAAGCCGAGCAGTTTGAATGCCTTGTTGACGACCAGCACCAATTCATCGCGGCTGAAGGGTTTTGACAGGTAGTCGTAGGCCCCTTGCTTCATCGCCTCAACGGCCTTTTCGACAGAGCTGTACGCAGTAACCACTATGACCAGGGTCTCCGGGCGCTCTGCCACGATGTGCTGCAGCACCTCATAACCAGACATGCCGGGCATTTGAATATCGGTTATGACAACGTCCGGATGATCTTCACGAAAGACCACCAGGCCCTGTTTGCCGTCTGCGGCGCTGATAACGTGGAAGCCGGCTGACTGCAGAGAATATTCGGTGACCCGGCGCAAAGAGGCATCATCATCGATCAACAAAACCTTGCGTAATGGTTTTGTTGCGTTAGTACGGGATGGATCTGTCTTCATGGTGGGTAATTCTCCAGCCTTACGGTTCCGGCAGTGTGTACTGCCATGCGGGGGTCAGGTCACCAGGCAGAACACATGAATAATGTTCCTGACACGCTCTCAGCGATTCCGGGCCCACCGAAACAGCAGGGGATTCCTGCGTGGCCTGGTGGCCTGGCTGCCAACCTTGGTATTGCTCTCTGCTCGTCTGCTCAGGATAGCGGCAGGCAAACAGTGAAACTTGCCCCCTGACCAGGCGTGCTGTCGAGCACGATGTGACCGTCATGACTCTGGACAATGCGCTGCGTGATAGCCAGCCCGAGCCCGGTGCCGCTGTCCCGGGTCGTCACAAACGGATTGAAAATTCGCGCCCGGTCTTGCAGGGCGATCCCCGGGCCATTGTCGCTGACCCTGATCTGTACTTCGTGTTGCAGGTATTTTGAGGAGACTTCAAGAATGCCTCCTTCCGGCATCGCCTGAAGAGCATTTAAAACCAGGTTGAGCAAGGTCTGCTTGATCTGCTCACCCTGCCCGGGTATTTCCACATCGTCATCCAGCGCGACCCGCACCTCGACATGATTGCGCGAGGCTTGCTGCCGGGTCAGGTCGAGGACGTCACGAACAACCGGGCCGAGAAAAAACCGGCCACGTTCGACCGGTGTCGGCCGGGCAAAACGCAGAAAATCCTCAAGGACTCCGTTCAGCCGGTCCACTTCCCTGATCAGGATTTCGGCAAATTCCAGTTTCGGGTCGTCTGCCGCCACACCGTCGCGCAGGATCTCCGCTGTGCCTTTTATGGAGCCGAGCGGGTTGCGGATTTCATGGGCCATCCCGGCTGAAAGCTCTCCGAGGGCAGAGAGGCGATCGGCCCGCCGCAACTGCTCTTCAATCTCGATGATCTGGTCCGCTTGTTCGCGCAATTTCGAGTAACTGCCTTCAAGCGTCTCGGCAGCTTTCTGATAGCGCAGTTTCTGCTGGCGTTCGCGCTGGGCGAGAAAACCGGTAAGGCAGCCGATCACGTTGTAGAGCACGATTTCCAGGTATTGTTCGAGAGCGATGGAGGAATTGTGCTGCCAGTGAAAGAGCACATGCGGCATATAGAGCAGTGAAGCAAGCAGCGCAGTTACGATCCCCCCGCGCAGGGCAAACCAGACCCCGCCCAGCACGATCGGCACATAGTAGAGGCGGCGATAGACATCGTGAGCTTTGACCAGCTCTGTCGTTGTCAGGTAATGCAGAGCGGTCACCAGCAGCAACAAGGTGGCGATGATCGTCAGACGCAGATAAAAGTTTTTCCTGGCAATCAGCATGGTCGTCCAGACTCTTGGTCATTACTCTTGTGCGTTTAATGTCTGCACCTGTCAATGTAGAATATTATACAATTGCATCAAAAAGAAACCCCTGAATCAAATTTAGGCCATTTCATCCCCGAGCGAGGCGGATCGAAGCCGCGCTCTGATCACAGAACCACGTGATTATTATACTGTCTTCTCTATTCCGGATTCTGTATTCTAAAATATTATCGGTCTGTACAAACCAAACCGTCGGATTTGCAGCCGGCGCATGGATAGCCTGACCAGGGATCAGCACTCGGAGACACAACGCATGCCCCTCTTTTTCAATATCCTCAACATTGTCCTCCCTGTCTTTTCAGTCATAGCTCTCGGCTGGCTACTGCGTCGCTGGGGGCTGATCGACGCCGTATTCCTCAAGCAGACCAATCGACTGGTTTACTATGTCTGCCTGCCGTTGCTGCTCTTTTATAAAATCGGCACTGCAGACTTCTCCGACAACTTCAACGGAAGACTGATTCTCGGCTCGATCACCGCCATAGCAATCACCTTCGTTGCTTCATATTTTTATACGGTCCTCCGAAAGTATCCGCTCGCTTCACGCGGTGTCTTCAGCCAGGGCTCGTTTCGTGGCAACATCGCCTACATGGGGCTGGCCATTACCCTCAATGCCTACGGTGAGACTGGCCTGACCAGGGCCGGCATCCTGATGGGCTTTCTGGTCCCCTTTCTGAACCTCTTTGCTATCCTTGCCCTGCTCTGGCCACATCGCGGTTCAGGCGAACAGCGCGGCGCCGTTTTCTGGCTTCGCCAGGTTGCCCTGAATCCGCTGATCCTCGCTTCGTTTCTGGGGATAATCTGGAGTTTTCTTGCCCTGCCTCTGCCATTGGTTCTCGAACGCAGCCTGGACATAGCGACCGGCATGACCCTGCCACTGGCACTGCTGGCACTCGGTGGCGGTTTCTCGCTCGAAAAACTGCGCGGAGACCTGATCAAAGCCTCCCTGTCAAGCGGCTTGAAAACCGTCTGGATGCCCATTCTCGCTGCCGTCCTGCTGATCAGCATGGGGGTCAGAGGCATTGATCTCAGCATCGGCGTGCTGATTGCCGGGACACCTGCGGCAACGGCCACCTACATCATGGCCGACCAACTCGGGGGGGATGCTGAGCTGGCCGGAACTATCGTCATGCTTTCCACCCTCTTCTCTGCAGTGACCTACACCCTGACCCTGGTGATCCTGCGCAGCCAGGGGTTATGATTGATGAGTGGCGTGACAAGGCTTGCGCTCACTTCTCACCTCTCATGCCGGAGTTCCCATGTATCAACCTTTTGATATCGGTGAAAAATTCCGCATCACTCCACCCGGTCATTCCTTCTCGGCTGACGGCCGCATCGACCTGGTAATGCAGCGCGGTGCTTTCGGATCCGGAGAGCATGAGACCACAGAAAGCTGCCTGAAGATCATGGAAGGCATGCCTGGAATCAGGAAGACACGCGTCCTCGACCTCGGCAGCGGTACAGGAATTCTGGCGATCGCCGCACTCAAACTCGGGGCAGACCATGTCGTTTGTGTCGACATCGCAGCGAAAGCCGTAGAAACAGCACAGACCAACGTACGGCTTAACGATCTTGACGATCGGGTGGTTCTGATCACCGGCACACTGGACGCGGTAACAGCAAGAGACTTCGACCTGATCCTGGCCAATATCTACGGCGACATCCTGCTCGACCAGGTGGATTCCCTGACTGCCCGCCTGAATCCGCAGGGGCGGTTATTACTCTCGGGGATTTTGTGGGAAGATAATTTTGCTGTGCGCCAGGCGTATGAGAAAAGGGGTTGCCAGGTTGTTCGCAATGACTTGCTTGATGAATTCAGCACCCTGCTCCTGCAAAAGGGGCAGACTTGAACCGGCGGGTTGCGTCCCGCCAGCCGCGTTACTTTTTTTGCAGGCGCCAAAAAAAGTAACCAAAAAATGGCTTTCTCGGGGGCGCAGCGCCTGCGGTTCTGCTTTTTGCTGTAACATTTTGAAATCAGATGATAATCACAACATTAAAACCGGCGGGTCGCGGCCCGCCAGCCGCCATACTTTTTGCAAGCCGCCAAAAAGTATGCAAAAATCGGCTATCTCCTAGCGGAGGGCATATTCCTTTGCCTGGTATCTGTGCTTCCATGGGCTGCAGACTCTGGGATCCGGCCCTGTCAGAGGGCCTTTCTTCTGTGCTTTCCTGCAGCAAAAAGATAAACCACATCTTTTCACTTTTCACTTTTAACAAATCAAGGGCGGACCAGATGGTCCGCCCTTGGATACTTCTTAAGAGAAAGCTGCGAATTATGGAATGAGCGCCTTCATGTATTCGCGGTTGAGCTTGGCGATGAATTTGACGTCAATGCCTTTCGGGCAGGATGCCTGGCACTCGTAGTGATTCGAGCAGTTGCCGAAACCATTCTCTTTGGCGGCTTCGGTCATGGCCATGACGCGGCGATGAGCTTCCACCTTGCCTTGCGGCAGGACCGCGAGCTGAGCGACCTTGGCTCCGGTGTAAAGCATGGCCGAGCTGTTCGGACATGCAGCAACACAGGCACCGCAGCCGATGCACTCGGCAGCATCCAT
>JBPPMB010000045.1:0-17680 GCA_051305855.1 Desulfuromonadales bacterium
ATCCCGTTCGGGATAGTCGGTGCGATCCTCGGTCATTTCATTATGGGATACGACCTGAGTATCCTGAGCATGTTCGGCATTGTTGCGTTAACCGGCGTGGTCGTCAATGATTCACTGTTGCTGATTGATTACACAAACCGGATCCGGCGGCAGGGAAGGCCCTTATCAGAGGCTCTCATGGAGGCAGGGCAAAGGCGCTTTCGGCCAATTCTGCTCACGTCCCTGACGACATTTTTCGGACTCATGCCGATGATTCTGGAGACCAGTATGCAAGCCCAGTTTCTTGTGCCCATGGCGATCAGTCTGGCCTTCGGCATCCTCTTTGCGACCGGCATCACCCTCTTGCTGATCCCCACTTTTTACCTGGTCCTCGAAGATGGTCGAAGGTTTATCGGATTGGCACCGACCCATGCCGATCATCGCGCTACTTCGGACAGCCAGACCTCTGTAGAACCCTGATACCAGCCTCAGGATCGAAAACTGCGGTTGTGCCATCCGGAGTTTCCGATGATACTATCAAGCATTCTCCGTGTGTTTCAGAATGCGGTCAAAGATCTCTCGAATGGTCTGGGTTGTTCTGGCGTAATCTTGCAGGAATAAGGTCTCCGGGTGTCCGGAAGTATCCGGGTAGTCAAGGTGTCTGGCCAGTTTGGCGAGAGCTGCCGGATCGGCTGTCAATTCGTTAACAGACTGGTCATGCACCAGGCGCAACTTGTTTTCCAGACGTCGCAGGAATTTGTAACCGTCAGCCAGACTCTCATAGTCCTGGGCCGAAATCAGTTTTTCGTTCTTCAGGATCAACAAGGCATCCATTGCGTTGCGGCAGCGCAGTTCCCGGTTTTCTTTGCCGTGGAGCAGCTGCAGATACTGGGCAATGAATTCAACGTCAACCATGCCGCCGCGCCCGGTTTTGATGTTGCGGTGCCGGCTGTCTTCCTTGCCGAGTTCCTTCTCCATGCGCTGTCGCAAACGGTAGATTTCTTCCGCAAGGTTGTCCGGCAGGGGGCGCTCGTAGACGATCTCGGCCGTCAGGGCATCAAAGCCTGCTGCCAGCTTTGCCGAGCCCGCCGCCACCCTGGCCTTGATTAATGCCTGACGTTCCCACGGCGCGGCAGAGCTTTTGTGATACTCACGATAGGCAGGCAGGGAAGACACCAGCGGGCCCTGATTGCCGGAAGGCCTCAGGCGGGTGTCGATCTCGTATACATGTCCTTCCTGAGTGCTCAAACTTAAAATCGAGATGATTCTCTGCGCCAGCCGCACAAAATACTGTTGGTTGGTCTGGGGCCTGAACCGTTTCGGGTCGGTTTCTTCAACCGGTCTGGTTTCCCCTGCGCCCTCGTAAATAAAAATGATATCGAGATCGGAGTGATAGTTCAATTCCATGCCGCCGAGCTTGCCCATGCCGACGATCGCGAATTCGGCTTCGTGGTATGCCTTATTGTCATCCTGGCAAAACGGCAGACCGTAGCGTTCCAGCAACTCTTCTCGGGCCATGGCCAGGGCCTGCTGCAGGCAGACATCGGCCAGCAATGAGAGTTGTCGGGTGGTTTGGCCCTGAGGTGTGTGGCCATGAATATCGTTGAGGGCGATGCGCAAAAACTCTTCATTGCGGAAGCGGCGCAGGGTATTGAGTTTGTCTTCGTAATGCAATGCGTTGCCAAGATGCCCTGACAGCTCTGTGGTAAGCTCCTCCGGTTCCTTGACATCCTGGGCATAGCTCCTCGAAACCAGCGAGTCGAGAACCTCCGGGTGCTGAATAAAGTTGCGTGCAAGGTACTGGCTGGTAGCAAAAAGGGAAGCCAGGATTTTGATGATTTCCGGGTTCTCCGCAAGCAGGGCGTAATAGGTACCGCGCGCCCGTTGACAAGTCTCCAGAAACTTTTCCATATTTGCCAGCGCCATCCGTGGATCAGGGCTGTGCAGCACTTCCTGAAAGAGCAGTGGCGCGATTCGGTCAAGTTGCCGGCGCGCCCGTTCAGTCAGGTAACATTTGCTGCCGCCCTGACGCAGGACCTTCAGGCTCTCGTAGGCACTCTCCGGAGGACGAAAGCCTTTTTCTTCCAGAATGTCCATGCAGAGATCAGGGTCGGCGCTGGCGTCGAAAAGGAAGGCAACCTCGGGACTGATCTGTGACGGCAATTCTTCTTCACTCGTATAAAACAGGTCACGGAAAACAGCTGTGACTTTCTCCCTGTGCTTCTGCAGATCGGCCATGAACGCATCGGCTCGAGTGAAACCACAACGCCTGGCCAGGGTCGTGAGCTCTTGCGGTCGGGTCGGCAGGTTGTGCGTCTGTTGTTCGTGGACCATCTGGATACGATGTTCTGCAGTGCGCAGGAAGTGGTAGGCGGCAGTCAGGTTGTCTCTCTCTTCGGCGGTAATCAGTGCCTCAGCACAGAGCAGTTGAAGGGCTCGCAGAGAATTGCGTTCCCGCAGGTGCGGATTCTTGCCGGCATTGATAAGCTGCAGGGCCTGAATGAAGAATTCGATTTCCCGGATACCTCCATACCCCAGCTTGAGATTCAGCTCGCCTTCTTTTTCGCGTGTCAGGCTGCGATCGATCTTCTGCTTCATCAGCTTGATGTCGTCGATCATGGCGTAATCAAGATGGCGACGGTAGATGAATGGCTCCAACCGCTTTAATAGCTGCTCGCCGAGTGCTTTTGATCCTGCCACTGGCCGGGCTTTGAGCATAGCTGAACGTTCCCAGCTTTGCCCCCAGCTCTCGTAATAAATCTCTGCGGCAGCAAGAGAGTTGGCCATTTCGCCTCGATTGCCTTCTGGGCGCAAGCGCAGATCAACGCGGAAGACGAAACCATCTTCGGTCGCCTGACCAATCGCCTTGGTAATCATTTCCGATAATTTGACGAAGTACTGGTGGAGCGAAATGCAATTGCGTTGGCCACGAACCGGATCAATGATCCCGGTTGTCTGGCCATGATCCGAGCTGTAAAAATAGATCAGGTCGATGTCCGAAGAAAAGTTCAGTTCACGGCCGCCAAACTTGCCCATGCCAATGATTGTGAATTGGGCTTCTTTTGCCGAAAGACCCTCGTCGGATTCAAGCATGGGAACACCGTATTCCGCCTGTAACTGGGTGCTGCTGACTTCAAAGGCTCTTTGCAGGGTTGCGGCGGCTAATGACGAGAGCTCATCCGTGACTTCTTCCAGTTCTGCCAGGCCGCATAGATCGCGAGCGCCGATGCGCAGCATCTCCTGGGCTTTATAGATGCGCAGGCCTTGCTTCAATGCAGCCGTATCCGCATCGTCCGCGATCAGCCCGCGCAGTTCTGTGCACATCTGCTCTTCGTTTTTTGTGATTTTGATCTGGTTTTTGCGGAACAGGCCAGCAAAAAAACTGGCTCGCCGGCAGAGAATGCCGGAAAGGAAGGGAGAGGCACCGAGTATCGTCAACAATTGGCCGGCAGAAGTCGGATCGATGAGAATGATCGGCAGGTCTGTTTTGTCGACGACACCGCACAGGCGTTCGAGGTTGTTGAGCGCCTGGTCCGGATCAGCAGTCATTAAAGCCTGTCGGGCAAGGGTAACTACGAGCTCGGGGTCTGCCAAAAGTTTCTGCAGCAGGATCAGGTTGGTTGCAGTCTTTGGCGGTTCTGCAAAACCTGCTTCTGCGGCGGTGACGGCAAGGGCCGGTTCATCGCCAGTAACGAGCTGTTCGAGCCATGTCGGGGTCTCTGCAAAAGTGGTCAAGTCGGTTATCCACTCTGGCGAACAAAGGCTGCCAGTTGCAGCGTGTAATTGTCTCTGGCGACGCCATGTTCCGTGATGATGGCACTGACCAGGCGAGCCGGGGTAACGTCAAATGCGGGGTTGAGTACAGCAATCCCTGACGGTGCCAGTTGCTGTTCGCCGATATGCGTGACCTCGCGAATGTCGCGTTGCTCAATTGGAATCTGTGAACCATCGGCGATCTGCAGGTCGATCGTTGAAATCGGCGCTGCAACGTAGAATGGGATATTGTGCTCTTTGGCGAGGACCGCGACTGTGTAGGTGCCGATCTTGTTGGCGACATCGCCGTTGGCGGCGATTCGGTCGGCACCAACAATCACCACATCGATCGCGCCCTCAGCCATCAGATAGCCGGCCATGTTGTCGCAGATCAGGGTTGTCTGGATACCGTCCTGCTGAAGCTCCCATGCGGTTAACCGCGAGCCCTGCAGGAAGGGGCGGGTCTCATCGGCAAACACCGAGACCTGTTTACCCGCAGCTACTGCAGCACGGATGACCCCCAGTGCGGTGCCGTAGCCGCCGGTTGCCAGCGCACCGGCATTACAATGGGTCAGGATGCGCACATGTTCCGGCAGGAGAGTCGCGCCATGACGCCCCATCTTCATGTTGATGCGGATGTCATCTTCATTGATGGCCATGGCCTCGTACTCCAGGCCGATTTTCAGGTTGCCGATCGGCTGGTCGGCGTTGGCACGCACCAGGCTTTTCATCCTCTCCAGGGCCCAGAAGAGGTTGACTGCCGTTGGCCGGGTCGCGGCAAGGACTGCACAAACCTGCTCAAACTGACTGACAAAAGCACTGTAACTCTCTGTCTGGATGTCACGGGCACCGAAGTAGGCCCCGTAGGCGGCGGTAATGCCGATTGCCGGTGCACCGCGCACCACCATGCTGCGAATCGCTTCGGCGACCTCCTGGTAATCAGTATATTCCAGCCAGAGCTCCTCGGTGGGCAGGCGACGCTGGTCGATCAGGCGCAAGAGACCGTCACTGTATGTGATCGGGCGGATGCCTTTGGCATTGGGGAAAAAACCACAATTACTCATTTTTCAGTTCCCTGTGAGTTTCTTTTTCAAAAGTTGATTGACCATGCCGGGATTGGCTTTGCCCTGGCTGGCCTGCATGACCCTGCCGACAAAAAAACCGATCAGCTTGTCCTTGCCGCCCAGATATTCAGCCACCTGGTCCGGGTTGGCGGCAATCACTTCATCGACAAGATCTTCAATCGCACCCGTATCAGTGACTTGTTTGAGGCCTTCCGCAATGATGATCTGGTCGGCAGTCTGACCGCTTTGCCACATCTTCTCAAAGACTGATTTGGCAATTTTGCCGGAAATGGTGCCATCGGCTATCTTGGCCAGAAGACCGGTGAGAAGTTGCGGCGAAACCGGCGCTTCGGCAATGGTCTCCCCGGTTTCCTTGAGCTTGCGCAGCACGTCTCCCATGATCCAGTTGGCGCAGGTTTTGGCGTCCCTGGCGAGGGTGGCACAGGCATCGAAATAATCAGCCAGAGCGCGGTCGGAGGCGAGGACTTCGGCGTCATAGACCGACAGGCCCAGCCCTTCGACAAAGCGGGCGCGCTTTGCGTCAGGGAGCTCGGGAAGGGTGGCCCTTACCTGTTCGACCCACTCCGGGCCGATCACCAGCGGCACCAGGTCTGGGTCAGGGAAATAACGGTAGTCGTGAGCTTCTTCTTTGCCGCGCATGGAACGGGTCATGCCGGTGTAGCTGTCAAACAGCCGGGTTTCCTGGATAATCTTGCCGCCACTTTCGATCAGGTCGATCTGGCGTTCGACCTCGTATGCGATCGCCTGCTTGATGAAGCGGAACGAATTGATATTCTTCAACTCCGCGCGGGTGCCGAACTCTGTCTGGCCGTAAGGCCGTACCGAGACGTTGGCGTCACAGCGAAAGCTGCCTTCTTCAAGGTTGCCGTCGCAAACACCGAGATAAACCACGATCTGGTGCAGTTTCTTCAGGTAGGCGATTGCTTCTTCAGGCGATCGCATGTCTGGTTCCGAAACGATCTCCAGCAATGGTGTACAAGCCCGGTTGAGATCGACCAGCGAATTGCCGGCGGTTTCAGGCTTGTCGCCATGTATTAATTTCCCGGCATCCTCTTCCATGTGGGCGCGGGTGATGCCGATACGCTTGGTCTTGCCGTCTTCAAGGTCGATATCCAGCCAGCCATGTTCGCAGACCGGCAATTCAAATTGGGAGATCTGGTAACCTTTCGGCAGGTCCGGGTAAAAGTAATTCTTGCGCGCGAAGAGCGAACGTGACGCAATCTGGCAGTTGGTCGCCAGGCCGGTCTTGATGGCAAATTCCACGACCCTTTGGTTAAGAACCGGCAGCGCGCCCGGCAGGCCCAGGCAAACCGGACAGGTCTGTGAGTTGGGCGTCTGGCCGAATTCTGTAGAACATCCGCAAAAAATCTTGGTTTTGGTGGTCATCTGGACATGGACTTCCAGGCCGATGACGGTTTCGTAACCTTGCATCATTAATTTAACCTCTTGCCACCAAGACCCCAAGGCATAAAGTAGCATAAATCCACCTTGCTCTACTTTCCCGGCATTCCTGAGCCTTTGCGGCGATTAAAAGTATGGTTTCCGTTGGTGCCATTCTGTCGCCTGCTCGAAGGCGTGGGCCGTGCGCAGGAGCGTTGCCTCGTCGAAAGGCTTGCCGATCAGCTGCAGACCTATTGGCAGTCCGTTAGCCGAGAAACCGCATGGCAGGCTCATGGCACAGGTGCCAGCCAAATTTGCCGGTATGGTGTAAATATCTGATAGATACATCTGCAGGGGATCGTCGAGCTTTTCTCCCAGTGCAAAAGCCGGGGTCGGCGCCACCGGTGTCAACAGGGTGTCGACCTTCTCAAACGCATCCAGAAAATCCTGGCGAATCAGAGTCCTGACCTTCTGTGCCTTGAGATAATAAGCATCGTAGTATCCCGAAGAAAGGGCATAGGTGCCGAGCATGATGCGGCGCTTGACTTCTGCACCGAAGCCGGCGGCACGACTCTGCATGTACATATCGATCAGATTCTCGGCGTTTTCGGCGCGCAGGCCATAGCGCACACCGTCGTAGCGGGCCAGGTTGCTTGATGCCTCGGCGGTGGCGATCAGGTAGTAGCAGGCTAGGGCATAGGGGGTGTGCGGCAGGGTGACTTTGATAACCTCTGCGCCGAGGTCCCGGTAAGTCGCTGACGCCTGCTCAACGGCCTTACGCACGTCATCGTCCAGGCCTTCGATGAAGTATTCTTGCGGCAAACCGATTCTGAGCCCCTGCAGATCTCCGGTCAGGCTGGCCTGATAATCGGGGGTTGGAGTATTCACCGAGGTTGAGTCCGCAGGATCGTAGCCGGAAATCGCCTGCAGCAGCAGCGCGCAGTCGCGCACATCGCGGGTGATTGGGCCGACCTGGTCCAGGGAGGAAGCGTAGGCAATCACCCCGTAACGGGAGACGCGGCCATATGTGGGCTTCAGCCCAACGACACTGCAATATGAGGCTGGCTGCCGGATCGAACCGCCGGTGTCGGTGCCCAGTGCCGCTACCGCCTGGCGGGCAGCGACGCAAGCAGCACTGCCGCCGGATGAGCCGCCCGGGACATGCGCGAGGTTCCAGGGATTGCGCACCGGGCCGAATGCACTGTTCTCGTTAGAACTGCCCATGGCAAACTCGTCCATATTTAACTTGCCGATAATGACCGCTCTCTGTTTCTTGATGCGGGCAATTGCCGTGGCGTCATAAGGTGATATGAAGTTCCCCAGGATAAGGGAACCGCAGGTGGTGCGTATGCCGGTAGTATTGAAAATGTCTTTAACTGCAATCGGCAGGCCGGTCAATGGTGCAACATCTCCGGCGGCAAGCGCCTGGTCGGCGGCCCGGGCTTCGGCAACGGCAGTGTCGGTGCAGACGGTGATGAAGGTGTTAATCTCCGGACTGGTGGTTGTGATGCGATCCAGGTAAGCATTGGTCACCTCAACTGCCGAGAGCTCCCGGTTATCGAGCCTGGCGCGTAATTCTGCCAGGGTCAGGTCATAAATCGTCATAATGAGTTGTCCGTGCAAAAGTAAAAGTTTATTCGATGATTCGTGGGACCCGGAATACGCTCTCTGCCGCATCGGGTGCGTTGCCCAAAGCCTGCTCAGGGGTAAATCCGGGTCTGACTTCATCCGGTCGAAAGGCATTCTCCATGGGGACGGCATGGGCGGTTGGAACAATACCCTCGGTGTCGAGAGTCTTTAGCTGTTCCACATAGTCGAGGATCGCGTCCATCTCGCCGGTAAGAGAGTCGAGCTCTGCTTCGCTCAAAGCCAGGCGAGCGAGGCGACTGACATGCTCGACTTCAGCACGAGTAATTTTCATTTCCAGGTAAACCTCCAAGGCTTGATCTCGTCTAAAAAAGTAATTAGATAATTAGCACGGGCTCCCATTGCATGGCAAGCAGGAGTAGTTGCCATGCTGCCGACTTACTATAAAGTTTGTGCTGCTGGATGGAAGTTGGTGATATACTGCAGAATCGTGATAAAATATTTGTCAAAGAGTTCTGGAAAGTAACGAAAAGTAACTTGATATGATGCCACTAAGTCGAAGGTGTCTTTATCTCACAACGGATTAAGAAAGGGAGAACGTATTATGCTCAAAATTGCAACGAAAGTTTCGGTACTGTTGATCGCTTCCATGATGCTTTGGGGGTGTGCTCAACCGCAAACGAAAACTACGAAAGGGGCCATGTATGGAACGGGCATTGGCGCGGCTCTCGGTGCCGGCCTGGGCCAGGTGATAGGCGGCGACACCGAGTCAACCCTGATCGGAGCCGGGATCGGTGGCTTGGTCGGTGGCGTGGCCGGCGGCAGTATCGGTCGTTATATGGACAACCAGGAGAATGCTTTGCAGCAACAGTTTGCATCGACTGATGCGGTCAATGTTCAGCGTAATGCTGATGTGCTGGCGGTCACCTTCAAGTCGGACGTGCTGTTCGATGTAAACTCGGCGGCACTCAAAGCTGGAGGTTATTCGGAAATCAACCGTGTCGCCCAAGTGCTGAATCAATATCCGCAGACGGATATCCAGATTGCCGGACACACTGACAGCACCGGGGCAGAGGCTTACAATCAGCAGCTTTCTGAACGCCGGGCCATGAGTGTGCAGAATGCTCTGGCCAACCAGGGCGTCGCAGCGAACCGCATACGGGCCATCGGTTTTGGCGAGAGTCAACCGATCGCCGATAATTCCGCGGAAGCGGGGCGTCAGCTGAATCGGCGCGTGGTGGTCACCATTGCACCGCAGCAGGGTGGTTCTTACTGATCCTTCTCAAGTCTTTCCCCGCGTTCTTAAATAAAAAAGGCGTCTCCGTTGCGGAGGCGCCTTTCTGTTCTTGTGTGCTTGCAAAGCCTACTTGTCCTTGCCGTTGCCGTCTATCTTGTCGGGATCCTTTTCAGACTTCTCTTCGTTACCTTCCTTGACACCGTCCTTGAAGTTGCGCAACCCCTTGCCCAGGGCGCCTCCGACCTGCGGCAGTTTACCTGCACCGAAAATAATCATGACCAGTACCAGAATGATAATCAGCTCTGTTGTGCCCAGTCCGAACATGGTGACGACTCCTTGAAAAGTTTGTGTGTGACCTCATCATAGTCATATCGTGGGAAAAATCAACTGATTTGCACTTTAGTCCCGTTTGCAGGTGACCGGAAGAAAAGAAAGAACGGGGACCGACTGCTGCCGGTCCCCGTCATGTTTAAACAAGCTCAAAAGGTTTATTTTGAGCGGGCAAATTTCGGATTGTCCATCGGGTCGCCCTTGTAGCCGAGATCCTGCCACTGCATGCGACCGTTGTCGCCATGGCAGTCAAGACATCCCAGGGCTTGTTCCTTGGGAGAGACCATGTGGTTGATGCTCCAGTACATCTCAGTGGCAGCAAAACCGTACTCGCCGCTATAGGGGAGACCGCTGGCTTGCATGCCGAGGCGGGCCGCTTTATCCCAGTCGTAGTCGACCCAGTAGCCACCCTCACCAAAGACCTTGGCAGTGATGAAATACTTGTTCTTTTTGTCATATATCTGTTTGCCGGAATGCAGTTTGAAGGGATGGATCTTGGCTTTCTCGTCCTTGATGCTGCCATTCGGGTAAGTCAGCAAAGTGACTTTGTCCGGATCGATCTTGTCGCCGGCATTGTAGGCGCTGGCGCTGCCGCTGTACCAGAGATACTTGGGCGTCACCATCTTACCCCAGGCGAAGTTACCTTTTTTCTTGTCGTAGGCATGCTTACCGTTTTCATCAACAGAAGATTCGATATCCTGTCCGGTTGTTGACCAGTCCCAGGAAAGCTTGGTGGGGACTTCTCTGGCAAAGAATGGGATGTGGCAGGTCTGGCAAGAGATGTCTTCCGCATGTATGTTCAGGCGGCTCTGTGCATGGGGAGCCTCATCGTGGCACTTGGCGCAGGAGAAATGGTTGGTCCCGCCCGGTGAAACACCCAACGAATTTCCTGGGATGGCGTGTTTCTCCGTCACATGACAGTCCTGGCAGGCAAAGTTATTGCCGTCGGCGTCCATGTGGACGTCTGTTGATCGAGTAGGGTATTCCATCGATGAATCGAGGTCGCCGTGCTTGACCGCGTCGCCACCACCACCATAAAAGTGACAGGTGCCGCAGTTGAAACGGCTGGGTGTGCCGACGTTCTGGGCGACATAGACCAGGTCGACACGTTTGGCCGGGTTGCCCGCGCCGGTGGCTTCTTTCACATAAGTGCCGGTGGTATCATGGCAGACCAGGCAATCGACGTTGCCGGGATTGGAAAAGTCGAAGCTGGAATCGGTCCAGCCGTAGCCAGCGTGACAGCTGGTGCAGCGCGGCTCGTTGCCGGCGATCGAGGTGCAGAAGTTGTTGATGGCGTTCTTCTTGCCGCGAACCACTGTCTTGCCGTCGACAACCTGCTCCTGGGCCCAGGTCCAGTGGGTGGTTTTCATGAAGTCTTCAGCATGTTTTTCATGGCACTGCAGGCACTTTGCCGTAACTTCAGGCCCCGTCTCCAGAGGCCCTTGTAAATAGTAGGAATGATCGTTTTCGGCAGCCGACACAATGCCCGGGATCATCGCTGCCAGAGCGAAGAGCAGGGTGGCTGACAACCAGAAAGACTTTTGCATGGCGTTTCTCCTTGAACGGTGTAAAAGATTTTTTTGGGCATATTGCCATTGTCGCATTGTCGGTATATATATAGATAAATTGATTAATAAGCCCAAATAAAGGGGAGAGGCGAACCTCTCCCCTTTAAATTATGGTACTTAGAACTGGACTGTCAGCGAAGCATTCAGGTCATATGCTGTGTCGATGACGGGCATCAGTGAATAAGCCTTGCCATCCTTGACGTCGTCAACTTTTTGCGGCTTGCCTACCGGTGAACCACTACCGGTGTACTCGAAGTCGTAGTAGAGGCCAGCGAGTTTGATGAACATGCGCGGGTTAATATCGAAGATATAGTAGGCTTCGCCGACATGACCGCGGGTGGCAATTTTGCTACCAAGAGCGTCATCCTGGGCCTGGGTGAAGGGCGTCCAATGCTCGGAGCCGTAGTTGTATTCGAGGCCTAATTTACCCAGCGGGGCTGGAACCTGAACACCGGCATAGAAGCCGTAGCCTTCTTCGTCATCAGCTTCAGTTGCGACTTTAGGGACCATGATGACTTCTGTTCCGGTGCTATTCAGCTCGGCTTCGAAGATCGCATCGCTGCCCATGCCGCCGAACATGCCGGCATTGTTGTTCGGTCTTGTGATGGTCATGCCACCGGAAACGAACCAGTTGATACCGTTTAATTCTTCACGGGCGAAAACAACACCACCGAGGTCGATGTCACCGATCGTGGTGCTGGGCTGTACGCGGGTCACGAAGTTGAAGTTGGGGAACTTCTGCATATCATTGTACAGGGTCGGTGCAAACATGGCTCCGTACTGGGTCGGGAATGCAATGACGCCTTTGAAACCATCGTTGAGATCCATTGCCCTGAAAGCGGTGACTTGCAGGAAGTTGGTGCCATCGTTGAGGATGTCAACGTTGAATCCTGCAAAATGGGTATCCTTGGTGACGATTTCGTTGAACATTTCGCCGTTGCCCCACTCGGATTCAAAGCCCTGGCCGTAGCAGAAACGTGCGACCATGCCTTCGATGCCGGTCCAGTCCTCAAGATTGCGACCTATGGTGATGCCGTCGAAGTTGAGGCTCATGACGTTGCCGGTCGGGGTGCCGCCACGCATTTCGTTCTCGCGGAAATGAAGTGGGGGACCACCAGTGGACGGACGACGACCGATTGAGAGGTAGAAACCGCTGTCAGCGATGTTGCTCCAGTCAAAGTAGGCGCGGTCAACTCGCAACATATCACCAGTGGTGTTGCCGCTATTCGTTGCGTCCATGGTGAATCTGTTCCAGGAATCAAACACCTGGGAACCGGTGGAGTCACCCCAGTTTTTGAACATAAGCAGGCGGCCGGAGAACTTGACGTTATCCCAAACTTTGGCATTCATGTTCAGGCGCAGGCGGGAGGTATACATAATGTCGTTGTTGATGTCGTAGGTCTTTCTCTGCCCCATGGGAAAGATCATGACGCCGGGATGTGTGGCCGGGTTCATTGGGTCAAAACCGCCGATTGCTTGCAGTAATCCGTTATACAGCTGTGGGTTGGTTGCGGCCAGACCGTAGAACATGCTGTCCAGCGCAGTGGGGTTCAACGATCCGTCAATAAATGTTGGCGGTGTTACGGTTGGATCACCATACGCTGGATCGAATGCGTTGAAACCACCTAACTCACCCATGCCAATTTTCATGAAAAAATCAGTCATGTTGACATTGATGCCCGGGTTGAACGTCACATCCTGATAGTGCAGGCTGTGAGCCTTGGCGCGCAGGTCACCGCTTAGCTCAATACGGTCGAGCGTAGAATGACGTTCAGTGTCGTCGAGACGGTCGGAAAGCTCCTCGAGTTCGCCGCTCAGCGCCTGGATTTGCTTCTGCAGCTCCGAAATCATGGCGTCTTCGCTGCTCGCCGCGAAGGTGGGCATGGGCAGGGCCAGCAGCGCCGCCATGGCCAGGTAAAGAAATTTCTGCATCTGATGCCTCCTCAAAAAAAATGTTACAGAATTAATTGGCCGCAGGTCTCCGGTCCGGGAGATCCCGCGGCGTGATCATAATTGAGCCGCTTGAAATCGATAAGCTCTCTGGCATTGATCTGATCCCGACTGCGGGAGTCATCTGTTTGCGCCTGTTTTAGGCTCGGCGATTTAACCGCAAGTCTGCGGCTGCGGAGAATCCGCTGCGTGATCGAAGAGGAACTGCTGGATGTCTTTCATATCCTGATCGGATAAATCCTTCCAGCCTGCTTCGTTATGCTTCTTCTTGTCAAAAAGACGATCCCACTGAGCCTGGGTTTTGGTCATTGGTGTGACTTCTCCCCCCTCGGCGCCGCTTGAATGGCAGGTTTTACAGGTCTTTTTGAACAGGTGTTTACCCTTGCGTGGATTGCCGCCTTCAGCAGCCATGGCTGCTGTGGCAATGAAGACTGCCAGAGTGAGGAAGAGTACTGGTTTGAGCAGCTTTTTCATGACGTAAATACCTCCATTTGCTAGTTTTGCCGGTTGCCGAGGTTGATACTGCGACAAATCTTGATTTAATCAGTTCGGCGTTAATGACGGATTTAGAATATATTTATTTCACGATCTATGCCAATCCATATAGTTGTATATCGAAGTAGTTGAATTATGTAATAAATTACCCGATAGAGGGCGCCGATATTCTTGGTACGGCCTAATGCACTGCGTCAAATGACGTTGTCTAACGTGTGATATGACTGAAGAGTGTCAGCGTTTGGATGACTGACTGTAAATCGCGCTTTTCCCTGAATTTTACAGCCATTTATCAACTGCTACGCTTGTGACAGATGAAATGGTGAAAGTTTATTATGTGCTGGGAGGACAAAACCCTTACTTAATGCTTGAAGGGTGCGTGACAGAATTGAGCTATCTTCCATGCTTTCCGGATTAAGCAAAAAAAGAACCGGAGGCCGCGTGGCCTCCGGTTCTTTACTCAACATGTTTTGCCTTTTTTATTCGCGAACGTAAGTGTCTATATCCGTTTCATGCACCATGCCCATCAGGCGGGCATACTCGGATTCGATGACCTGGTAGTGATGATCAGTCGAAGTGGCGTTCTGCTCGAAAACCTTGCGGACTTCCGGGTTATCAATTTTTTCGGCCATGGCGCGCAAATGCTCGGCCAGCTTCTTCTCTTTTTCCATGGCAAGTTCCATTGCTTTGCGCTCGTCGAAACCTGCGGCATTCACCTGGTTCAGTTCCTTCAGCCACTCAGAATTCTGATCGGCACCGGTGTTCAGAAACTCCTGCAGGTCAGCGATATCATCACCCGGATAGACATTGTAAAACCATTCCGCATGCTCACCCTCTTCACGGGCCAGTAATGCGAAAACCTTCTTGGCTTCTGCGTTTTTCATCATCTCGGCGCCGCGCAGATAGAAGTCCATGGCATTCTTCTCAGTCTGCATGGCACGACGGACAGCTTCCTTCAAATCAATGTTGTCAAACATGTAAATTCTCCTCAATCTAGTGAAATATGTAATGCAAAGACGGGGAATCTTACCAGAAAAGAGTTGCCTGCCAAACGAAAATATTCACTGTTCTAGCAGTTTGTCGGACTATCCATGAGCCGACTGCAAATCCGGCTGTTTAGCCCATATTTCAGCTCCTTTTTGGACCATAGCTACGGCTATGAACCTGCAAACGAGCTAAAATCTGTTCTTAAACATCCAAATTTTCGCCTCGGCCCGTATTGTCCGACAGACTGCTGGTGACGGCAAAAGAAAAAGGCGGATTAAAATGTCCGCCTTGTCCTCGGTTCGCGGTGCTGCTCGTGGTGTTGATCAAGCCCCTGCCGCAGGTGGAACGAACGTGCGCTGGCCAAGATCTTCATCAAGGCGCAGCAGGCCGTTGCCATCATCGCCAATGCGCTGCAACTTTTTCACAATCAGTGCAAAGCTGGCTTCTTCTTCAACCTGCTCGGTGACAAACCACTGCAGGAAAATCTGGGCAGCGTGGTTATTGTCCTTGCGCGCCAGATCCATGAGTTTATTGATGCTGTCGGTGACAAAGTTTTCGTGTTTCAGTGAGAGTTCAAAGCATTTGAGTGGAGAATCGTAATTGTTTTGTGGTGCATCGATTGCACGCAGGTCGGTGCGGCCGTTAGCATCACAGATGAAATGAAAGAACTTTTCGCCGTGGGTGAGTTCTTCCAATGCCTGAACACGCATCCAGCTGGCAAGCCCCGGAAGGTCTTCAGCTTGAAAATAACCGGCCATAGCAAGATAGAGATAGGCTGAAAGAAACTCGTTTTTCATTTGCTCATTCATGGCGTCGAGCAACTTTTTGCTAAACATTTAGGTGCCTCCTTGAAGATGAATGGTTTTTGAGGACCGACTATCCGGTTTTCATTCGGAAACGGCCCTTTTCCGCAATCTCTGCGTCAATCGGCGGATTTGATTGTGCGGCGTAAAGGACTACGCCTCCGTTCAAATCCTTGATTTCCTTGACCTTGCGAAAAATTGCTCGTTTCCAGATCAAAAACTGTGCTTGTGTTGTCCGGAGTTTCCGGATGGACGATATCTATTATATATACTGTAGAGGATTGGCTTTGCAATGTTGTATACAATAACGCAGTTTACAATAAAGTTCCAGAAAGCTGGGTGCTTTTATGCCTCTGTGATAGGATAACCGCCATTTAAAGTGACAATTGTTCAGGAGAAAGACTGACAGTGAGTGTTTTCTTATGCTAGTAAAGAGTGTCGATTTTATAACCAGTGCTCCGTCCCTGGCCAGCTGTCCCGTTTCCGAGTGGCCGGAAATTGCTTTTGCCGGACGCAGCAATGTAGGCAAGAGCAGTCTGATCAATTGTCTGCTCAACCGCAAAGGGCTGGTCCGCACATCATCAACTCCGGGGCGTACGCAATTGTTGAACTATTTTGCAATCAACGAGTCACTCTATTTTGTTGACCTTCCAGGCTACGGGTTCGCCAGGGCGCCGCGATCGGTGCGCGAAAAATGGCAACCGATGGTGCATGGATACCTGAAAGGACGTCAAAGCTTACTGGCCGTGGTCTGGCTGCTTGATGTTCGCCGGGATCCGAGCCCTGAAGACCTGGAGTTTCTCGATTGGCTGGAGGAAAGCGAAATCCCGACCATCCCGGTCGTCACCAAGATTGATAAAGTAAGTAAAAACCAATTGGCCAGGAGCCTGACGAAAATTTCCAACGCTACAGGCCTTTCTAAAGACCTGCTTACCCCCTTTTCAGTCCAGACCAGGCAGGGCCATAAAGAAGTATGGGAGTTGATTTCCATGGCATTGGAGCCAGAGGCTTGAACCTGGTGATACTCTTAAGGGGGAAGGCCCGGTGTCAAACCGATTCGAAACCAGGATTCCGGCCAAATCAGAGGCACAAAGCGAAGTCCGTCTGACTATACGGGGCGAAGCGAAAATTCAGCAGTTTGGCCCATATTCCCGCTCCTTTTGGGTCTGCGTGCCTTTTGCTGAATCTGACGTTTCTGAAGGGACTGATCAATGAAATACGGTTGGCAACAATTCCGCATCGCTCTGGATTTTCTGACTATCCTGCCGATTGATCGTTCGTTGCAGGCGACACCCGAACGGCTCGGCCGCAGTATGGCGCTCTTCCCTGCGGCTGGGGTACTGCTGGGGCTAATCCTCGTCGTTCTCAACGGCATGCTGGGTGCGCTCATTCCGAGGGCGGTCCTCGACTGTCTGCTGCTTCTGATCCTGATCATTATTACCGGCGCATTGCATCTGGACGGCATCGCGGACTTGCTCGACGGCCTTGCAGGCGGCAAGGACCGCAAAGGTGTGCTGCGGACCATGAAAGGCAGCCGGATCAGTGCCATGGGTGTGGTCGGTCTGGTGATGCTGCTGCTCCTCAAGTACCTCTGCCTCTTTAACCTGCCTTTGGAGCTCAAGTCAGCCGGCTTGATCTTCATGCCCGCTGCCGGTCGCTGGGTGCAGGTGGTGCTGGCGGCTTCCTGTCGATGTCTGTATGGCCCCGGAGAAACCGGGAAGGTTTTCCTGGACTACGCCGGAGAGCGTGAACTGCTGATCGCCAGCAGCAGCCTGATCGCAGTGGCGTTGCTTCTGTTTGGCCTGCAGGGAGTGTTTCTGATTTTTCTACTGGGGATAGCGGCTATACTGCTGATCAAGTATTTCGAAATGCGCCTCGGCGGAGTGACCGGTGATGTGCTCGGTGCCTCTTCAGAGCTGATCGAGGTTTTGTCGCTGTTGCTGGTGCTGGCGGTTATATAACTTAGTTTCCGTATCGAAAACTGTGCTTGTGTTGTCTGGAGTTTCAGGATGGAAGATAACGATAAGTTTGAATCAGCGAACAGCTGGCTCAGAGGTTAAGGATCAATGATGCAACGAACACGAATCTACCTGATTCGCCATGGCCAGGTTGCAGGGCATGAAGAGAAGCGTTACAACGGCCAGATTAATGTCCCACTCACTCAACTCGGGCGAACACAGTCTGATCGTATCTGCTATTCACTGGGCAATGTTTCCCTGGAAGCTGTTTACAGCAGTGATCTCGATCGCTGTCGCTATTGCGGCGAACTGATTGCCGGGTCGCATGATCTGACAGTCAGTACCCTCGAAGCTTTGCGTGAGCTGCATATTGGCGAATGGGAAGGCCGCACCTGGGCCGAACTGCAGGAGGCGTATCCCGACGGCTGGCAGGCGCGGCTGCAGGATCTGGCCAATTTCCAGGTACCGGGTGGAGAAAGCCTGCAGGATGCTGCCGACCGCATCCGCCCGGCCATTCAGAACATACTTGCAATGCACCCCGGCGGCGAAGTTGCCCTGGTTGCCCATG
>JBPPMB010000165.1:0-35381 GCA_051305855.1 Desulfuromonadales bacterium
AAAGGACTGAAATATGAGCAGTTTCGAAAAAAAGAACCTTGCTGATTGGGAAACCTTGGCGAAAAAAGAGCGCAAGGCCGACGATCTCCACAGTTTCACCTGGGAGACCCCCGAAGGGATCACGGTCAAGCCGCTCTACACAGCTGCAGATCTCGAGAAACTGGAAACCGTTGATTCATTACCGGGCCTGGCTCCTTTTACGCGTGGGCCGATGGCGACCATGTATACCGGCCGCCCCTGGACAGTCCGCCAGTACGCGGGTTTTTCCACCGCTGAAGAATCAAATGCCTTCTATAAACGCAATCTGGCAGGTGGACAGCAGGGCCTTTCGGTTGCCTTTGACCTGGCGACCCATCGCGGCTACGATTCTGATCATCCGCGGGTGGTTGGCGACGTCGGCAAGGCCGGGGTGGCGATTGACTCGGTCGAGGATATGAAAATCCTGTTTGGCGACATTCCGCTCGACAAGGTCTCCGTGTCGATGACCATGAACGGAGCGGTGTTGCCGATCATGGCCAACTATATCGTTGCCGCCGAAGAGCAGGGTGTCCCTCCCGAGCAGCTGGCCGGCACGATTCAGAACGACATCCTCAAGGAGTTCATGGTTCGCAACACCTACATTTATCCTCCGGCGCCGTCAATGCGCATCATCGCCGATATTATCGAGTACACCAGCAAGTACATGCCGCGTTTCAACTCCATCTCGATTTCCGGGTACCATATCCAGGAGGCCGGAGCCAACAACGCCCTGGAGCTGGCCTTTACCCTGGCCGACGGCATTGAGTACGTTAAAACCGCGATCAACAAGGGCCTTGATGTCGATGCTTTTGCACCGCGCCTGTCCTTCTTTTTTGCGATCGGCATGAACTTCTTCATGGAGGCGGCCAAGCTGCGTGCCGCCCGTTATCTCTGGTCGCACATGATGAAGCGTTTCGAGCCGAAGAACCCCAAGTCACTGATGCTGCGCACCCATTGCCAGACGTCCGGCTGGAGTCTGACCGAACAGGACCCTTACAACAACGTCGTGCGCACGACTCTCGAAGCGCTGGCTGCAGTACTGGGAGGTACCCAGTCGCTGCATACCAACGCTCTGGATGAGGCGATTGCCCTGCCGACCGATCATTCTGCGCGGATCGCCCGCAATACCCAGCTGATTATCCAGGAAGAGTCCGGCGTTACCAATGTCGTTGATCCGCTGGCGGGCTCGTATTACGTCGAAAGCCTGACCGCCTCGCTGGTTGTCGAGGCACAGAAGATTCTTGATGAGATTGAAGACCTCGGCGGCATGACCAAGGCCATCGAGACCGGCATGCCGAAATTGCGCATCGAAGAGTCGGCGGCCAAGAAGCAGGCTGCCATCGACAGCGGCCGCGATGTCATCGTCGGGGTCAACAAGTATCAGCTCGCCGAAGAAGACCCGATTGAAGTCCTCGATGTTGACAATACTGCCGTACGCAGGTCGCAGATTGCCCGGCTTGAAAAAATGCGCGCCGAACGCGATGAGCCGGCCTGCCAGAAGGCGCTTGCCGCGATCACGGCAGCATGCGAAAATGAAACAGAAAATCTGCTCGGCCTCTGCGTGAATGCGGCCCGGTTGAGAGCCAGCGTCGGCGAGATCTCCGACGCAATGGAAAAAATCTTCGGTCGTCACAAGGCTGAGATCAAACTGGTTTCTGGAGCCTACGGATCCGTGGTCAACAACGATGATAATTTTGCTGCACTGAAGAAACGCATCGATGCCTTCTCTGCCAGGGAGGGGCGCCGACCGCGTATCCTGATCGCCAAAATGGGGCAGGACGGCCATGACCGGGGCGCCAAAGTAGTGGCCACTGCCTATGCAGACGCCGGTTTTGATGTTGATGTCGGGCCGCTCTTCCAGACTCCGGAAGAAGCCGCCAGGATGGCGGTGGAGAATGATGTCCATGTGGTCGGCGTCTCCAGCCTCGCGGCTGGACACAAAACACTCGTACCACAACTCGTGGCTGAATTGAGAAAACTCGACGCCGAGGATATTGCCATCGTTTGCGGCGGTGTCATCCCGCGCCAGGATTATGATGAGCTGTTTGCCGCTGGTGCCGCCAGGATCTTCGGCCCGGGCACACCGATCGTCACCTCGGCCACCCAGACGCTGGATGCGATCGAAGAAAAGCAAAAGTAATTGAGCTGTGGTTATTAACCGAGGGCAGGCGCGAGTCTGCCCTCTTTTGTGTTATAACCAAAGGCGATTCAACGCTGAGTCGCTGTGTCGCGGAGAAAGTCAAAGTTGATTTTGGAGATTCAGGTTTTTTGATTTAAACCTAAGGAGAAGTTTTTTAGATGTCCTCAGTGTCTCTGCATCTCCGCTTTACATTAAAGGTTTTTTTGTGATCAAACTTCAAGAAATTGCCGACGGCGTGCGCGCCGGGAACGTCCGTGCCCTGGCCAAGGCGATCACCCTGATCGAGAGCCGCAACCTCGTCCACTCTTTGGCAGCGACCACGCTGCTTGATGAGCTTCTTCCTGCAACAGGCAATTCGATTCGTATCGGTATCTCCGGCGTCCCCGGGGCTGGTAAAAGCACCTTTATTGAAGCTTTCGGCATGCTCCTGGTCAGGCTGGGGCACAAGGTGGCAGTGCTGGCAGTCGACCCCTCGTCACAGCTCTCCGGCGGCAGCATCCTCGGCGACAAGACGCGCATGGAAGAATTGGCGCGCGAGACCAGTGCCTTCATCCGGCCGTCACCTGCCGGCAATACCCTGGGAGGTGTGGCACGCAAAACCCGCGAGACGATGCTGGTCTGTGAGGCAGCAGGATACAATGTGATCATCGTCGAGACGGTCGGGGTCGGTCAGTCCGAGATTACCGTCGCCTCGATGGTCGATTTCTTTCTGCTGCTGCAAATTCCCAATGCCGGCGACGAGCTGCAGGGGATCAAGCGCGGCGTCATGGAAATCGCAGACGCCATAGTCGTCAACAAGGCGGAAGGCGACAACCGTTCCCGGGCCGAACTGGCCCGGCAGCAGTACGCCAACGCCCTGCATATGCTCAAACCGAAAAGCCGGAACTGGCAGGTCCCTGCCTTGCTCTGCAGCGCTCTACACAATGAAGGTGTCGCCGAAGTGTGGAACACGGTCAAAGATTTCCGGGTGTGCATGCAGCAAAACGGTGAACTTGAAGCAAAGCGCAAGCTGCAGGCCAGCGACTGGATGTGGACGCTGCTGATGGACGATCTCAAGGAAATGTTCTTGCGTGATCGCAATGTCGAGGCGCTGCTGGATCAGGTTCAAGCCGCCGTTGCCAATGGTGTGACGACGCCGAGTGCGGCTTCGAGGAGATTGCTGGAGGCGTTTAAGCGGGGGTAGAAGGTTTGGATGTAGAATGTGGAATGAAGAATACAGAATACAGAATACAGAATACAGAATATAGAATGAAACCAGAATACGGAATGTACTTTTTGTCTTGTTTGGAATTTTGGGAGGGGGAATGGTTACCAATGCAAAGAGGTTCGAGGATCTGAATGTTTGGAAGAAAGCACATAACCTGGTACTGGCTGTTTATCGCCTGTCCATGGATTTCCCCGCGACTGAACGGTACGGGTTGACGTCACAATTACGGAGATCCATGGTCTCCGTTCCGGCAAACATTGCGGAAGGGTTTAAAAAGAGGGGCCGAGCTGACAAGTTTCGTTACATGAACATTGCGCAAGGTTCCCTGGAAGAGAGCAGGTATTATCTGATCTTGGCACAGGACCTGGGTTATGGTGATACAAGGCAACTTCGTTGCTGTGCCGATGAGGTCGGACGTCTGCTGAGTTCATATGCTGAAGCGATAAAATCAGGATAACTCTCCTGCCCAGCTTTCTGTCTCTTGAGTTCTGATTTCTGAGTTCAGGTTTTATCCTGTCTCCTGTATTCTGTATTCTGTTTTCATTCTGTATTCTCGAAAGGTCATTACACTCATGCCCAAGAAAATCAGCCATATCGGCATTGCCGTCACCAGTATTGAAGAAGCCACACCCTTTTACCGGGATGTCCTCGGTATGGAATTCGAAGGCAGCGAAGTGGTCGCCGAGCAGAAGGTCAAGGTGGCGTTCTTCGTGGTTGGTGAGAGCCGGATCGAACTGCTGGAGCCCACGGCTGCCGACTCACCTGTTGCCAGGTTCCTGGAAAAGCACGGCCCCGGCGTGCATCATGTCGCCTACGAAGTCGCTGACCTGCAACAGCGCCTGGCGCAGCTCAAGCTTGACGGTGTCCGCCTGATTGACGAGAGCCCGCGCGTGGGAGCCCATAAAACGCAGATCGCTTTTATACATCCCAAGGCCAGCGGCGGGGTGCTGACCGAGCTATGTCAGCCGGGCAAGGGGTAACTCTGCCGTGACTCCGTGAGGAGTGAGGAGTGCATATGAAAATCCCGCTGAATTTCATTACGTCAGTGACTGCATGTGGTCTGCAGCCAGTGTATCTGTACTGCGAAAATCGTTTTACTGGAAGTTGAAAAGTGTTACAGTGCTGTTGCATTGAATCGCTGTTTTTGGTTTCAAGATAGTGTGTGTCTCAAGCTTACCAGGAATAAAGTGAAATTATACAAACACGCGTTTATTGTCCTGCTCTTCTGTGCTTTTTCTTTGGCTCCTGCTGTGGCAGTCGCCATCGAAGCAGGCATTCTGGCGCCTGGATTTACTCTGAAGTCTCTGCAGGGTCAGGATGTCAGCCTCTCTGACTTCAAGGGCAAGCTGGTGCTGCTCAAGCTGGCGACGACCTGGTGTCCGACTTGCAAGCAGCTGAGTGCTGAAATTGACAAAGTCGGCGAACTGCTGAAAGAAAAGGATGCCGTGGTCCTGGACGTCTTTGTCCAGGATTCACAGGCCATGGTCGAAAAATACCTGGGCGATGCCAAGCCCCCCATGACCTTCCACGCCCTGCTCGATGATGGTCAGGCTTACGAGGCCTACAGCGTCTACCTGATCCCTCGCTTGCTGCTGATCGACGCGCATCAGATCGTCCGATTTGACAGCGCGGGGCGCAACGTCTTCGCTGATGATATTGCGGCTATGGTAGAAGAGTTCAGCCGGCCACCGGCAGGCGCAGGTCCTTCATAGCTTCCTTGCAGAGTGAACGGTTGTTTGGTCGGCCGGCTTGAATCGTGGGTAAAATGCGACAGTGTGGCGGAATAACAACAGTTTGAAGCGTTGCCGCAGTTCATTAAAGAATAGCTTTTTTTTACTGAAAATGTTAAAAAGTCCTTGGAAAACACAGCTTCTTTGGTTATCTTGTGTCGTGGCTGGTAACTTGGCACCATTGTTGAAGAATTGGATCAAAGGGGGTTTCCCCGGAGCATAATAGCCAGCTAAAGTTTCAAGGCTCATTGGAGCCCAGGTGCGATCAAACAAAATCTAGGAAAGGAGGTCAATGAATGAAAAAGGTTTTCACCGGATTTTTGGCAGTCATGATGGTCCTCTCTCTGGTGGCGTGTGCCGGTACCAATGGGGATCAGAAGATTCGCGTCAAATGCCCGGCATGCGGGTATGAGTTTGATGCACCGACCGAGTAAAGATTCTTTGGTTTAGAAAGGCCTGACCCACTGTGGTAGTGGGTGCAGGTTGCAAGCTAAACTTACATTCAGGAGGCAAGAGATGAAATTGTTAAAAGTGCTAGTCGCAGTATTGGTGATGGCAGCCATGGCCGTTCCGGTCATCGCGGAAGATCGCCTGCAACTCTCCGGTGAAATGCGCGTGCGTGCCTTTCACACGGACAATGACTTTGATGGTGATACCGATAACGGCACCGATACCTGGGCCAATCAGCGCCTGCGCATCGCCGGTAACATCGCTGTTGCCGAAGGCGTCAGCGTCACCTTCCGTACCGACATCACCGAAGGCACCAACTGGGGTGATTCGTCCAGTTTCGGCGCTGGGCCTGGCAACCCGGAAAGAACCAATGGCTTCGGTCACGCCCGTTCCGGTTCGCAGCAGCAGTGGGACCGCGCCCACCTCGACATTACCAAGGGCATGTTCCACCTGCGCGCCGGCCAGCAGTTCATCGGTACTGGCGGCACCTGGGCCCTTGACACACAGGACAGCGGTCTGTCCCTTGACATCAAGGCTGGCGTACCCTTCAACGTCTTCTTCATCGTTGACAAAGACGGTGGCAGCTTAAGTGCACAGGATGCATACCTCTACGGCGCCAGCCTCAGCCCCAAAGGCGACAACTTTGCCGCCAAGCTCTTCGGTGTTGGTTACAGTGATGCCGCATTAGGTACAGAAGTATATTTGGTCGGTCTCAGTGCTTCTACCAACCTCAGCATAGTCAAACTGTTTGGTGAAGTTGATTATTTCACCGGCGATCATTCTGACACAGTCGACGCACAGGGCGCTCAGGTGTTCCTCGACGCTTCGGTGGCAGCGACCGATGCCATTACAGTCGGACTTCAAGGTTTCTATGCTAATGGCGATGATGAAGACCGGCAGTATGTCCGCCTTGGCAACGGTTTCAACGGTTGGGATCCGATCATGGATGTTGGTACCAGCCTGAGCAACGAAGAGATCGTTTTAGGCAACCCCTTTGACTTCACTGGCACCGGTGCTGGTGTTATGGCTGGCCGTCTCTACACCAGTTTCAAGGCGAGCGACGCGCTTATGTTCGGCCTTTCTGGTGCCTACCTGGAGACCGAAGATGACGACGTTGCTGACGTTGATGCCTGGGCTTTTGCTGGTGGTGTAACCTATACCCTGCTGAAAAACACCAGCCTCCAGCTGCAGCTGCAGTATACTGACGGCACGGAAAATGGTTCTGGCAGTGACCCTGATGTCGACTTTGATTCTTTTGCAGCCGGTACCGGCATCTTCGTCAGTTTCTAAGATTCTTTAGAAGTCATTCGTGACAACCTGAAAAGCCCGCTGCTTGCAGCGGGCTTTTCTTTTTTTTGCGTTTTCCGGCAAGGGAATGCAGGGCCGGTTATCGATTCATTCGCCTGGCTTTAGAGCTTTCCATTTCATGGGAAAATCGGTAAAATGACCGGCCAATCAAAACAATCACGCATATAAAGGTTATCTGATGAGAGCATTCACGAACGTGATTTTCAAGCTGGCCTTGCTGGGACTTCTCTGCTGGCCGATGCCGGCCCTGGCCGAACTGCCCGCACAGCTCCAGTCCGATTTCTCCGTTGTCAAGGGCGTCGTGGTGATGCCGATGAACGACGAGTACATTGTGGATCTCGATGATCGCGACAACCTGCATGTCGGCGATATCCTCACTCTGGTCAAGCCCGGCAGTAATATTTTTCATCCCGTAAGCAAAGAAGTCATCGGCACGATCGACGAGACCGTCGGTTATCTGCAGGTGACCCGCATCCTTTCCGGTTACTCTTACGCCAGGGTGCTGACAAATGGCTTGCAGCCGGAAAACGGTGCGCAACTCAAGCGTTTCGAGCAGGTGCCTGCAATCCTGGTGACAGACAGCCAGGCAGACGCGGAGCTTGCCCGGCAGCTTCAGGTCAACCTGCCGCAGTTCCGCTGGCTGCAAGACAGCCAGGCAGACCAGGCTCAGCTGACCTTCCACTTGCAGGAGGAGGCCCTCGATGTCAGGACTGCCCGGGGCGATTCACTGCACAAGTACATAATCAGCGAAGATCAACGGCTGGTCACGACGGTGACTTCCCCAGCGCGTCGCTCTGCCGCTTCCCAGGGCGACCAGGAAACGAAGCCCCTGCAGCAATTGGCGAATACCTTGATGAGCCCTTTCAGCACAACCCCTGACAAGCGCTTTGCCGAAATCGATGAAGCAATCATCCGGCAAAACCAGAAGGACCGCCTGGGAATCTGGATGGGACCGAATCTCGCTGGTCATCCGACCGGCCTGGCCGTGGCCGATCTTGATGGTGACGGCCTGCAGGAGATCGCAGTAGTTCTTGAAAAGAAGATCCAGATCGCGCGGGTTGTCGAAGGGCAGTTCAAGACGCTGGCTGAGGTAGCCGTGCCGGGAATCCTGCAGGTACTCTGCATCGATGCTCTCGACCTGGACAATGATGGACGTTCGGAACTGTACCTGTCTGCGCTCGCAGTCGATAAACCGAGTTCCTTTGTGGTCCAGTTCGATGGCAGTCACTATGCCATTGGCCAGGATGGCATACGCTGGCTTCTGCGCGCTGCGACCCTGCCGGGAGAAGAGGATCAGACGCTGGTCGGCCAGCGCCTGGGTAATATCGATAAGGTCTTCGCCGGTGACGTCTTTCGCGTGCAAAGCAATGCAGGAGTACTGGTCGCAGGCGACCCGGTTGGCTTGCCCGAACAACTCAATCTGTTCAACTTTGCTGCTTTCACCGATGCTGAAAAACAACTCAACTACGTCTACCTGACCAGCAGTGATTACCTCAATGTAATCTCCGCCGATGGCGAGAAACTTTGGGCATCGGATGCCAATTTTGGCGGTTCTGAGGACTGCTTCACGCTTAAGCCCAAGCTCAGGGATGAACTGGATGTTCCGACCTGCATGCCGCCACGGCTTGTCATGATGCCGGGCAATGAAATCCTGGCGGTTCAGAATGACGGCCAGAGAATAGTGCAACGCTACCGCAGCTTCGACAAAAGCAGGCTTGTAGCATTGACCTGGAACGGCTTCGCCCTGATGGAGAGCTGGCAGACCGCAACCCAGCCCGGCTACCTGGGCGATTTTGCCGTAGCCGACGCCGACAATGATGGCAAGACAGAGCTTGTCATGGCAGTCAAGTTCAAGCATGGTGGATTGACCGGGCAAGCCAGGTCGGCTGTGGTCATGTACGAAACGCAATAAAGCGCCTGCAGTTTTGCGGGGTCTGCAGCAGAAGTGAGAACATGAAAGGGCCGGAATTGATCCGGCCCTTTGTTATTTTGTAACCATTCAGTACATCAGTGAGCGCATGTGGTCTGCAGCCATTGCCTGCGTCCAACGTTGTCACTTAACTTCCCGCAAGCAACAGCTGCAGCCCACATGCTGTGCTGTTGAGTAAGGGCGCTGAACAGTTGCCTATTTTTTGGGAAAATACTTCTGGTAGAGTTCTTCGCGCTGTTTCTCTTTCTCGGCAGGGTCGAGATTTCTCAGCCGATGAAGTTCCTCCTTCAATTGAATGCGCTGATCATCCGGAAGGTCTTTGAATTTGCGAAAGGTGCTGCGCAGGCGGTCGCGATCTTGCGGGTCCATATCCTGCCAGTCTTGAAATTTCTTCTGCAACTGCTGCTGCTCTTCCGGAGACATCTCCCGATAACGTTGCCAACGTCGCTGCAGGCGGTCTTGCTGCTCCGGGGGCAGGCTTCGAAAGATTTCCTGGCGATCGCGCAGCATCTGGCGCTCATTCTGAGGCAGGCTTTGCCACCATTGATCGACGTTGCCATTTCCTGAAGCGGAGCCTCTGCCACTTTCTGCAGAAAAGCCTCCCCCATTGCCTGAACCACCGCCGCTGCCTGAACCGCCGCCGCTGCCTGAACCGCCGCCGCTGCCTGAGCCGCCGCCGTTGCCTGAACCGCCGCCTTTGCCGGCAAAAGCGGGACTTGCCATCAGGCAGGCAAGGACAATCAAACTGCAGGTCATGATCGTGATGTTCTTCCCAAACATGTCAGACTCCCTCAATCTGGCTCAATAAATCCAGCTCTTTCAGTAATTCCAGATCCTCGAAAAAATCGATATCGGGCATATCTTCATTGAGATTTAACGTGGCAAGAGCTTGAGTTGCAGGTTGCACCGTTTGAAGCTGCTGGTGCTGTGGCGACCAGTCAGTGAAAGTGACGACCAGGGCAACGGCGGCGATCGCCGAGGCCCCCAGGGCCGGCATCCAGTTTCGGCGAGGCCTGTTCAGCTGCTCCATGACACGTGCTGCCATGCGTGTGCCTGCAGCAGAATCAGGCTCATGATGCAGTTCCGGCAATGTAGCCAAGTCATGACCTAGAGCAGAAAAACGCTTTCTGCAAAGCAGGCAGTCAGCAAGGTGACGAGCCTGTTCAGGGTGCGCTGGCAGCTCACCGTAATAATGCAGAGTAAGATCCTGTTCGTTCAGGCAGTTTGTGTTTTTCATAACGTCTCCTCACGATAGTCCGCCAGGTCCAGCCGTAGTTGCGAGACTGCCCGATGCAGGTGTGCCTTGACTGTTCCGGTCTGCAGCCCGAGATGTGCCGCGATCTCTTTCAAAGGCAGCCCCTCGTAATGCCGCAGAGTAAAGATCACCTGCTGGCGCGACGACAGCTTGCTTAAGCTTTTCCGCAGCGTTAGCATCGCCTCCTGTGACTCGTAATCACGTCCCTGGTTATTGCCAGGGTCACACGCCAACTCCACCAGGTCTGGTGCATCATTATCCTTGCGAAAGAAAAACAACTTGCGTCTGATGCGTTCACGGCGCAGATGGTCGATCGCCAAACGGGTTGTCGTACGATACAGCCAGGTACTGATACGACTTTCACCGCGGAAATCCGGCAACGAGCGATGCAGCCTCAAGAACGCTTCCTGAGCCAAATCTTCAGCCTCTTCACGATTGCCGACCAGGCGCCAGGCGAGTCCGATAACTTTGCCGGTATGCTCTTTGACGAGCAATTCGAACCCGTATTCGTCGCCGTTGCGGATTCTCTCCAGAAGCGCCTGTTCTTGCGAATCAACCATCACTCGAGGGTAGCCGTTCAATGCTAAACTGTCAACGATTGCTGCCGAGACTGTGGGCACAGGTTGCTCCTCTTGCTGTTTATCACAGTTGGCACCGATGTTCACCTATGCTCCTTTAGACGCATTGCCGTTGGAATAGTTTACAAAACAAGGGGTCAGGTCTACACATTCCACAAAAAATGCATTTATTGCATAAACTGTGGAATGTGTAGACCTGACCCCTTGTTGCGATGTTTGCTACGCGTTGCCTGGCTCTAAAGAAGCTCCTTGACCCTGGCAATCACGTTTTCAACCGTGAAACCGAACTTTTCCATCAGCTGCCCGGCCGGGGCGCTGGCGCCGTAGCTCTGCATGCCGATCATCTTGCCTTTAAAGCCGACATAACGCTCCCAGCCGAACGTTGATGCGGCCTCGACCGACACACGATTCAGACATTCCGGCGGCAGGACCTGATCGCGATAGTTCTGGGGCTGCTTTGCAAAGAGCTCCCAGGTCGGCAGAGAGACAACCCGGGTGGCAATGCCTTCCTGTTGCAGTTTTTCTCGTGCTGCAAGGGCCAGAGGGACCTCTGAGCCACTGGCGATGATAATCGCCTGCAGATCGCCCTGCTCCCCGGCCAGTACGTAGCCCCCCTGGTGGAGGCCTTCCGCTGCACCGTAGATTGTGCGATCAAGAGTCGGCAGCCCCTGACGGGTCAGGATCAGCGCCGTCGGGCCCTGGCGATTGGCAATCGCCGCCTTCCAGGCTTCCAGGGTTTCGTTGGCATCGCCGGGTCGAATCACGGTCAGGTTGGGTACCGCCCGCAGGTTGGGAAGCTGCTCGATCGGTTGATGGGTCGGGCCATCTTCACCCAAACCGATGGAGTCGTGCGTCAGCACGTAAATGGTACCGAGACCCATCATGGCTGCCAGTCGCATCGGCGGACGCATGTAGTCGGAAAAGATCATGAAGGTGCCGCCGAAGGGGATCAGACCAGGGGTATGGGCGAGTCCGTTGAGGGCTGCGGCCATAGCGTGTTCTCGGACACCGAAGTGGATGTTGCGACCGACGCTGCAGGGAGTGAATGACTTCTCGTTTTTGATGGTCGTATTGTTGGAAGGGCCGAGGTCAGCGGATCCACCGAGCAGGAAGAAAAGCTTGCCAGCCAGCGCGTTCAGAGTCTTGCCGCTGGCCTGGCGTGTCGCCAGCTTCTCACCGGCGGCAAACCTGGGCAGGTCATCCCACCCGGCCGGGAGTTCGCCAGCTGCGGCTTTTTGCCATGCGGCCAGGTCGGCATTGTCTTTTAGCTCATTGGTGAAAGCCCTCTGCCAGGAGGCTTCAAGTTCAACTCCACGGCTGATCGCCTCACCCATATGCGCAGCGACATCCGCAGGCACACTGAAGCAGTCATCAGGGGAGCGACCGAAGAATTGCTTGGTCAACTTCAGCTCTTCGGCTCCCAATGGGGCACCGTGGGCGTCGTGCGTGTCCTGCTTGTTTGGCGCACCGAAACCGATGTGCGAACGGGCTATGATCAGGGAGGGACGAGGCGAATGCCTAGCTTTGGCAATGGCGCGATCGAGGTCCTGAACGTTTTCACCTTCGACGTGCTGTACCTGCCAGCCGTAACTGAGATAGCGGGTCGCGACTTCTTCGGTGAAGGTCAGGTCGGTGGCCCCTTCGATGGTGATCTTGTTGTCGAGGTAGAGGTAAACCAGGTTGCCCAGCCGCAGATGACCGGCTAGCGAGGCTGCTTCTGAGGAGACTCCTTCCATCATATCGCCATCGGAGCAGAGCCCGTAGATCGTGTAGTCAAACAGCTCCTTGCTGATGCGCTTGCTCAGGAAGCGGGCGCCCATGGCCATGCCGACACCCACCGAGAGGCCCTGGCCGAGTGGCCCGGTGGTCGTCTCAATACCGGGTGCGTGGCCGAATTCCGGATGGCCGGCTGTCGGGCTGTCGAGCTGACGGAAATTCTTCAAATTGTCCAGTGAGAGGTCGTATCCGGAGAGGTGCAGCATGCTGTACAGGAGCGCTGAAGCGTGACCGCAGGAAAGGATAAACCGGTCGCGTCCTGCCCAATCCGGATTTCTGGGATTGTAGCGCATGTGCCGGTTGTATAGCAGGTAAGCAATCGGTGCGGCCTCCATGGGTGTGCCGGGATGTCCCGACTGGGCCTGTTCAACCATGTCGGCGGAGAGCAGGCGGATGGTGTCGATGGCCCTTTGGGCCTTTTGCATGTCGAGCGTCGGTGCCATTGAAAAGCTCCTCAAAATATGACGGTTTCGTTAAGCGGCCACTATACTGACCCGTCGCGGCCAAGACAAGCGTAATGTCATAGCAATAGCACCCTGAAAGCTGCGCGACACAGAGTCCATAGAGATCACAGAGAAACGCTGGGAATTGAAAAAGCAAAGAGTCTCCTGGTTTTAAACCACAGGATTTTTCCTCTGTGTTCTCTGCTAATTCCGTGGTGAAAAAGATGATTTGTTTTGCATCCATCAAGATCAGTTCGCGGGCTTGAACTGTTGATTTGCGCAAGTTCCGTCGGGATGGATAGAGGTGACATCAAAAAAACCGCAATGGTCGATTAACGCCTTGAGTTTCTCCTGGCGGCTCCCCTGCCATTTTTGTAACAGCTGCTCTGCAAGGGTGACGCCGCCTGCGATCAGGCTGTCGAGACCATCCAGAAACCGGCTCTCGCTGTTCTTCTGGCCGCGCTGAAGCTGCTGCCGGTCGAGTCCGTCGCGAGCCAGATCAAGGCAGGTCCGGGCGAGATCCTGCAAGGTCCCTGCTTTCCAGGGGGTTTTCAATCCCAGACGCCAGGCTTGCCGACAGGCTTGATTGATTTCTGCGCTGGAATCCAGTCTGCAGTGCTCCCACGCAGACTGGAAAGCCACTTCATCGTACATCAATCCCTTGAGCAGTGCCGCTACAGTCAGGACCAAATGTGGCGGCAGGCTGTCGGCACAACGCACTTCGATCTGCGGGCGCAGACGAACTTCGGGAAAGAGCGTCGATAAGTGCAGGTTCCAGTCGGACATCGTTGCCCGGTGTCCAGCATGACCCGAGTCGAGGAATTCTCTGAACCGGAATGGCCCTTGAGTCAGATCGATGTAGCGTCCTTCGCGCATGATAAAGTACATCGGCACATCGAGAGCATATTCGACATAGTCGGCAAATCCGGCATCCGGATTGTCAAGAAAAGGCAGCAGGCCGGTGCGGTCAGGGTCAGTGCGCGACCAGATCTCACCGCGCGTGGTCAAAAAGCCGGACGGTTTTCCGTCCAGAAGCGGTGAGTTGGCGAAGAGCCCGTAAAGCAGGGGAGCGAGTGCCTGGGCCAGACGCAGCTTTTTCATGCAGTCGGCTTCGTCGCGAAAGTCCAGATTGACCTGCAGGCCGGCACTCTGCTTCATCATGCGCTGGCCCATATCACCGGTTTTCAGCATGTAGGGCCCCATGATGTCGTAACGCGATTTGGGCGTCCATCCTATCTCTGCAAGGCGGCTGAAAGGCTGAGTGCCCAAACCGACCAGAACCAGGTCCAGCTTGTTGCAGGCCGCAACGGCATTGACAATATAGCGTGAGAAATCACTGCAATTGCAGAAGAGGTCGGCACAGAGCTGACCCGAAAGTTCCAGCTGGCCGCCAGGCTCGAGCGTAACGGATGAATCCTGACCTTGCAGACCGATAAGTCTTCCCCTCTCACGAAGCTGCTGCCAGTTGCCGGTCTTCTCCAGCTCTGTCAATAACATCTCAATCCTGGCAAACTCGGCTGCCTCTCCGGTCTTGGCATCGAGAACCAGCTTCTCCATCTCGGCTCCGATCCCCCACTCACTTTCAGGACGGGCACCGTCGGCAAGGAAACTGGCCAATTGGTCTGTTGAGGTAATCATTGAGTCGTTTTTGAGTCTGTTTGGTGTGAGCATGAGGGTTCCGGAAGCTCCAGAGAGTAGATCGATTGTGGCCTCCGATATGGTCCAGCGAATAACAGAGCGGACAACGTCAGAATAAGATGATGCGCCACGTAAGCAGTATAGCAAAGGGCCGGCAACAAGTGCCGGCCTTTTTTATTTGTTTACTGTGCGCAGTGTGATCCCAGATATTGAGTAATATTGGCCGCGATGTTTTTGAAGATGCCGGTAAAGGTGGCTTCGTCGCGCTCCAGCAAGGTGATGCGGAATCCCTGCTCCGGGGTGAAGAAGGATGACAGGGGTACGACGCAGATCCCGGTTGAAGCCAGCAGGTAATAGACAAAGCGTTTGTCCGCAGAGACTCCCGGTTGGTTGACCAGGTTTTCAACCAGTGTACGAACTTCCGGAATTTCGATCGGCAGGGTCTGTTTGTCGTTGAGTTGCCCCTCCTGGAATGCAACGCTCATGTAGAAGGCGCCGTTGGTCCGGTTGACCTTGACTCCAGGAACTTTTTTGAGGATGTCGTAGGCGATGTTGGAGAATTTTTCATAACGGGTTATGCGCTCTTCAAGCCAGCCTGGATATTCTGGGTGGCTGAGGATCGGCGGAATTGCTTTTTGCGGCAGAGTTGTTGAACAGACTTCGACCATTTTCGAATCAACAATACTCTGGATGTAGCGCTTGAACATCGGGTCCTTGTCAGCGTTGTAAACCTCAATCCAGCCGCAGCGAGAACCGGGCCAGGGCAGTTCCTTGCTGATCCCCTTCATGGAAATGGCCGGCACATCACCGATCAGGTCGGAGATCGGCCTGGTCGATTGGCCGTTGTAGACCAGGTTCTGATAGATTTCATCAGCGATAATAAAGAGATCATACTCCTTGGCAATCGCCACCATTTCAGTGAGGATGCGCTCCGGCCAGACAGCTCCGGTGGGGTTGTCCGGATTGATGATCAGGATGCCCGAAATGGTCGGATTGTACTTGATCGAGAGGCGCAGATCGTCGAGGTCGGGAAACCATTTGTTGGCAGGATCAAGACGGTAGCAGAGCGGCTTCTGGCCGGCATGGGCGGCTTCACCGGAAGAATGGGTGGAGTAGGTCGGTGAGGGCCCGATCACCCGGGATTCGCGCCGCAGCAAGCCATAAACTTTCTGAATTGCATCACCCAGACCGTTGAAGAAGATGATGTCGTTCGCCGTGATCTGCGCCTGACCGCGACGATTGGTCATCTCGGCGAGGAACTGGCGGGTCTCAAGCACCCCCTTGGTGGCACAATACCCGTAGCTGCAATCTTTCATGGCCAGATCGGCGACAATCTGCTTCATCCACAGCGGAATGACTTCACCCTTGGCACTCGGGTCGCCGATGTTCTCCATGTTGGTATCGATACCGAGAGATTTAAGTTTTTCGGCAATGTCCACGATGGCTCGAATCTCGTAAGTCAGTTCGCCGGCACCGATGTGAACTATATTGTTGCGCATGATCTCCTCCAGTCCCTCTTGTTCGTTTTCATCTGGAAACGGTGCTTATATTGTCAGAGTTTCCGGATGGAAACCAGTTAAAGTAAAAAGGCCATGGGCGGTTGCCCATGGCCTTGATCTGGTAAAAGCATCAATCAATTATCAAGGCAATGGACAAGTTCCTGGCAAGCGGCCGCCGCAGCTGCCGCGCTGTTAGCTCGGGCTGTCCGTGCCGCTGTGATGTTGGTTGTCGCCTTGAACATGGACCGCTCCCTGACGTAAAAGAGATCTCGTCTGTTATCACAGGCGCTTGGGCTTGTCAACGCTTTGTTGTTTCGAATGGCGAATCTCTACCGGTTGGCGCCCGGCTCTACGTTACGGAAGAAAGTCCTGATCGCCTGAATCAGTTCTGCTTGCGGCAGGGTCGATACCGGCACGTCGGGCAATGAATTAAGGAACAGGCGGCCGTAGCCGCGTCTGACGACCCGGCTGTCAAGAATCAGGACGACCCCCCGATCCGTTCGATGACGAATCAGGCGACCAAATCCCTGCCGGAAGCGAATCACGGCTTGGGGAACCGTGTAATCCATAAACGGATCGCCACCTGCCCGGGTAATCGCCTCGGCGCGTGCTTCAAGCACCGGTTCCGTGGGGACTTTGAACGGCAGTCGGGCAATGATGACCTGCTCCAATGATCGCCCGGGGACATCAACGCCCTCCCAGAAAGAATCAGTGGCAAACAGGATGCTGGTTGGATCCTGACTGAATCTCTGCAGCAGGTCGTGGCGGGTTGCTTCGCCCTGGCGCAGAACCTGAAAGCCGCGCGCTGATAGTCCCGGTGATAATTCGCTATGAATACGGCGTAAAAGACTGTAGGCGGTAAAGAGCACAAAGCTGCGGCCGTCAGCAGCAAGCAGGGCCTGTTCGGTCATGTCACGGACGGCTTCGGCATATCCAGGACGGCCAGGTTCAGGAATGTCAGTAGGCACTGCCAGCAGGGCTTGCCTTGAGAAATCGAAGGGTGAGGCAAGCAGGAGCTCGGCGAGGCGACCGGGTTCCAGATCGTTAAGGCCGATGCGTTGACGCAGATAATCGAAACGGCCGGCCACGGTCAAGGTGGCACTCGTCATCACGACGGTCTGCATGCGTTCCATCAGCGTCTCGCGCAAGAGCGGTGCAACCACCAGCGGGGCCGTGCAGAGACGGGTGATAATCCCTTCGCTGCGACCGATGCGTCCCCTGGTGATTTCAAACCACGCGCATGAACCCGGGACATTGGCAACGAAGACTTGCAAATGTTCGGCTATAGCCTGAAGCCGCATACTGATTCCGGCCAGGTCGGTACAGAGCGAGCGTGTCGCGTCGGCCGCGTCGTCGGGCAACTTGCGCAAGGTTTTCAGAAGCTCCCGCAAGGCATCACCAAACCTGCTGGTCGTTCGGGACAGGCTGCACAGAATGCCTTCTGCTTTCTCCCAGGCGGGCTTCTCTACGAATGCAGGTATCAGTCTTTGGCGGATCTCTTCTCCGGATCGAACTTTCGTGCCGAGGGCTTCTGATAAATCCAGGCCGACCTGCTCAAGTTCGGCTATGGACCTGTCAAGCAGTTCCTGGTGTTGGCTGATGAGGGTTTCAATGCGTTCGTGCAAATCCCGGTAAAGCGCATCCTGGCAGTCATCAAGGGATTGGCCGAGCTGAACGAGCAGACGCGGCAAGAGGCCGCGTTGCGGCTTGCGCGGGTGGCGCAGCCGGTTGAGGGTGCGGGCGAAGGAGAAACGGGTGACCTGGGTGCTGAAGTAACGGGTTGCGACTTCCTCCAGGTGATGCGCCTCGTCGATAACCAGCCTGGAAAAGGGTGGAAGCACCGCCACAGCCGAATAGTTTTCCGTCTGCTGACGTAAAGACAGGTCCGCCAGGAGCAGGGCGTGATTCACGACCAGGATGTCGGCACGAGCGGCCCGCCGCCTGGCCTGGTGAAAGAAACAGCCGTTAAAGTACGGGCACTGGCTGCGACTGCATTGATCCGCTTCGCAGCAGACTTCGTCCCAGAGGGTGCCATGAGGGAGAAAAGAAAGGTCTTCGCGAGAGCCATCATTGGTTTGTTCCACCCATTCGCGCAGTGCCTGCAGCTCGCCGGTATGCTCGGTGTCAAACAGTCCAGGTTCGGCTGCGGCAGTCTCCAGCCGGCGTTTACACAGGTAGTTTGAACGCCCTTTGACCAACTCTACCTGAAACTCCAGACCTGTGGCCCTTTGCAGGAATGGCAGATCTTTGCGGATCAGCTGTTCCTGCAGATTGATCGTGTTGGTGGAGACGACCAGTCGTTCACGGTTGGCAAGACTCCAGAGGATGGCCGGGACCAGGTAGGCGAGGCTTTTGCCGGTGCCGGTGCCGGCTTCAATCAGGGCTATGTTGTGGCGGTTGAGCGCTTCGGTGACCGCGAATGCCATACGCAGCTGCTCGGGTCGATCTTCGAATCCGGGCAGGTTCTGACAGATATTTCCGCCTGGACCCAACAGGGCTGTGACTTGTTCATAGGCAAGCGTGGTGTTTTGCGGTGATTTAAACGCTTCGACCACCCGGTAGATATTCCTGACCTGGTTGTCGACGATGTAGAAGCCTACCCCCAGAGAGCCGAGGTTGCCGGCGATAGCAAGGTCTGGTTCGGAAGGTTCGAGACGGCCGCTCGGATGGTTATGAATAATAACATCGCCGGGCCTGCAAGCCTGGAGGATCGCGGGAACTGCTGCGCGGTTGCCACGGGCTAGGATTTCCAGGTCGGTGACGATCTGTTCTGCATCGGTATGGCCGATGCAGAAGACTTCGTTACCGCCCGAGTCTAGAATCTCCTGGCGCAGCCTGGCTTGAGATTTTGTTGAGAGAAATTTATCCATGATGGAGAGGCATTATAGTGATGCCGGACCATTCTGGAAAGCAGGATGTGCCTGCGGCAAACTATTCGTCGATATTGAGTTCCGCCTGCATGCTCTTGACGAAGTTTTTCGCGCGTCCCGATGGTGCAATAATTCCATACGCCATTGCTTCGCGCAGTTCCTCCTCTGTGGCGCCTGCTTTCTTCGCGACCGCGAAGTGCTTGGTGAGTCAGTCGGGGCAGTTGACGGCCACGGCACAGGCAACCCGAATCAATTCGCGGGTTTTGATGTCAAGTACTTCTGTGAACTGAAAATCCAGAATTTTGTTGCGGGATCGCATATTCGCTGTCTCCTGTAGAAATCAATAATAATCTACATTTATAGCATGTTACGAGGACTCTGCACGACATGGTGTGCTTTTTTACATGACCGTTCTTGAAACGGCTCTGCAGAGTCACTACATTGATCCCGCCTTTGTGATTCCTGAATCAGTGAGTTTTGATGGCCACTCACTTGACCCCTTACGCCTCACGTCTCACGGATTCAGGTGATTATGCACCCCGGTCATTCCTGCACAGATGCATTATCGCTGGAGTGGGATAAACTTCAGACAAGTCGCGCAGCAGATTCTTTAGGAGATTCTTATGGATATGAACCGTATGACCCAGAAAACCCAGGAAGCGATCCAGTCGGCCCAGAGCCTGGCGGTTCGTTTCGGCCATGTCGAAGTTGACGTTGAACACCTGCTTTTGGCTCTTCTGGAGCAGGAGGGTGGACTTGTCTCCCGACTTATCGAGCGGCTTGATATCGATCCCAGGGCCGTGGTTGCGGCTGTTCGCTCGGAACTGCAGCGTTTACCTGTAGTTTCTGGCCCTGGTGCTGAGGCTGGCAAGATCTATGTCACGCAACGCTTCAACCAACTGCTGGCCAAGGCCGAGTTCGAGGCGAAACGGCTCAAGGACGATTTCGTCAGCGTAGAGCACTTGCTGCTGGTGATGACTGATGAAGGCAGTAAAACGGCTGTGGGCAGGGTCTTGCAGCAATTCAACCTGAGCCGTGACCGTCTGCTCCAGACGTTGACCGCTGTGCGCGGACATCAAAGAGTGACCAGTGCTGACCCTGAAGGGACCTATGAAGCGCTTGAGAAATATGGCCGTGATCTGGTTAAAGAGGTCAAGAAGGGGAAGCTCGATCCGGTGATCGGCAGGGATGGCGAGATCCGGCGAGTGATCCGCATCCTCTCCCGTAAAACCAAGAATAATCCGGTCCTGATTGGTGAGCCAGGGGTTGGCAAGACAGCAATCGTCGAAGGTCTGGCACAACGCATTGTACGTGGTGACGTGCCAGAGGGCCTCAAAGACAAAACCATTTTTGCCCTCGATATGGGGTCATTGCTTGCCGGGGCCAAGTATCGTGGTGAATTCGAAGAGCGACTTAAAGCCGTTCTTAACGAGATTCGCCAAAGCGAAGGTCGGATTCTGCTCTTCATTGATGAACTGCATACCATCGTCGGTACCGGCAAGGCAGAGGGGGCCATTGATGCTGGCAATATGCTGAAACCGATGCTGGCGCGCGGAGAGCTGCACTGCCTTGGCGCCACGACCCTCGATGAGTATCGTCAGTATATTGAAAAGGACGCGGCTCTGGAACGGCGATTTCAGCCGGTTCTGGTCGAGCAACCGACGGTCGAAGATACCATCAGCATCCTGCGCGGCCTGAAAGAGCGCTTCGAAGTTCATCATGGCGTACGCATCCTTGATAATTCGCTGGTGGCTGCGGCCACCTTGAGTCATCGCTATATCTCAGATCGTTTCCTGCCAGACAAGGCGATTGATCTGGTCGATGAGGCCTGTGCCATGATTCGCACCGAAATTGATTCTTTGCCAGCCGATCTTGATGAAGTAACGCGGCGGGTAATGCAATTGGAGATTGAGGAAGCTGCCTTGAAAAAGGAGAAGGACAAAGCGAGCCAGATGCGTCTTGAACATTTGCGCAAAGAACTGGCTGACCTGCGTCATCAGGCTGATACCTACAAAGCGCAGTGGGAGACCGAAAAACAGGGGATTAAAAAACTTCAGTCTTTGCGCGAGGAGATTGAAAAAACCCGCCAGCAGATTGAGATAGCCGAACGGGCATACGATCTGAACCGGGCGGCAGAGCTCAAACATGGCCGGCTGCCAGAGCTGGAGCAGCAACTGCATCAAGCTGAGAGGAAGCTTCGGGATGAGGGCGAGGGGACACGCCTGCTGCGCGAGGAGGTGACTGAAGACGAGATCGCTGGCATCGTCGCCCTCTGGACCGGCATTCCCGTGACCCGCCTGGTCGAAGGGGAGAAGGAAAAGTTGTTGAAACTCGACCAGCTTCTGCATCGACGCGTGGTCGGCCAGGATGAAGCAGTGCAATTGGTTGCCGATGCCGTGATCCGAGCCCGGGCCGGGATCAAGGACCCCCGGCGTCCGATCGGCTCGTTTATTTTCCTTGGCCCAACCGGGGTCGGTAAAACCGAACTGGCACGAACTCTCGCCGAAGCCCTGTTCGACAGTGAGGCGAACATGGTGAGGATTGACATGTCTGAGTATATGGAGAAGCATACGGTCAGTCGCCTGATCGGTGCACCACCCGGTTATATAGGCTTCGAGGAGGGCGGCCAGCTCTCCGAGGCCGTCCGCCGCCATCCCTACAGCGTGGTGCTGTTCGATGAGATTGAAAAGGCCCATCCGGATGTTTTCAATGTGCTCTTGCAGGTCCTCGATGATGGACGTATCACCGACAGCCATGGCCGCACGGTCGATTTTAAAAATACTGTGGTGATCATGACGTCCAATATCGGTTCACAAAATCTCATCGAAGGGGTGACTGAAGAGGGTGTGATCAGAGACGGGGCTCGCGAGATGGTGATGCGTGAACTGCGATCAGGCTTTCGCCCGGAATTCCTCAACCGGGTTGATGATATTGTGCTGTTCAAACCCTTGACTCTGCTGGAAACCGAGCAGATCGTCGACTTGCAGGTTGCAGAGCTGCGTCAACGCCTCGCTGCGCGCGGGTTGCACCTCGAACTGACGCAGGCAGCGCGCAGCTTTGTCGCAAAAGCAGCTTACGATCCCGTCTATGGTGCCAGACCGCTTAAGCGCTACCTGCAACATCACCTGGAGAGCAAGATCGGGCGCGCCATCATTGCTTCGGAGGTTCAGGAAGGTGGTTCTGTAAAAGTCGATGAAGATCGTGGTGCCCTGGCAGTCAGTTTCGAAGCGTTTACACCCCCGGAACCGGCTGTGGAATAAGATGCTGTCTCTCGTGGCCAGGAATTTTATTGAAAGGCTTGGATTTCACGCAGAAAGTTGTTAATATCCGACAGTTGGTGTCGTCAATGGTAAATCTTCAATAAGCAGAGGGCCTATGTCTAGACGTAAGAAATTCGGCGAAATTCTGGTTGAGGCAAAGGTTGTAGATGTACGCCAGATAGAGAGCGCCCTTTTTAAGCAGAAGGGGACCGGGCGTCGTCTTGGCCAGATTCTCGAGGAGATGGGCGTGATTACCGAGCGTGATATCGCTGCGGTTCTGGCTCGCCAGTTTGGTCTGAAGACCGTCGCTAATATTGCCAAGGCGAGTTTCAGCCAGGAATTGCTAGACCTCTGCGATGGTGGTACAGCCATGACCAAGCTGGTCTTCCCGTTGAAGAAGGAGGGGAAAACCCTTTACCTGGCGATGGTCAACCCGCTCGACGTAGAGACGATCGATGATTTCGCCTACAAAAAAGGTCTGCGCGTTATCTCTTGCATAACCACTCCTGCAGAGATTCATGCTGCGGTCGGGCGCCACTATTTTAATATCTATGAATCAACCTATACACCGGTCTTTGCGGATGAGGTCATTGAACGTGACTATGAAGAAACCGCTGCACGCACCCCTGAACCGCACCGAAATGGTGAAGATTTATGGACTGCTGATGATTTATGGACGGTCTTGGTTATTGATGGCGAGGACCGGGACCGCTCTGAAATAGTGGCCGTTCTGAAACGGGAAGGCTACGCTCTGCTTGAAGCCTCTAACTGTGCAGAAGGCCTCAAGGTCGCCTTGCAGAAAAAGCCGCATCTGATTATCGCCGACATTGTCAAGAAGCAGACAGGGATGGACGGTAAAGACATGGTCCGTGCGATCAAAGGCAACGTAAACCTCCAGCACACCCCACTGGTTGCCATCTCGACAACCTCTACGGCAGAAGAGGAGGCCGTGCTGCTTGAGATGGGTTGTTTCGACTTCATGACCAAACCGCTTAACCCGGTTCGCCTGGTGGCACGTAGCAAACACGCATTGCGCATTGTTTATGGCAGTAACCAGCCGCCGCGGTGACTCTCACCATAACAGCTGTTAAAAATTCATACAGGCAAGCATAAAATGCTTGCCTTTTTTGTTTAGAATAATATAATTGACTGGAAAGGTCATAATTAACAGAAAGGATTTGACTATGCGTATTGATATTCTCTGTAAACCGGAAGGCGGACAGCGCGGCGAGCATCTCCTTGCCAATGTTCGTCAAGCCCTGTATGAGATGGATGTGCGTGCCGAAGTCCATCTCTTCTGTGACCGCCGCAAGTTGGTTGATAATCGCGTTTACGTCGCTCCCGCACTGCTGATCGATGACGTCGTGCGTATTGCCGGGCGTGTCCCCGATATCCGTGAGATTAAGTCCTTTATTGTGGAACGTCCTCGATATGTTGAGCGGATGAAGGAAGTCGCCTGATTTCAGTTTCCCAGTAAAACTAACTCCATAAAAGACCCTGCTCTGGCAGGGTCTTTTTGCTTTAAGTCGCTGCTCCCTGTACAGGGAGCAGCAGCCCCTCACTGGCTGCGAATTGCACCAGTTCCGTGCCGGTGGCCTGTGACAGGCTGCCGGCGAAAATGTCTTTCGGGCTGATGCTTCCATTGCTCTGTTTCAGCAGCCGTAGCATCTCATCGCTTAGCGATTCACAGAAGACTTCATTGTCGCGTCTCATGAAGAGTGCGACGGAGCCAACCGGTCGAAAGAGACTGGTAATCTCTTCCAGTTGCATCTCTTCCATTTCCAGCAAATTCAGAATTTCATAGGAAAAGGTGACCAGTCGAAACTTGTCTGAGCGCTGTAAGGGTGTCTCCCACAGGTTTGTCTGCAGAAATGTCTCATTCAGGGGAGGCATTAGCTCTTCTCCGAGCAGGGTCTCTGCATAGTGAAAGTGGTAGCAGAGCAGGTCAAGAAATATGCTGACCAGGTGACCTTGACCGGTTTTCTGTAGTTGCTGGCAGAGGTAATCCTGGAGCATGTGATAGACGTCATCCGCAGTCCAGTTGCAGGGGGCCAGCAGCTTTTCGCTATCGATCCCCTGCTGTTGCTGAGCCCAGCAAGAAAAGTCTTCAAAGAGTGCACTCGGCAGGATCTGCAAGGCTTGCAGGATGGTGGGGAAGAAGGCCACAGCGCGGCCGGTGTTGTAAAAGAGGTCGACTGTGGCAGCCAGACGTCGACAGCGTTCCATCTCATCAACGGACCAGCTTGCCGACGAAAGCAACTCATAGGGAGGCTCTTGCTGTGCCTCAATCCGGTAACGGTCGCGTTGCTGGGCCAGCCGGGTTCCAGGGAGCACCGCCAATGGGAAGATGTGGACATGGTTCGGTGAGAAACCTAATACCGTGTCCAGGCTGTTCTTGAAACCAGCGTAGCTGTCCTGCGGAAGTCCGTAAATCAGGTCGAACCCGTAAACCACCCCTTCAGCTTCAAGGAGATGGACTTTTTCTGCGAGGACATCCAGATCAAGCGGCCGGTGGATGGCTTTGAGCACCTGTTCGTGAATGGACTGCAGCCCCAGTTGCACAGAACAATTCAATTCCCCCAGCAGGCGGGCAGTATGCCGGTCAATGAAATCGGCCTTGGCCTCCAGGTGATAATGAAGATGGGGTGCATGCTCAAGGAGCAGCTCCAGAAGGGCAACGCCGCGCTCCGGGGGGTAGTTGAAGGTTGAGTCCAGAATCCAGACCTGGCTGATTCCAGATCTGGTAAACAGTTCGAGTTCATTTTCCAGGCGTTGCCGGTTGACGTAACGGACACCAGCATGGCCACGTGCTTCGAAACAGTAATCACAGGAGAAGGCACAGCCTCGGGCAACTTCCCAGAGAACACCGCCTGATGGTTCAGGTTCGAGTACGCCGGCAAGCCATGGTGAAAGAGCACTGTTGAGGTCGTGCGAACAATGACCTGCGCCTGATAATGATCCTCCCTCCAGCATGAGTGTAACCCCCGGTAATGGCTGGTCCGGAAGCCCTCCTGCCAATGCGGCAAGCAGTCCGGCAAGTGTGGTCTCGCCCTCACCGTGGACCAGGGCCGACCAGGGCGCCGCAGATGCCAGACTGGACGGGTCGCCAGTTGCTTCCGGGCCACCGGCAATCAGGTAAAGCTGCTTGTTCACCTGGAATAGTTGCCTGACAAGACTGATGATGCGTTGACGGTTCCAGACGTAAACCGGAAAGATGACAACATCCGGCTCAGAAGCCAGGATTGCGGAGAGGATCTGCTGGTCAGTCTGATCCGGAAAAAAGTCGATCAGGGCACTGGATTTTCGCAAGTCGGACGGCAGAGCCGCTGCCAGGCAACCGGCCGCAAGTGGAACAGCCTGAGTGGAGCGGCGGACATGGAGGGTACAGAATACAATTTTCATAAGCACTCGTGGTGAGTTAACTCTACCGACTCGTTTCAGCTTCGTCAACAACGGCGAAAAACTATGGATCTTTGTAACTATTCACCTGTTGTCCAAGGGTCGTCATCCCCGAGTGGTTTTGTCGGGGATCCAGGCTTTTAACTCTGCAAAATCTGGATTCCGGCTTAAAGCCATGCCGGAATGACGCTGCAGGAGTCGTCTTCAGGCACGATTGTTCGCGGCTGAAGCCGCTCCTGCAAAGGTGGTGAATAGTTGTTATGGACCTTTAACCAGATAAAAATAAGCCAGCCTGCGTGCGCAGTAAACTGGTTATTCCGGAGGGGCTTTGTCAAGATTCTTTTCTGTGGTCTGAATGCCATGTCTGGAAAATATCCCAGCCAGTTCCTGATAGTTACTCTTCATTTCAGAAAGGGTGGAGTGGTAGCCGTAATGCATGACCTGGTTGCGTGCGGCAATCGACATCGGTCCCTGGAAAAAAAGCAGCGCCTCATCGTTGCCCGGTTCAAAAAGCAGGATATCAACCTCCGGGTGGGTCTGACGGTAATAATCCAGAGCCAGGATCAGTTTTTCCCGGGACTCGATCCGCCTTGCCTGTTCCCAGGTGAAGAGGATGCCCAGTTCGTCAATCTGCGAGCATTTCCCAAAGGAGAGTGAAGGAAGGCATGTGATCTCCGGATCGTTGCAGAAGGGTATCTGTGGATTGATCAGTACAATCAGTCGCGCACCATTCTCGATGGCGATATCAATATGCGTGACCCGGCCGGTGGAACCGTCGATATACGCATTCCGGCCAATCCGGTGGGGCTGGAAGAAGAAAGGGATGGCACTGGAAGCCGTGATGGCCTGGCAGATATGCAGGTCCTGGTGTTCTGTTGTGCCGAAGACGATTCTTTCGCCGGTATCCAGGTCGTAGGCGGGAATAAACAATTCACAGCTGAGGCGGCTGAAATCGTCGCAAATGCCCTCGTTGTAAAAAGACTCGCAGAGATATGACTGCATGGGTGCCAGGGAAAAAAGTCCCGCAGGGAACTGCTCATGGAGAAGATGAGGCAGATCTCTCAGGCTGAATTGCCAGTTGTTCTTACGATAGTGTTGGCGGATACGCAACAGGTTGTGCGGCAGGCGGCTCAGGGAACGGATGACTGGCCACCAGTCAAAACGATAGATATCCCGGCGTCGCCAGTTGAAAACAGTCCTTTCATTGCGGGAAATGGTTTTGAACAACCCGCCAGGATCGATGCGGTTTGCCATCAGGGCGGCGATCACAGAGCCGGCGCTGATGCCGATGTAGGTGTCGAAACGGCGGGTGGAAAATCCCGGACAGAAGAGCTGATCAAATGCGGCAAGGCAGCCGATCTCATAAGCAGCACCCATAATGCCGCCACCGGCCAGAACCAGAGCTGTTTTGCTGCGTTGATCGGTCATTGCTTGACTCACTTGTTGGACAATGCATCAGGAGATAGCCAGAACCCCGTAACCCATAAGCTATCGCATCTTGCTTGTTCTTTATCGCGTTAACCGCGATGGCTCGCACAGGCTGCTGGAGCAACGGTTGTCGAGTTTCTGAAAAAGTTGCAACCCAGCAGAGCTGCCCTTTTGATCTTATCAGCGCTTGACACGTATCTTGATCTTCGGCTTGCAATCCTCGGTGACAACGACAAAATCGACCGGATTGTCACCAAAGCGCATTTTGATGACTTCTTCCTGCCTGGCCAGGAAACGAGCAACCTGATCTCTGTTGGGTGGGGGAAGCTGGCATCTCTGGTGTGCGGCGACAAGTTCCTTGTAAAGATGGTCTAGAGGATCAGCAGAAGGTTTGGCGTCAACAGCAAGTTCCGCTGGCGGCGTATATCCAGAGCGCTGGATGCGTGATGTGTGACGTTGGTATTTCCCTTCATCGATCAGGCGCTGGGTGCGATCCCAGTAGCCGCAGTAGCTGTTGAAACGACTGGTAATGCTCTGCAACCGGAAGCGCAGGTCGGTCTGCGGTATGTAGAGAGTGACCATCTTGCGCATGCGCAGGGCAAGCTTCTGGCGCAGTTGTTCGGGTAAGCGTTTTTCCATACCTAGGAAATATTGCTCGTAAGTGATTTCAAGATCTTTGAGATCTTTCTCAAGCTGGTTCAACAGCGCTGTGATTTGCCCGCGACTTCCCATTTTTCCTGTGTATCCTTAGAAAAAGTACACGTAACTATTCAGCACATCAGCGAGTGTCCGCGGGTTGTAGCCATTGCCTGCGCCCAACCTTGTCGTTTAACTTCTCGCCGTTTCCGGACGAAAACCAGTGACAAATACACTTTAATATACTGAAGCATCGGTTGGATGGCAAAGGGAAACCTGAACAGGTTAAATAACCAGGCATCGCAAGCTTTTCTGCGGCTTTCACTCGGTCATAGCTTGACCTTTGCTGGTCATTTAGAAATAATGATCCGTTGAAACCAAGGAGGAAATATATGCCAAGAAATTTAGCCGCAGTGATCCTGGCTGCCGGCCAGGGAACCCGGATGAAATCGGCTCTGCCCAAGGTCCTTCATGGGGTGGCAGGCAAGCCGATGTTGAGTCACGTTGCCCGGACCGCCAGGGCGCTTGATGCAGCACCGATCGTGGCGGTTATCGGCCACGGTGCCGATCGGGTTTGTGCTGCTCTGGTAAACGAAAATTTGACATTTGTCCTGCAGGCGGAACAATTAGGCACTGGCCATGCTCTGCAGTGCGCCGAGAGCTCGCTTAAAGACTTCACGGGAGATCTCCTGCTGCTCTGTGGCGACGTCCCTTTGCTGCGCAGCACCACTTTGCAGGAGCTTTTGGCTCATCATCGTCAAAGCTCGGCCTGCATTTCCATTTTGACTGCACAGATGTCCAATCCGACCGGCTATGGACGGATTATTCGTGGACCCGATGGGGTCGAGCGGATTATCGAAGAAAAAGATGCGTCCGCCAAGGAACGCCAGGTTAACGAGATCAATACCGGAATCTATCTTTTCAGGTCGCCGGAGGTCTTCAGCTTGTTACGACAGCTGGGTAACAGCAATGCCCAGGGGGAATACTATCTTACCGATGTCGTGGCTGCCGCCCGCCAGGCCGGGGAACGGGTTGAAGCCCTGCCGGTTGCAAATGCGGAAGAGGCAATGGGCATTAATGACCGGGTTCAACTGGCCCAGGCTGCTACCCTGATGCGCCAGCGCATCAATGAAAGGCAACAGCGCGCCGGCGTGACACTGATAGATCCGCGCACGACCTATATCGATCCGGACGTTGTTATCGGTGCCGATACCCTGGTTCACCCAGGTGTTCACCTGCGGGGGATGACAACCATCGGAAGCGGCTGCGAAATCGAGCCGGGGGTCATAGTCACCGACTGTACCATCGGTGACCGGGTGCATCTGAAGCCTGGCTCCGTATTGAGTGCATCGATTATAGGTGAAGCTTGTATCGTAGGGCCAATGGCACACCTGCGGCCGGGAACAGTGCTGGCCGGCAACAACAAAATAGGCAATTTCGTCGAAACCAAGAAGGCCGTGATCGGCGAGAAATCACAGGCCAGCCACCTGACCTATATCGGCGATGCCGTCCTTGGCAAAAACGTTAATATCGGCTGCGGCACCATTACCTGCAATTACGACGGCGTCAACAAGTACCAGACGACCATCGAAGACGATGTCTTTGTCGGCAGCGACACCCAGTTCATCGCCCCGGTTACCATCGGTCGCGGCAGTCTGATCGCTGCCGGTTCGACGATTACCATGGATGTCCCGGCTGATGCCCTGGCGATTGCCCGGACTGAGCAGAAGAACATCGCCGGCTGGGCGGAACGAAACCGGCAGAAACGTCAAAAGCAGGAAAAAAAGTGATCACGGCGTCACGCGTTAACCTTTAGATTTTCACCTTTAACTTTTTACTATCGAGGTCTTTATGTGCGGCATCGTCGGTTATATCGGACCCCAGCAAGCAACCCCAATCGTTCTGGATGGCCTGCGCAAACTTGAGTACCGGGGTTATGATTCCGCCGGGATCGCGACCCTTGATCAAGGGCAGGTCAATATCCGTCGTGCTCAGGGCAAGCTGGTCAACCTGGAAAAGGTTCTGCTTGAGCGGCCCTTGATCGGCCAGATAGGCATCGGCCATACCCGCTGGGCGACCCACGGCCGCCCCTCGGAAATCAATGCCCACCCTCACAACGCCGGTGGTTTCGTGGTGGTGCACAACGGCATCATTGAAAACTATCTTGACCTTAAAACAAGTCTGCGTGAGCTGGGGCATAACTTCAACTCGGATACCGATACGGAGATCATTGCCCACCTGGTCGAAGAGCATTACAAGGTGTGTGGCGACTTCGAGGAGTCCGTGCGCAAAGCCCTTGGTGACGTGCGCGGTGCTTACGCGGTAGCGATCCTCTGTGAAAAGGAGCCGGACAAGCTGATTGCGGCCAAGCAGGGCTCACCGCTGGTTGTCGGCCAGGGTCAGGGGGAGTTTTTCGTTGCCTCCGATATCCCTGCTATGCTCTCCCACACCCGGGAAATGGTTTTTCTGGAAGACGGCGAACTGGTGGTTTTTACCGCTGAAACCATGGTGATTACAACTTTGGCCGGGGCTCCGGTTGAAAGGCCTCCGAAGACGATAACCTGGAGTCCGGTCATGGCCGAGAAGGACGGCTACCGGCACTTTATGCTCAAGGAGATTTACGAACAGCCACGGGCGATTGCCGATACGATAGCCGGGAGGATTCGAGAAGAACGTGCTGAAGTTTTTCTGGAGGATCTCGGCCTCGATGATACTTTTCTCAATGATCTGGAACGCATCTATATCGTTGCCTGTGGCACCTCCTGGCATGCCGCTCTGGTTGGAAAATTCCTGATCGAGAAACACGCCCGGATTCCGGTCGAAGTGGACATTGCCAGCGAATTCCGTTACCGCGACCCGCTGGTTACTGCAAAGACCTTGACGCTGCTGATCAGCCAGAGCGGCGAGACGGCAGACACCCTGGCGGCATTGCGTGAAACCCATGGTAAAGGCGGCAAGGTGCTGGCCATATGCAACGTGGTCGAATCCTCCATCGCCCGCGAAAGTGACGGCGTAATCTACACCCATGCCGGGCCGGAAATCGGGGTTGCCTCCACCAAGGCCTTTACTACCCAGCTGGTGGCGCTCTACCTCTTTGTTCTCTATCTCGGCCGTCTGCGCGGCAACCTCGATCAGGGGACTCGCCGCATCATGCTGGACGCACTGGTCAATCTGCCGCGCAAGATCGAAGAGTGCCTGAAACTGGACGATACGATCGAGCAGGCAGCCCAAAGCCTGATGCATGCCCGCGATTTCCTTTATCTCGGGCGCGGCAACCAGTACCCGATAGCTCTGGAGGGCGCGCTCAAGCTCAAGGAAATTTCCTACATTCATGCCGAAGGCTACCCCGCTGGTGAAATGAAGCATGGCCCGATTGCCCTGATCGATGAGCAGCTACCGGTGGTGGTGATTGCGCCGCACAATGAAACTTTCGAGAAGGTGGCCGCCAACATGGAAGAGGTCCAGGCGCGCGGTGGTCGCGTGCTGGCGGTGACCGATCAGGCTGCGACCGGGCTTGCGGACAAAGCGGAAATCGTCCTGGTTGTGCCGCAGACGGTCGATGACCTGATGCCGGTCCTGACGTCGATACCTCTGCAACTCCTGGCCTATCATATCGCCGTTCTCAAGGGGACGGATGTCGATCAGCCGCGGAATCTCGCCAAAAGCGTTACCGTGGAGTAGCGATTGATTTCACGGACCGGAATTTTCATCACTTACCGGCAGTTTATCTACCTTGGAGCCAAGGACAATTGCTGCACTGATCAACACTATATTCTTGATGATATATTGCCCTTCAAGGGTTGGAACCCAAGGTATCAACACAAAAACTTTTTCTGGAAACAGCAATAGGGGAGACATTGCGCCCACCATCTGCAAAGCCAGCAAAAGGAGGACCACTCGCATAAATTTGCCCATTAACAGTCCTAGACCGATTGCACATTCCCAGGTCGCCAGGATTTTGATAGCCAAATTTTGCGGGATCAAACCAAAAGTCAATATCGCAAATGTCTGCTGCGCCAAATCCTCAGCCGGGCTCATATCGGGAAAATACTTCAATAGACCGAACCAGAAGAAGATAACTCCCAGGCTGATGCGAAGTGAGAGGATGCCGAACTGCTTCATCCAAATACGGATCTTTTGATCTGTTCTTCTGATCCGTTGCATGAAATCTTCCGCCATTATGTGCCTCCCCGAAAATTTGCTCGGCGGTCCTAACCGGAACATTCTCATGGCAAGTATAGTCGAAGAAACGGCCTTGCCAAGCTGAATTGCAATACTCAACCCGCACCACTGCGACCAGGACCAAAACGTTTATGGAGGATCTTTGAGCGGGTTTATGCAAGCCATGTCGCTGAGAAAATTAGACGACCTGCGAGTGGATCCGGACCCCTTGCACCTGGTGGAATGCGCCATTCCAGAACCGGGCCCTGGTGAGATACGGATCAAGGTGACAACCTGTGGCGTCTGCCACACCGAACTCGATGAGATTGAGGGTCGGACCCCGCCACCCCGCCTGCCGGTTATTCCCGGTCACCAGGTGGTCGGCCAAATCGACAAACTCGGACCAAAGGTCAGCGACAGGCTGCTCGGGGAACGGGTCGGGGTCGCCTGGATTTATTCCGCCTGCGGCCAATGTAAATGGTGTCGCACGGACCGTGAGAACCTCTGCCCCGGGTACCGTGCCACGGGCCGCGATGTTGATGGCGGTTATGCCGAGTTCATGGTAGTACCGGCGGCTTTTGTGCACCCGATCCCGGCAATATTTACCGCTGCTGAAGCCGCTCCGTTACTCTGCGCCGGAGCCATCGGCTATCGTTCCTTACGGCTTGCGCAGCTGCAGCCGGGAGCACCTCTCGGCCTGACCGGTTTCGGAGCCTCAGCCCATCTGGTGCTGACGCTTGTCCGCCATCTTTATCCCGAACTGCCTGTTTATGTTTTTGCGCGCAGCAGTATAGAGCGACACTTCGCTCGCGAACTCGGGGCAGCATGGGCTGGAGAAAGCAGCGAGCAGCCCCCGGAGTTGCTGCAGGCGATCATCGACACCACCCCGGCCTGGAAGCCGGTCATCAACGCCCTGCGACTGCTTGAGCCTGGCGGTCGGCTTGTGATCAATGCAATTCGCAAAGAAAACAACGACCGCAACCTGTTGGCCGGGATTGACTATCCGCGTGATCTCTGGCTGGAGAAAACCATACAGAGCGTGGCCAATGTCACTCGTGCGGATGTCCGCGGGTTTCTTGCCCTGGCCGCTGAAATTCCTCTTCATCCGACGATTGAAGAATTCCCTCTGGCAGATGCCAACCGCGCCCTGCGGGAGCTGAAAGAGCGCAAGATCCGCGGGGCCAAAGTCCTTAGAATCGGGTCTGATGGTTAAATAGTGTCCATCCGGAAACTCCGGATGGCACGACTGAAGTTTTCGATCTGGAAACGAGCAATTTTTTGCAATGTCAAGGAAATCAAGGATTTGAGCGGAGGCGTAGTACTTTACGCCGCACAATCAAATCCGCCGATTGACGCAGAGATTGCGGAAAAGGGCCGTTTCCGGACGAAAACTAAATAAGAAAATCGCGCTACCGATCAAGGGTGGAGCATCCGGCACTGCTTTTGAGATCGGTTCGCCTGTATTGCTCGTGATTATCAAAGTTCTTGTCTGCTGAGAGAGGTTTCCGGTAAGGTTGACCATGCTCTTCAATGTGCCCCTCTCTGCGCTCAGACCTTCAGGGTCGTTGACCTTTGAGGGGGGGCATGCTTCATTTTCGCTTGCGGGTGAAGCTCATAAACACTAGGATGAAAAACGCTCCGGAAGTTACGGTTGCTGCATTTATTTATTGTAAATATGGTATGGCCAAACGGCTTTTAAGTCTTTGATATTGTAGATATTATGTATTCACGATTTTTTTTAAAGAATAAATTATTCGAACGTTTTCGCCTCGCTTTCGTTTCAGTACAGCGTTCCTTCCGCCTCAGCGAAAACACCTTCCTGATCATTCTGGCCGTCATCATCGGCCTGCTTGGCGGCCTGGGCAACTACGCATTCCGAAAGACGATAGAATTTGTCCATTGGTTGGTTTTTGAGCAGAGCGAGCAGCTGTTTGGCTACTCCATGGACGAATGGAGCCTGGCGCGCCTGGCAGTGGTGCTCTGCCCGATGATTGGCGGACTGTTGGTCATCCCGCTCTGGTACTGGTTCGGCAAGGACCTTAAGGGTGGTTTCTCCGGTTTTCTCGAAAGAGTCAACCTGCGTGGTGCCAAGCTCCAGCTGAGACCGATCTTTACCCGTGGATTTGGTGCGGCCCTCACCATAGGCACCGGTGGTTCTGCCGGTCAGGAAGGACCGATCGCCATGATCGGCGGGGCCATCGGCTCCCAGTTCGGCCAACTCTTCAAGATGAGTGGTGATCGCCTCAAGGTCCTGGTTGCCTGTGGTGCTGCCGCCGGTGTCGCCGCCACCTTTAATGCGCCGATTGCCGGGGTTTTCTTTGCTCAGGAGATTGTTCTGCTGGCTTCTTTCGAGTTGTCCAGTTTTACCTCGATCGTTATTGCCAGCGGCATGGCGACAGTTGTCTCCCGGGCCCTGTTGGGTAACGTTCCGGAACTCCTCGCTCCTGCTTATATGGTACGCAACTATTGGGAGCTGATCCTCTATGTCCTGCTCGGGCTTTTGATCGGTGCCCTGGCTGCGCTGTTCATTGATATCCATTTCAAGATCAAAGACCGCTTCACAGCGCTGAAAATCCACAGGTTGGCCAAGCCGGCCATTGGTGGCCTGCTGGTCGGCATCATCGGACTTGGTTTCCCCCAAGTTTTCGGCAACGGCTACGAATTTATGGGGGACGTCCTCTTTGGCAAGGAGACCTGGTACTTGCTGGCCGGGTTGGTCGTCGTCAAGGCTGTCGCCACCTCGATTACCCTCGGCTCTGGGCTACCTGGTGGGCTATTTGCCCCCTGCCTTTATCTTGGTGCGGTTTCTGGTGGCGCATTCGGCCATCTCGCTGCCCAGCTGTTTCCTGCCGCAGGGATTACCCCGGGGGCCTACGCCCTGGTCGGGATGGGGGCATTTCTCTCTGCAGCGACCCATTCGCCGATGACAGCGATCTTCCTTCTTTTTGAGATCACCGACAGCTATGAGGTCATCGTTCCGATCATGTTGACCTGTGTCATCGGCACCTCGATTGCCCGGCACTTCAAGAAGGACAGCCTGGAAACGGTGGAACTTTCCCGTGCCGGCATTGACCTGGAGGCGGGCAAAGAGCGCAATATCATGAAATCGCTGCAGGTCGGTGATGTCATGGTCCGTGACGTGGAGGCGATCCCTGAGCATATGACGCTCGGCCAGTTTGCCCGTTTTATTGAAAAAACCCAGCATACCAATTTCCCGCTGGTCAATGTGAGGGGCGAGCTGACCGGAATCATCTCGGTCCAGGATTTCATGGGGGTGGTGTTCGAACGCGACCTTATGAACCTGGTGGTGGTCAAGGAATTGGCGACGGAAGATGTTATTACCGCCCATGCCGACGAAGACCTCGATCAAACCATGCGCAAGATCGGTTACCGCAATATCGAGCAGTTGCCGGTGGTCGATCGTGAGACGCATCGCAAACTGATCGGCATCATCTCCCGCCGCGATATCGTTGCCGCTTATAATCGGGCTCTGATGACCCGCTCTCTCGAGAAGCACTAGCAGCCTGTCGGACTATCCATGAGCCGGCTGCAAATCCGGCTGTTTGGCCCATATTTCAGCTCCTTTTTGGTCCATAGCTACGGCTATGAACCTGCAAATGAGCTAAAATCTGTTCTCAAACATCCAAATTTTCGC
>JBPPMB010000190.1:0-3112 GCA_051305855.1 Desulfuromonadales bacterium
TTAATCAATCCGGATGATGGTTCCACGGATCTCGTTGTCAATCTCCAGAATGCCGACACTATGATATGCCATACCTCGTCTGTCCGTGGCGCTGCCGGGGTTGAAGAACAATATGCCATCGCGCCGCTGACAGGCAGGCTGGTGACTGTGGCCATAGACCAGGCAATCGACTGGAGTCGAAGCGAATTCAGCAAAAACCCTGTCTTCAATCCTGTCAGGCGGGCCCCAACCGTGAATCATCCCAATAGTGAAGCCAGCGACGTCAATGGTCTTCTTGAGCGGAATGCCCGGGATTGCCGGATCCATATTACCACGCACGGCGTGCAGCGGATAAGCAGCAAAAACATCCAGGAGCTCCGGCGCAACCAGGTCACCAGCATGCAAAAGCATATCAACAGGGGCAAGAACGTTCTCCAGCAGGTCGAGAAGGAACACCCGCGCCTCATCGGAATCGGCAAGATGTGTGTCTGAGAGGACCCCTATCCTTATCGGCGGAGCTGGCACGCTGTTCATCAAGCAAAAACCCTGAATCAGACCTGAAAGACTTTTTTACAGAGACGTGAAGCTTCTTAATTATAGTCTGGAGACAGCCCTGTCAATCTTTCTGACAAAAAACGCTGAATAACGGTCTCCTGTGGCCAGTTTCAGCCACATAGAACCGGCAAACCGGGACATGGAGCAGAAAGGTATCTTGACGATCGCGATAAAAGCGATAAGTTAGTTGTCTAAATTCAATTTATTCCTGTACCCGATATTGGCATCAGCATTGCTGTATAAACTCCCGGCTTTCTTGTCGTTCGAGGTGTTTTTCCTTGACAAAGGATGTCTATGGGCATTATCTAAGGTTTTTATTATCGCTAAATGTATTTTATTGAAACAAAAATCACGAACAACGATTGGCTTCAGGCAACAAGCCAGAGAGGACACAAAACATGTCAAAACGTCAGGAAGCACTGGATTATCACTCGATGGGGCGCAAAGGGAAAATCGAAGTCATTACCACCAAACCGTGTGAGACAAGCAGGGATCTCGCCCTGGCTTACAGCCCCGGGGTTGCTGAGCCTTGCCTGGAAATTGAGAAGAACCCCGACGACGCTTACAAATATACCGCAAAAGGCAACCTGGTCGCTGTCGTATCAAACGGTACTGCAGTGCTCGGCCTTGGCGATATCGGAGCCCTCGCCGGTAAACCGGTCATGGAGGGCAAAGGTGTCCTGTTCAAGACGTTCGCGGATGTCGACGTGTTCGACATAGAACTCAACACCAAGGACTCCGACGAAATCATCCGCACCGTCAAGTTGCTTGAGCCGACCTTTGGCGGCATCAACCTGGAAGACATCAAGGGCCCGGAGTGTTTCTACATCGAAGAAGAGCTCAAGAAGATCATGAACATCCCGGTCTTCCATGATGACCAGCACGGTACCGCCATCATTTCCGCTGCCGGCATGATCAACGCCCTCGAACTGACCGGCAAAAAGATTCAGAACGCCAGGATCGTGATAAACGGTGCCGGAGCAGCAGGCATCGCCTGCGCCAACCTCGCTGTCACCATGGGCATTGACAAAAACAATGTCATCCTTTGTGACACCAAAGGGGTTATCTACAAAGGGCGCAGCGAAGGGATGAACCCTTACAAGGAGCGCCTGGCCGCCGAGACCGACGCCCGCACCCTCGATGATGCCATGGTGAACGCCGACATCTTCTTCGGTGTTTCAGCCAAAGGTGCTCTGACCGCCTCGATGCTGAAATCGATGGCCAAGGATCCGATCGTTTTCGCCATGGCCAACCCTGACCCGGAGATCACTCCGCCGGAAGCCAAGGCCGTGCGCGACGACGTCATTATCGGGACCGGCCGCTCCGATTACAATAACCAGGTCAACAATGTGCTCTGCTTCCCCTTCCTGTTCCGCGGCGCCCTGGATACCCACGCCAGCGCGATCAATGACGAAATGAAACTGGCGGCGGTCAAGGCCCTCGCCGAACTCGCCAAAGAGGACGTCCCGGACTCCGTGCGCAAGGCATACGGCGGCGAAGTGATCAAGTTCGGTCGCGAATACATCATCCCCAAGCCTTTCGATCCGCGTGTTCTGCTGCGAGTCGCCCCGGCCGTGGCCCAGGCGGCCATGGACTCCGGCGTTGCGCGGAGCCCCATCGTAGATATGGGTGAGTATCTGGAACGACTGGAAGCCATGCAGGGACGCTCCAAGCAGATCATGCGGACGCTGATCAACAAGGCGAAAACCTGTCCGAAACGCATCGTCTTTCCCGAAGGCGAAGAAGAAAAGATTATCCGCGCAGCCCAGATCCTGGTCGATGAAGGTATCGCCAAGCCGATCCTGCTCGGCGACGAAGCAGAAATCAGGCTCAATGCAGACAGACTGAACGCAGATCTGAGTGGCATCACGATTATTGATCCGATCAAAAGTGAACTGGGTGAAAGCTATGCTGAAACATTCTTCACCATGCGTCAGCGCAAGGGCGTCACTCTGACCGAGGCACGTCGCACCATCCGCAAAAGCCGCAACCATTTTGGCTCAATGATGGTCCTCAAGGGCGATGCCGACACCCTGCTTTCGGGGATCAATCATCATTACCCGGAGACCATCCGCCCGGCCCTTGAGGTCATCGGCAAGCGTGAGGGCCTGTCCAAGGTCCACGGCATGTACATGATGGTCACCAAAAAACGCGCGACTTTCTTTGCCGACACGACCGTGGCCATCGAGCCGACGGCTGAAGAGCTGGCAGAAACCGCTCTGCTGACCGCACAGAAGGCGCGCCAGTTTGATTTCGAGCCGAAAGTGGCCATGCTGTCATTTTCCAACTTCGGCAGCTCCCCGCACCCTCTGACCCTCAAGGTCAAGCGTGCCACAGCGCTGGTCAAGGCCCAGGATCCTGACCTGATTGTCGAAGGTGAAATGCAGGCCAACGTGGCTCTCGACCCGGAACTGGTCGAGAAGCAATACTCTTTCTCAAAGCTCAAGGGAGATGCCAACGTTTTTATCTTTCCCGACCTGCAATCCGGCAATATCGCCTACAAGCTGCTGCATAAACTGGGTGGCGCCGAGCAGATCGGCCCAATCCTCATGGGCATGAAAATGCCGGTCCATATTCT
>JBPPMB010000181.1:0-6266 GCA_051305855.1 Desulfuromonadales bacterium
TGGTGTGGCGCTTATACGCTTAGGTTAATTGCTACCATCATGATAAATCAGGGTTTGTTCTTTTCTCTTTAGTCTTCTTCCCTTACAATTGAACCTCTGCAGAATTCTTTAAATCCAAAAAACATTAGCCGCGATGAAAATCTATCAAAGTCTATGGGCTAACCCAAAAAAAGGTTGTACTTGCCACTAATACACGGAGTCACCAGGAAGTACGTTTTGTCAGGCAAAGATCGATGTTTTCGATTTCGCAATTTTGATACTTGCAGAAAAATACAAGTTTTTACTTCATTTCTTGGTGCCTGGTGGCTAACCTTCGTTTTGGTTATAAGTCCGAAAAATTATTTCTATAGATTTTCATAGATTCTGATCGCGGCTAAATAAAAGGTTTTACATATGAAAAACCTCGCCAATTTTCTCTTCGAAGCCGGCATGCTCAAGCGTACGCCACGCACCGGATTCCAATTCCTCGGCTCTGGTGCCGAATCAGTGGCGGAGCACAGCTTTCGCACCAGCTTGATCGGTTACACGCTGGCACAGCTCGATGAAAAGGCGGATGCCGGCCGGGTGGTGCTGCTCTGCCTGTTCCACGATATTCCCGAAGCGCGCACCGGTGATCTGAACTACGTCAACAAGAAGTACGTCAAGGTCGATGAGCGCAAGGCGGTTGAAGATCTCGCCCGCACCCTGCCCTTCGGTGACGATTACCGCAGCCTGCAGTACGAGTTCATGGCCAGAATGACCCGTGAGGCACACATTGCCCACGACGCCGACCAACTGGAGTTGATCCTGGCGCTCAAAGAATACAAGGATCTCGGCAACCGCTACGCCGATGAATGGTTTCCGGCAACCCTGAAACGGCTGCAGACTGAGACAGCCAGATCCCTGGCAGAAACGATCTGGGAGACCGATTCGACCCGCTGGTGGTTTGATGACGATACTGAGTGGTGGGTCAGAGGTGAAAAGTAAACAGCGAAAGGTGAAAAGTGAAAGGTGAAACGGTTGTAGAACCAAGGCTTGACGCGACCATCAAGAGGTGTTAGAAATCCCTCTCTTAAGTCATCACCTGGTTTGCTGGTTTTGCTCTTAACCTGCAGCCTTTGTAACGGTTCAGTACATCAGTGAGTGCATGTGGTCTGCAGCGGTTGCCTGCGTCCAACGTTGTCACTTAACTTACCGCAAGCAACCGCTGCAGTCCACATGCCGTGCCGTTGAGTAAGGGAGCTGAATAGATACGTAACCTTTTACGTTTAACCAAAACAGCGGAGCTGTTTGATGCTCGATCTTAAGTTTTTGCGCGAGAACCTGGAAGAAGTGGAAAAACGCCTGGCTACCCGTGGCGGCACGGTCGATCTCGGCGATTTCCGGTCACTCGATGACAGTCGTCGTGGCCTGCTCAGTGAGGCGGAAAGCCTCAAGGCCGAGCGTAACCAGGTTTCGGCTCTGATCGGCCGCACCAAAGACAAGAGCCAGGTCCAGGACGAAATCGTGCGCATGAAGAATGTCTCGACGCGCATCAAGGAGCTTGATGAGGAGTTGCGCCAGGTCGAAGAGAGTCTCAAGGGGTTGATGCTGATTCTGCCGAACCTGCCTGATGCCGCCTGCCCGGTCGGCCGGTCCGAGGAAGACAACCCGGTGGTCCGCACCTGGAGGGAACCGTCTCAGCTTGGCTTTGCTGCGAAAGCGCACTGGGACCTGGGTGAAGATCTCGACATTATCGACTTCGAACGGGCCGCCAAGATCAGCGGCGCCCGTTTTGCCCTCTTGAAAGGTGCCGGCGCCCGCCTTGAGCGTGCCCTGATCAATTTCATGCTGGACACCCACACGCGTGGCGACAAGTACATGGAAGTGCTGCCGCCCTTCATGGTCAATCGCGACACCATGACCGGCACCGGGCAGCTGCCGAAATTCGAAGCGGACCTCTTTCACCTTGAAGACCCGGATTACTTCCTGATCCCGACCGCCGAGGTGCCGGTCACCAATATCTTCCGCGACGAGATCCTTGACGGAGCCGACCTGCCGATCTGCTACACGGCCCATACGCCCTGTTTCCGCAAGGAGGCCGGTGCCCATGGTCGCGATACGCGCGGCCTGATCCGGCAACATCAGTTCAACAAGGTCGAGCTGGTCAAGTTCACCCGCCCCGAGGATTCGGACGCGGAACTCGACAAGCTGCTCGCCGACGCCGAGGGCATTCTGCAGGCGCTCAACCTGCCCTACCGGGTGGTTGATCTCTGCACCGCCGACATCGGCTTCTCGGCAGCCCGCACCTTCGATATCGAAGTCTGGCTGCCAGGCCAGCAGACCTACCGCGAAATTTCGTCCTGTTCAAATTTTCGCGACTTCCAGGCCCGTCGCGCCAACATCCGCTTCCGCCGTGAAACAGGCAGCAAGCCTGAATTCGTGCATACGCTCAACGGCTCGGGGCTGGCGGTCGGTCGTACCCTGGTGGCGGTGCTGGAAAACTACCAGCAGGAAGACGGTTCTGTGTCTGTTCCAGAGGTTTTGCGCCCTTATATGGGTGGTATTGAAAAAATTGGTTGATACGATGCGTCGTTCGTAATACATAGTACAAGCACGGAGGAGTGGCCGAGTGGCTTAAGGCGGCGGTCTTGAAAACCGTTGAACGAAAGTTCCGTGGGTTCGAATCCTACCTCCTCCGCCAATTCTTAAATTAGTCATTGAAAAACGCGGGCGACGGCTTTAAACTGTGCGTCCGCAAAAAATGTGGAAAGTGGAGAGGTGACCGAGCGGCCGAAGGTGGCACCCTGCTAAGGTGTTGTACGGGTAACTGTACCGAGGGTTCGAATCCCTCCCTCTCCGCCAGTTTTTCTGTTAAGCTCAAAAAGGCTTGACATTAAGCTGGCATTAAGCGATAAACCTTGTTCCTTTGCGCCACTAGCTCAGCTGGATAGAGCGTCTGACTACGGATCAGAAGGCCGGGAGTTCGAATCTCTCGTGGCGCGCCATATAAAATTAAGGGGTTACAGGCTTTTGTCTGTAGCCCCTTTTTTTGTTCTGTGCTTTTCTCCCAGTCCTCTGCCAGTTTCATGCACTCATTTAGTTCCTGAATACTATTTTCATGCGTTTTCACATGCAAAAAGCTTTCGGCCAGTCGTATTCCCCAAGCAGTCGACCAAATCATTCCCCCGTATTTTGAGAGACAACGAACAAAGTTCAAAATACGATTATTGATGCAATAATTTTCTTTCATAAGCCCGCAATAATGTGTTAGTTTTAACTTCTAATGCCATTTTGTCTGGTTTCATTAAAAGCTTTTATGGACTGACAAGCTGAAGAGAGGAGGTGAAGGTTAAGGGCAGAGGTGGCATGAAAGAGATCTATAAATTCTGAAGCTTAATGGAGGTAAACAATGTTTCGACACAGTTTGATTTACGTTTTGCTTGTCACTTTCTTGGCTACCGCTCTGATTCTGGGCGGTTGCCATGATAGTGATAACGACAGCCCGCCGCCAGAAGACACCGGGGGGGGCGAAGTGATGGGTACGAGTGCAACACCAAGTGAAGATCTTACCGAAATCGCCACCCGACTGGATTCGGTTCTGGCTCTCGGCTACAACACCACCAATCCGGATGCACTCGCCAAGATCCTCTTTGATGACAATGCTGCCAATGATCCCTTCATCCTTGATACCCGGGAGCCTGTGGACTTTGCCGCCGGTCACATCCCGGGAGCCGTCAATATCCCCCTGCAGGATCTGGCCCAAGCTCTCTTGGACGGCACCTCCGGAATTCCCTATGATCGCGAGGTTGTTGTGGCCTCTTACTGGGGTAACGACGGGAATATGGCCAGCCTGTTGGTAAATGCGGCCCGTATTGAGGATCCGGTTGCCCAGAAGGCAGCCACAGATGCCAAGACGGCTCTGCCCTACCCGAAATCGACCGGCCTGTTCCAGGGGATGACATCCTGGTCCTTCCGTCGGGATCTCGTTCCTCCCGGCACCCGTTTTGACGATGCTCTGGCAGCCGACGTGGTTGTCGAGAAAGCGACTGAAACTGCTGCAGTGACCGCAATGCCTCAAGGTCTGTATCCGGCCTTTACTGCATTCCCGGTTGCGGCGGATTCAGTAACCGAAAAAATTCTCGTTCGGGCAAATAACTACCTGAATTCCGTACCGAGTCAGTTCGACCTCCAGGTCTATCCTTCTGATTTGGCGGCGAACCTCGAAGACGGCGACGCCACTAACGATCCTCAGATTGTCAGTGTTCGCAGCGGCGCTCATTATGCACTCGGACATGTCCCCGGCTCGATCAACATCGCTTACCAGCAGGTGGCGAAACTGGCCAACGCTGACCTGATCGATCCGACCAAGCCAGTTGTGGCGTATTGCTACACGGGGCATACCGGTTCTCTGAGCACCATGGCCCTGGGAATTCTGGGCTACCCGGCCAAGAACCTCCTCTACGGGATCAACGGCTGGAACACAAGTTCTGCGATTGCCTCAGGCCAGCTGAAAAATTTCGATCTGATGAAAGCCTGGGATTTCCCCATCAATGATGGCGATGCCGAGGATCTTGGCAGCTTGGCCGATTATGTCCCGCCAACCGGATGCCTCGAGTGTCACGGTAGCCTGACTGCGGTCTTCTATGACCGCGAAGTGGCTAATCCACCTGTTGCAGCAGTGGAGGCGCCTTCCGAAGGCGAAGGCTGAGGCGGCTCTGTGGCGCCCGTGCCGGCGTCAAAAAAATTCTGGATTTTCAATGGTTCCGTCGAGCAGTATCCTTCCATTCTTAACAACGGCAGCGTCCATTTCGCACAAAGTTGTACAACCTGCCACGGCGGCGACAATACCGCCAATTCCCGTCTCCTGGCTCATGTTAGCGGATTTGCCGCCATCGCCACCGCGGAGACCTGCAGCGCCTGTCATTCAGCTATCGTCGCCAGTTCGGCTAACGGCCTGCACACAACGTTGGGTGGCTACAACACCATCCTGATGGCCCGTGGCTTCGACATGAACGACCCCACGTCCGCTGCGCGTTTCGAGCAGCAGTGCACCAAATGTCATACCGCTGTGGATACCGGCGCATCTGCCGCGACTGCCTGCGGCCAGTGTCACATCTCCGTTCCTGCAACTGCCGGTGGTGGTTTGATCAGCGGTCATGGATTCAACAAGACTCCTTCCATGGACAACAATTGCACGGCCTGTCATGGTTCCCGAGTCAAGGATGAATATTACGGCCAGAACAACGCTTTGCTTGAGCGCAATAAGGCCGCCTTTGAAGCAGGCAGCCCCTGGGGTGGTGATTTCAAACTGGCTCCTGATGTCCACAAGACAGCAGGTCTCACTTGTATGAACTGCCACAGTGACGCCAACCAGAGCGGGGATGAAATGCACGGAATTGGTCACCCGGCGTTCGACGCGGGAGATCGCTACGATGTGACCTCGGCGCCCCAATGCGTCGCTTGTCATGGCGGTGCTCAGGATGCGGGTTTTGCGGGTATTCAGCTGCACACTAGCCAACACTTGGATAGCATGGACTGTCAAGTGTGTCATGCACTACCCTATAAGAACTGCTTCAGTTGCCATACCGATGTAACCTCTGAAGGGGCCGCATTCTTCCGGATCAACGGAGAAGACCCAACCCTTGCTGATCGCAGGGTTGCTACCCCCACGGCTGCCCCCGACGCTCTGATGTCCTTCCGGGCCGGGAAGAACCCGCGGTTCGGCGAAGAGGGCATGAAGGAGTACGCCGTACTCCGCCACGTGCCGGTGGACAAGGACGTCTTCCAGTATTCGGGTGAACTTGTCGCCGACGGGATTATCCCGCCGACCGATGGTGACTCTACGACCGTAGACATGGGTTCGCTGGCGACATGGAAATATGCCACACCGCACACCATCGCCCGTTCGACGCCGATTACCAGTGCTTGCGGTAACTGCCACAGCGCAGATTACAGCAAGTTCTGGCTGACCGATCCTGTCAATGCCGCGCAGGGCTGGGTGCCTGCTTCCAGCCCCTACCTGTCCGGAGAAATCGACGCCAATGCAGAAATTACAGTGGAGACGGCAATTCCTCTGTCAGGCCTTTGATGCGATTCTCTTGAAAATGCATTAAAATTCAACCCGGGCTGCGGCCCGGGTTTTTTTATTTGTGCGCCAGGCATGGCGCGTAGAATTGATCAGCGGCCAATGCCTTTTGCTATTCTGCTTCTCAGCAGCCAATCTGAGTCTCACATCAGTAAAGTAAATATCCAGAATACTTTATTGCAAGCTCTAACAGAACACCCTTTCTATTTCCTATAAACCG
>JBPPMB010000250.1:0-17621 GCA_051305855.1 Desulfuromonadales bacterium
TCCGGGAGCGCCTGTCATGCGACCGGGAGCAGAAAAGTTTCCACGGCGATTGAACAGGAGATAGAGAAGCAGGGCCTCACAGCTGAGGTCGACTTCAGAAGAACCGGTTGTCACGGCTTTTGTGAGCAAGGGCCAATCGTTGTCATCTATCCTGAAGGCATCTGTTACCTCAAAGTCAAACCTGAAGACATTGCCGAGATCATCTCTGCCACGATAAAAGGCAAGAAGGTCGTCGATCGTCTGCTTTATGTCGATCCCAATACGGGAGAAAAGGCCACCCTGGAAGAGGATATCCCCTTCTATAAGAACCAGGAACGCCTGATCCTCGCTTTCAACACAAAAATTGACCCCAAGAGTTTTGAAGATTACCTCGCCGTTGGCGGTTATCACGCCCTGGTTAAAGCACTCTTCGAGATGACACCGGAGCAGGTTGTCGGCGAAGTGAAGGAAGCAAAACTCCGCGGCCGGGGTGGTGCTGGTTTCCCCTCGGGGCTGAAGTGGGAATTTGCGCGTAATGCGCCTGGTGATCAAAAGTATGTCGTCGTCAATTGTGACGAGGGTGATCCGGGGGCCTACATGGACAGGTCGCTAATGGAAGGCAACCCCTATGCTGTGCTCGAAGGATTGCTGATCGGAGCCTATGCCATCGGCGCGAATGAAGGGTATTTTTACGTTCGCCAGGAATACCCGCTGGCGGTGGAAAACCTGGAGACGGCCATCAAGGCAGCGGAAGGCTACGGACTGATCGGCCGCAATATCCTGGGCTCCGGGTTCGATTTCAACGTCAAGGTACATCGAGGCGCCGGCGCTTTTATTTGTGGTGAGGAGACATCACTTCTCAAGTCTCTGGAGGGTCACCCGGGCGAGCCGAATTCGAGGCCACCCTTCCCGGCGATTAAAGGACTCTGGGGTAAACCGACAAATATCAACAATGTCGAGACCTGGTCAAACATCCCCTTGATCATCAATAAAGGTGCCGACTTTTTCAACTCGATCGGCACCGAGAAAAGCAAGGGCACCAAGATTTTTTCGCTGGTCGGCAAGGTCAACAACACCGGCCTCGTCGAAGTGCCCATGGGGGCAACCTTAAGGGATATCATCTATAGAATTGGCGGCGGGGTTCCCGCGGGCAAGCGCTTCAAAGCAGTACAGACCGGCGGTCCGTCTGGCGGCTGCATCCCGGAAGAGCTTCTCGACACAAAAGTCGACTTTGACGAATTGAGCCAGGCTGGCGCCATGATGGGTTCAGGTGGAATGATCGTCATGGATGAGGATACCTGCCTGGTCGACCTCGCCAGATACTTTCTCGGATTCCTCAGCGATGAGTCCTGCGGCAAATGCACGCCGTGCCGCGAAGGCATCCGGCAGATGCTCAAAATCCTTACCAACATCACCAAAGGCTTGGGTCAGGATGGTGATATCGAACGTTTGCAGGAGCTGGCCGAGGCGACCAAGGGTGCATCCCTGTGCGCTCTAGGCAAAACCGCCCCCAATCCCGTCCTGAGCACGTTAAACCACTTCCGGTATGAGTATGAGGCACACATCACGGAAAAGAGGTGCCCCTCTCTGTCCTGTAAGGAATTGATCGCATTCTATATCACTCCGGACAAGTGCAAGGCCTGCGGAGCCTGTTTCAAGCAATGTCCTGCGCAAGCAATCGAGGGCGGCAAGAAGCAGGTTCACGTCATTATCCAGGACAAATGCACCAGGTGCGGGTCCTGCCTGGAGGCTTGTCCCAAGGCCTTCGGCGCGGTGAGCATCCTTTCCGGAGAACCCGTTCCGTCTGCCATTTCCATTCCTGAAGAGATAGAAGCCTAGGGTGAGAGAATAATGAGTGAAATAATTTTGCAGATTGATGGAAAAAGCGTTGCCGCCAAGCAGGGCATGACCATTCTGGAAGCAGCCCGGAGTGTCGGGGTCGCGATCCCCACGCTTTGCCACCATGAGCGATTGGAACCTTACGGGGCCTGCCGGATCTGTACGGTTGAAGCGGAAGCCAACGGCCGGACAAATCTCGTCGCCGCTTGCCTTTACCCGGCGGAAAAAGACCTCGTGGTCAGGACCAGGACCGACCAGGTGGATAAAATCCGCAAAATTCTGCTGGAGCAGATGCTCTCCCACGCCCCTGATTCTGAAGAACTGCAGGCCCTGGCCAGGGTCTACGGAGCCGATCGGGACCGCTATGAGCAAGAGGCCTCGTTCTGCATCCTCTGCGGTCTCTGTGTCAGGTACTGCGCCGAGGTCAAGCAGAAGTATGCCGTTGGCTTTTTTGAGAGGGGAGCGAAGCGCGAGATCAACTTTATTCCTGAAGTCGCTGCCAGGGAATGTTGGGACTGCAAGGAGTGTTTCCCGCTCTGTCCCACCTCAGCGCTGCAGGCAGCCTACGTTCTCACTGAAGCCCTGATGTCTCCGCCAACGCCACCCAGTCCATGCGGGGGATGCTCGAGCAAATAATGCCGCAGAGGAAAAGCTCCCGGCCCAGGCAGGTCATGAAAGAACAATCCACACGGAAAATTGTCCGGGTCGTGCAGGGGCAATGCGAGCAGGCCGAGCGCGGAGTTGTCGCGGAGTATCCGTTGCACCTGCGGGTCAACGGGCGCGACCTTGCGACCCTGGTCTGCTCACCGCACCAGCTCAACTTTCTGCTCGCCGGCTTCTTCCGCCTGCAGGGATTTATCAGCAACCTTGATGACATCCTTTCCATGGGGGTTTGCGACGATTACGGCCTGGCCGAGCTACGTATCCGCACTCAATTGCCGGAACGCCTGCAAACGACCCTGACTTCCGGTTGCGGTACCGGGATCGCCTACAACCTGCCACAAAGCCTGCTCGATGTTTCCCTGCAGCGCCTGCGCAGCTACCGCAGCGAAGCGCTGTTCAGCCTGATGAAAAAACTTCAGGGCCTGACCGAACAATACCACAGTCACGGCGGCATCCATTCTGCCGCCATCGGCGACAGCCATGGCCTGTTGCTCTATGCCGAGGATATCGGCCGCCACAATACCCTCGACCGGTTGGCCGGCGAAGCACTGTTTAAAGGGGTCGAACTGCAGGACAAGATGCTGGTTACCTCGGGGCGGGTCTCCACCGAGATGGTCGCCAAGGCGGCGCGGCTCGGTATCGGCCTGATTGCCTCGCGCACCTCGCCAACCGACAAAGCGATCGAACTCTGCGAGCAGGCCGGGATCACCCTGATCGGCTACCTGCGCGGCAGCAGCATGGAAATCTACAGCCATCCGCAACAGCTGCAATTATCGAACAGCCATTCATGAAGGAATCCAATCAGCAGAAGGTTACCGGACATGTGACAGTTTCAGCAAAAAGGCGGCCCGGTTTTATGCGGCCAAGCCATAACGTTTTGTGTATGCGGTCAGGAAGGTCGGCCAACTATTATTACCATTTGAAAGGCAGGGCTAGCCAATGAATAACCGAAAAATACTGGTTCCACTCGATGATTCGCCCATCTCGGCCCAAACCATAAAGAGCCTGATCGCCTTGAAAGAAAGTGTCACCATCCCTTTAACCCTGCTGCATGTTTTAGATTTGGACACGATTTCCTACCAGGGTTTCGCGGAGACGCCCTTTAACGAGATTGAGGAGCGGGCTAGAGAGAGAGCAAGACAATTGGTTGCCGCACTGCAGGAACCTTTTGCAGCCGCAGGCATGGCGGTAGAGTCCATCATCATGGAAGGCAACGCCCGCGATACCATCTGTAAACTCGCCGACAGCGGCACCTATGATCTGCTTGTAATCGGCAAACAAACAGATAGCGAATTGCGGAACCTCCTTTTCGACCAGGTTGCCAATTACGTTGTTCACCATGTCAAATGCCCGGTATTGATTGTTTGAAAAGCTGCTGGGATAGCAAAGGAATGAAGCGGCATGACAAACAAGAAAAATTCAACGCCGCACAGCAGGGTTCATCGTCGCGCATCGGCCGGATCATGTTGATGAGCGAGCCGCCGGACAGCGGCGCTCCCAATCGAAAACACCTTGCCTGCTCAGCAGGAAGGAATTCTTTACCTGACTGGCTTTCTAGGGTAGATTAATAACGTTTTTGGCGTGTTCCACGGGAGAGGGAAATGATCATCGGACGAGCAGGGCAGTTTTATACAGGCCATTGACCGCTGCCTTCAGCATTATGCTGACCAGCGGTTTTTTTGTCCAAAAGGATCGTCGCAGAGATCAGGAGTGAGACAGGCGCTGAGATTCCCCTGAAAGCTGATTCCCATCATGTTAAGTTCCCGAAAGGAGTTAAGCGATGCCGGACCGAAATATCAACATTGGAGAAAGAATCAGGCGCCTGAGGATCGAGAGGGCGATGTCGATCGAAGATGTTTCCAGAAAATCCGGGATATCCGAATCAACCCTGGCCGCGATTGAGGAGCAAACGGTTTCTCCGCCTCTGGGCAATATTGTCAGCCTGGCGAACGTGTTACAGGTTACGTTGGGTGAACTTTTTGAGGATAGCGCAGACTCGCCTTTCTGCATCGTTAGAAGTGATGACAGGAAAACCGTGTCCCGTTTCAATTCAGCAGGCGGCAAGTCCGGCGGTTACAGCTATGCATCCCTTGGTCACCAGAAGCAGAATCGGCAGATGGAGCCATTCCTGGTCACTCTGACTCCGGTTGAAGGCTCTCCGGTTGAACCGAATCAGCACGTCGGTGAAGAAATTATTTTTGTGCTGGAAGGCCAGATTGAAGTTGGGCTTTCAGGCCATACCGATATCCTGAATCCGGGTGATTCCATCTATTATGATTCAAACCTGCCCCATGTTGTTTCATGTCACGGCAAGGCTCCTGCAACGATCCTTGCGGTGATTTATGCTGAAAAAGAAATGATGATACTATAGATTTCATTCGGCCCGGGACGATACATGACGGTTCTGCGCCATGACTCTCCGAAATTGACAGAATTCGTAACTAGTTTTCGTCTGGAAACGGCCCTTTTCCGCAATCTCTGCGTCAATCTGCGGATTTGATTGTGCGGCGTAAAGCACTACGCCTCCGCTCAAATCCTTGATTTCCTTGACCTTGCGAAAAATTGCTCGTTTCCAGATCGAAAACTGCAATCGTGTCATCCGGAGTTTCAGGATGGACACTAACTATTCAGAGTCCTTACTCAAGGGCACAGCCTGTGGGCTGCAGCTGTTGCCTGCGGGAAGTTAAGTGACAACGTTGGACGCTGGCAATAGCTGCAGCCCACAGGCACTCCCCGACTCAAGGTCTTTGGCACATCCCTACGGAGGAACCCTCTTGAACAGGTACAACGTCAGTCTGGTCAGCCTCGGCTGTCCGAAAAACCTGGTGGACGCCGAAGTCATGCTCGGCCACCTGCCCGCCGACCGCTTCACGATTGTCACCGATGACAGCCAGGCGGATATTATCGTAATTAACACCTGCGCCTTTATCCGTGAGGCCCAGGAGGAGTCGGTAGAAACGATCCTTGAAGTAGCCGACCACAAGAAGAATGGCCGTTGCAAACTGTTGATTGTCAGCGGCTGCCTGCCGCAGCGCTACCAGAATGAACTGGCGAAAGACCTTCCCGAGGTTGATTTTTTCATGGGAACAGCCGATGCCCCGCGCATCCTCGAACTCCTTGACAATCACCTGCAGGGCGGGCAACTGCAAGAGATCGGCCTGCCCGACTACCTTTACGACCACACCACGCCGCGCGTCACATCATCACCCTTTTACTCCGCTTATGTGAAGATCGCGGAAGGCTGCGCCAACCATTGCTCTTATTGCGTCATCCCGAGCATTCGCGGGACCTTGCGCTCACGCACCATCCCGTCGGTGGTCGCCGAGGTGGAGCGGCTGGTTGGGAACGGCGTTAAGGAAATCAACCTGATTGCTCAGGATGTCACTGCTTTCGGTGCCGAGCGTGGCAAAGGGCCTGAACTGACCGACTTGCTGCGTGAGCTGGTTAAAATTGACGACCTGGTCTGGCTGCGCCTGCTCTATGCCTACCCGGACGGCATCAGCGACGAACTGCTCGACATGATGGCCACTGAAGAGAAAATCTGCAACTATCTCGACCTGCCGATACAGCATATCGACGACCTGATTCTGGCCGCCATGAACCGCAGGATCGACGAAGCCGGGATCCGCACCCTTCTGCAACGCATCCGCACGCGCATTCCCGACATGACCCTGCGCACCTCTTTGATCGTAGGTTTCCCCGGCGAGACCGATGAACAGTTCCGCAAAGTTCTTGCCTTTGTCGAGGAAGGCCATTTTGAACGACTCGGCGTGTTCCGCTATTCCCGGGAGGAAGGTACGTCCGCCGCGCAGCTCAAGAGACAGGTCGCAAAGCGCACCAAGCAGTCCCGCTACAAACGGCTGATGAAAGCCCAGTCAAGGGTCTCTTTCAGCAAGAACCTGGCGCTCAAGGGGCGCATTGAACCGGTCCTGGTTGAAGGCTACAGCGAGGAGACCGAACTGTTGCTGCGCGGCCGCAGTATTCGCCAGGCTCCGGATGTTGACGGCCAGGTCTACATCACCTCGGGGCAGGCCGAGGTCGGCGATATTGTCAATCTCAAGATTACCGACTCTACCGCATATGACCTGATCGGCAAAATCTGCGAGGAATAGCTTTGCCCTGGAACCGCCCCCTGATTATCGGCCTCCTCGTCGTGCTGCTGGCACTGACCTGGTGGCGCATGCAGCCTGAAGAGAAAGAAATCCGTCGCAGCCGGCTGATGATGGGCACCGTTGTAGAGATCATGGCCGAGGGCCTGAAAGCCAGCGAACTGGAAACCGCAGTCGATGAGGCTTTTGCCGAGATGGCAAGGCTGGACAAGCTGCTCAGCAGGTATCATCTGGGCAGCGATGTTTCCCGCCTTTCACGAAGCGATGGCGGTGGCAAGGTCGCAGCAGAAACAGCAGAGGTGCTTGCTCTTGGCCTGGAGGTCGCCCGGTACAGCGGCGGCGCCTTCGACATGACGCTCGGCAAGCTGAAATCTCTCTGGGCTTTCGATGCGGAGGATGAGGCGCCGAGCGTGCCCGACCGGGAGACCATCTCAGCCGCACTGGTTGGAGTCGGCCCAGCTGCCCTGGATCTCGATGGCCTGGAGGTCAACAAGCGGACTCAGGATCTTGAGATTGATCTCGGCGGGATTGCCAAGGGCTATGCCGTCGATCATGCGGTCGCCGTACTCAAAGAGCATGGGATTACCAGCGCTGCAGTCAATGCCGGCGGCGACATGTATCTCCTCGGTCAACGTCGAAAGCGCCCCTGGCGTATCGGCATCCAGCATCCCCGCCAAAAAGAGACTGTTCTCGATACGGTCCAGGTCCGCGATCAAGCCGTGGTGACCTCAGGAGATTACGAGCGTTTCTTCGAGCAGAAGGGCATTCGCTACCATCATATCTTCGATCCACAGACCGGCTTCCCGGCCAGGGGGTGCCAGAGCGTGACCATTATTGCTGACAGCGTTGCCCTGGGTGATGCTCTTGCCACGGCAGTTTTCGTCATGGGGCCGGAAGCAGGCCTGCAGTTGCTGAGAGAATATCCCCGGGCTGAGGGATTGATCGTCGCCACTGACGGCACCCTGCACGCCAGTCCCGGTTGGGCAGGCTACCGGGTTGCGCCATGAAAACTCCCTGGCAGGTCATGACCGGCGGAGACTGGCTGGTCGTCTTGTGCCTGTTGAGTGTATCTCTATCAGGTATCGCCTGGTTAGCGACGGCGCCGGAAGGGACGCGTGTGGTCGTCACAAGTGGTGGACAGACTGTCTTCACCGCGACCCTTGACCTGCCACAGAGCGTAGATCTCGATGGCCCGCTCGGTCCCACTCATCTCGTTATAGAGGACCAGAGCGCGCGCATTACCGACTCACCCTGCCGAGCCAAGATCTGCATTTCCATGGGCCCGGTCAGACACACGGGAGATTTGTTGGCCTGCGTTCCAAACCGAATCCTGGTCCGCATCGACACCCCTGCCGGCGGGGAGGAGCCTTATGACCTGCTCAGCCGTTGACCCTGTTAAACTGACGCAGGCTCGCCGCCAGGTCTTTCTGGCCATGTTTATCGCCATCGCGGTAACCCTGCACGTCCTGGAAACCCTGCTGCCGACACCTGTCCCATGGCTGCGGCTCGGACTTGCCAACATCATGACCCTGGCCGCGCTTTATCTTTATGACGGCCGCGCCGCATGGACCGTCAGCCTGGCCCGGGTCGGTGTAGGTGCACTCTTGCTCGGCAGACTTTTCAGCCCGGGCTTCTGGTTGGCGGCAGCCGGTGCTATCGTCGCAACATCTGCTATGATTATCGCGTATCGCATTGCCGGACGACGCCTTAGCCCCATAGGGGTTTCAGCAATCGGAGCGGCTGGTCATGCCCTGGGCCAAGTCCTTGCCGCCAGCCTGCTGGTCATCCAACACACGGCAATCTGGCAGATGTTTCCGCTGTTTCTGCTCTTCACGGTCTTTTCCGGGATACTGACCGGTTGGCTGGCCGCCGGCCTGCTTGAACAACTCAGGCAACATCCGGCTTTTCAACCCGTCGCTGATGCCAGACACAGCAAGGACGAACAGACAAATACGGTTGCTCAAGCCTAAAGGCTCGCCCTGACCTCTTGCAACGTCGCACGGTCAACCGTGTAGCTCTCCTTGCAATATTCACAGGTCACTTGGGCTTCACCGGCTGCAGCGATGAGCTGGTCGAGTTCATCGGCCCCCAGGGTGCGCAACAGGCTGAGCGTCTGCTGCTGGCTGCAGGTGCAGGCAAAAGACAAGAAAGTCGTCCCGAGCATTTGGTACGGACAATCTTGCAAGAGAAGTTCAGCGATGGCCTCGGCAGAGAGCCCCTGACGCAACAAAGTGGTCGTCGGTGGCAAACGGCCAAGTCTTTCGGCGAGGCGCCCGGCCAGGCCATAGCCGGCGTCAGGCATCAACTGCACCAGGAAACCTCCCGCAGCAACAACTTCTGCCTGTTGCCCCAGCTCAACCCCCAGAGCGACACTTGACGGTGTTTGCTCCGAGGTGGTGAAATAGTAGGCCAGGTCTTCGGCAATTTCGCTGCTGACCAGTTGGACCGTGCCCCGGTAAGGCTCTTTCATATCAAGATCCTTGACGACGTGCAGAAACCCGGCACGGCCGACGGCTCCGGCGACATCGAAGCGACCATCGCGGGGTGGCAGCCCCGCCTGGGGCACCTTAAGCGTTGCCCGCACGCGACCATAAGCGTCGGCTTCAGCATGAAGTCTCTGCAGAGGCCCATTGCCCTCGATGGTCAGGCCGATCCGCTGATTGCCCTTGAGCAGGCTGCCCATCAGCGCTGCCGCGGTTGCCAGACGTCCGACTGCGACAGTGGCGGTCGGGTCGGTTCGCTGACGCCGGCGCACTTCCTCGACCAGCGCCGTGGTCGCGGCAACAGTGACGCGAATGGCGCCATCTAGCGTAAGGACACGAATCAAATGATCAGTCATGGGCAGACCTCCTGGAAACGGCGGTAATCTTAGCCCAAAGCGGGCTGATGGTAAAGGATGATCAGCTGAGAGGCTGGGGCTGGAGGCTGGAGGATGGAGGAGTAAACGACATATGCGCTCACTGACGTGCTGAAACCTGGCAGAGCGGCGCATGAATTATTTGAGAGGCTCACCGATAATGCGTATTGAGAGAAGATCATGTTAGAAACCTTCCCCTGGCTGCCTTACCTTATGCCGCCCCTGCTCGGAGCGTTGATCGGTTATGTGACCAACTACATCGCCATCCGTATGTTATTCAGGCCGTTGCGCCCCTGGCGTGTGTTCGGTGTCCGTCTGCCACTCACACCTGGAATCATTCCTGCCAAGCGCGGCGAGCTTGCCCAACGCATGGGTGAGATGGTTGGCTCGCACTTGCTGACTGCCGACGATATCCGCCAGACGCTGGAAAAACCGGCTTTTCGTCGTGAGCTGAAAAGCGCCGTCAACGACAAGCTCAGAGCATTCCTCGATCGCGATCTCGGCCCTTTGGAAGCCTTGGTGCCAGACGGCTACCAACGGCGTTTACGTGACCTGGTTGCCACAGTACGCGCAAAAGCTGTTGGTGCCGTGACCGACTATCTGGCGAGCAGCGCCTTTGAACAGCTTCTGCGCGACTTTATCCGCGAAAAAGGGGACGCCTTGCTGGCGCGCGACCTGGAAAGTTTTCTGACCCCTTCTCGCTACCAGGCCCTGCACAGCCATCTCGACTCGCGCCTGACCACAGTTTTGCATGCGCCGCAAACAGCCAGAACCGTGGAACGCTTTGTTGATGAGCGCCTGGAGCGACTGTTACACAGTGAGCGCCCCCTGCGCGACCTGCTTCCGGGAGACCTGGTTGAAGTCCTTCTGCAGCAGCTCGAACGTGAGGTGCCGCCACTACTGGAGCGTTTCGGCGGTCTTCTCTACGACCCTGACTTCCGACAACGACTGGCGGTACGGGGCCAACAGGGAATCGAAGCCTTTATGGATTCACTTGGTGGCCTCGCCGGGCTCTTGTCAGGTTTTATCAAACTCGACCAGATTTACAACCGCATACCCGAGTTTCTCGACAAAGCCGGTGAGGAAGTCGCCCGATGGCTGCGCGAAGAGAAAACCCAGCAGCAGGTGGCTGCCATGCTGCGCGAACGCCTTGAAGGCTTGCTGGACAAACCCTTGAGCCGGTTCCTGGAAAAGGCCCCCTACGAAAAGGTTGCCGGAGCCAGGCGTTATCTCTGTGAACGGTCTGTCGCAGCAGTACAAAGCCGGCGAACCTCGGTCCTGCTGCTCGGTTTGGCCGATAAAGGCCTGCAGCGGGTCAAGGATCGCTCGTTCCGCAGCCTGCTCGACGAGAACCTGCCTGCTGACAGCGTAAAACGCGTGCAGGTTGAACTGGGTGACCGCTTGCTCAAACTGGTCAGGTCAGCCGAAGCCGCTGCTGCCATTGATGCAGTCATCAGAGACAAGATGGAGGGATGGGTCTATCAGAAGCCATTGGGTCGACTGGCTGAGCGGTTACCCGCCGACGTCCTCGAAGAGCTCGAAGAAGGCCTTTACCGCCAGGTTGGCGAGGTCCTGCAGAAGGAAGTGCCGCCACTTATCGAGACGCTCAATGTCAAGCGTATGGTGGAAGACAAAGTCAACCAGCTCGACATCCTTCAGGTTGAAGGATTGTTAATGGGAATCATGCAGGAGCAGTTTAAATATATCAACCTGTTCGGCGCGATTCTCGGTTTTTTGATCGGGTTACTCAACCTGGCCGTATTGTGGGCGGCTTGAGACAAGCATGAACCCGTGAGCAACTGACGAATGCAGAACAAGGAGCTTTTCGATGAATCCTCGTTTTTACCTCGGCTGGGATCACATTAGACGGGCCTGGGCCGGCATCCTCGGCTCAGGCGACCTCAACAGCCTGCCCAAGCTGGATGCCGACCTGCCGCAGGCTGAAGCCGAGCGAGTCAAACGCCTCATGCAAGAGTGTCTGGCCGCCCGTGGCGGCGAGGTATCAGCGCGCCAGCGCGCCGCGGTCCTCGGAGAAGTCTATTTGACTTTAAACAGCACGGGACGCAGGAATTTTCTTGAGACCCTGGTGGACAACTTCTGCGTTGACCGCGAGCTGGTCAAGACTACGGCTCGTCAGCTCCTTGAAACCGCAGACGACAGCAGTTTTCAACAATTGGCATATCGCATGCGGGAGACTCTCGTTTCGCCACAACAGAGCCTGTTGCGCCAGTTCAACGCCCTGCCCCAGGGCATTAAATTCCTGGTTGATTTACGTGCTGACCTTCTGACCTTTCTTGCCTCTCAGCCAAAGCTGATTACTCTTGACCACGATCTGAAGTCCTTGCTGGCCACCTGGTTTGACGTCGGTTTTCTTTCTGTGGAACGCATCACATGGCAGAGTCCGGCCGCCTTGCTGGAAAAGTTGATGGCTTACGAAGCGGTCCACGCCATCAGCTCATGGAACGACCTGCACAACCGCCTGGAATCGGACCGCCGATGTTACGCTTTTTTCCACCCCGGCATGTCTGAAGAACCGTTGATCTTTGTTGAAGTCGCCCTGGTCGACGGGTTGGCGGCCAGCGTACAAGAACTGCTTGATGAAAGTGCCCCGGAAATTGCACCGGAAGAAGCCAATACTGCCATCTTCTATTCGATTTCCAACACCCAGCGAGGTCTGCAGGGGATAAGCTTCGGCCCCTTTCTTATCAAGCAGGTGGTAACCAGCCTGAGGCGTCAGCTGCCGAATCTCAAGACCTTCTCAACCCTGTCACCCCTGCCGGGTTTTCGCCGCTGGGTGGTTTCCTACTTCGAGACGGCCATGGCCAGGGATACACGGGGCCCCATGGAGCTGGCGTTGATTGAAGCGGCGAAGCTGCTCAAGGTTGCGGCAGAACCTGAGGCCGTCTTCAACACTCCGCAATGGTGGCAAAATCAACAGGTGGCGGCCACCTTGAGAGAAGCTCTTTTGCATCTTTGCGCCCGCTACCTGCATGAACCCCGTGCAAAGGACCGGGCTCCTCTCGACCCTGTCGCCCGGTTTCATCTCGGCAATGGTGCTCGCATTGAGCGTATCAATTGGCTTGGCGACACATCGGCCAAGGGCATGCAGGAATCATGCGGTCTGATGGTCAATTACCTTTACCAGCTCAAGGACATCGAGAAGAACATAGAAACATACGCTACCAGCAAAGAGATTGCCGCCGCATCGCGGGTACGCAGCCTGATGCGGGACGACGAGGATGAACAGGGGCAACTGGCCAATCTGCGCCGCTTACTGACACTCGTACGCAGCAATAACTCTGCCGGTGAGGGGTGAACATACTCCTCATGCATCGAACATTCTGTATTCATCCAAATAAATCCAAACTTCATGCTATCCAGGAGCAGACATGAATCTGAAACCGGAAGTTGTTGAGCAGTTAGAGCGGGTCCTCTCATCGGTAGAGCAGTTGCTGCCGAAAGCCGTTGAACCGATTGACTGGTCGGAAACTTCGGCTGCCAACTGGCGACGTCACTCGTTTGCCGGCTACCTGGAGCCGATTGAGTATATCGAGGACACGCACCTCGACGACCTGGTCGGAATCGACCGGCAGAAGAAGATTCTAGAAAAGAACACCCGTCAGTTCCTGCGTGGCTACCCGGCCAACAACGTATTGCTCTGGGGCTCGCGCGGTACCGGCAAATCATCTGTGGTCAGGGCCCTGCTCAACAAGTACGCGCTCCAGGGGCTGCGGATTGTCCAGGTGGACAAGCACGATCTTGATTACCTGCCGGATATCTTTGCGCAGATCGGCAGACTACCCTATCGCTACATCATCCTCAGTGATGATCTTTCCTTCGAGCCTGGCGATCCGGGCTACAAGGTCCTCAAAAGTGTTCTTGACGGTTCGGTCTATGCCTCGCCAAAGAACGTGCTGATTTACGTGACATCCAATCGGCGGCATCTCCTTCCCGAGTTTCACACCGACAATCTCGGTGCCAAAATGGTCAATGACGAGATTCACCACGGCGAGGCGGTCGAGGAGAAAATCTCCCTGTCGGACCGCTTCGGCCTCTGGCTTTCGTTTTATGTTTTCAAACAGGATCTCTACCTGGAGATAGTGCGGAAAACCATCGCCCGGCTCAGCATGGAAAACCAGGTTGAGCCGCAATGGGACGATGAACTGGCTAACGCGGCCATCAAGTGGTCTCACGAAAAGAGTAAACGCTGTGGTCGAACCGCGCTCCAGTTTGCACGGCACTGGCTGGGACAGCGCATGCTGGAAGCTTCTGGCGAGGATCTGGATTAAAGGAGTTTATGAGCAGGAAAACTGGTTGACGGTTCTCATCTGCGTTTCTCTGGCTTTGGGCTCGTCGGTCGGTGCATGACTCTGGTTTACATGATCGCCCATTCGGTCGGGTCACTGCGCAGGCATCAGATTGATGAGACAACTCGCCGGTCACCCATGCCTTAGAGCCGCCTGTTTTGCAACCAGCGATGATTCTGCGTGCGATGCTGATCCCGTCTGAAAGCACGAGGCGAGCTCGTTAAGCTGCCTGGTCAGCCTCTCCAGCTCGTTGATCTCATCAATGATGATACGGGATTTTTGCGCATTCGCGGACAAGCGATCTTCGGAACGGCCAAAGTGTGCAAAAATTTTTTCAACTGTCTCCATTTGAAAACGAGTGGCTTCAAAAATTGTCTGAATCTGTACTTCACGGGCCGTCAGACTGCGATCAAATTCACGGTTCGCTTTGACCTGCTCATCAAAGCCGCGGGCAATCTGATCGGCTGCTGACTTCATTTCGTCAACACCTGAGTCGATGAGGCCGATCGCGGTAGCCTGTCGTTCCATGGTTTCCACAATCGCCCTGACTGAACGCAGGCTGCTGCCGGCCTGATTGATCATGCTGCGCGCCCGCCGTCCCTGTTCAGCGGTTTGCTGCGACAGCTCATGGGAATCAGCAGCCGCCTGGCTGGAACTACCAACGATCTTGCTCAGCGCCTCGGCCGTCGAGCAGGACAACTCTTTGCCCCGACCGATAAAGTGTCCAGTTGACTCGACCGATTTCTTTACCTGTTCGGTATCCTTGCTGATCGATTTGATGATCGCTTCGATTTCATCGGCACTGGTCGTCGTGCGATCGGCCAGATCACGAATTTCTTCTGCAACCACCGAGAAACCACGCCCCTCGGCCCCGGCCTTGGCCGCGATAATAGCGGCATTAAAGGCGAGCAGCTCCGTATCAGAGACCAAGTCCTTGATCACTTCGATAATCTTGGTCACTTGAACGGTCTGACGACTCAGGCGTTGCATGGCAATAATCGCCTTCTGGCTTTCTTCATCGATACGGTCCATTTCCGAAGTAAAAGACTGTACGACTTTGACCCCCTGCTCGGCATCCTGCTTCACGGCGGCTGAGCTCTCGGCATTACTGTTAACACCTGCGCGCAGCCGATCGAGGGCCTCGCCAATCTGGTCCAGGTCGCGAGCCGTGCCTTCCGTAATATGAGCCATTTGCTCGGCCTGGCTGGTCGCGTTCTGAATGGAGTGGACCATCTCATCCACATTGCGGGTCGTCTCGAGGAATTTCTGGGAAGAGTGCTCCAGAGCACCGGCCATCTCCTCGAGGGACGCAGAGAGTTCTCTGGATATTGCCGCGTCATCCTGAGAGCGATTGGTCAGGCTTTCAACCTGACTGATCACTGTCTGTTGCTTCTGGTGCATGCCGTTGACGTCAGTTCTGGCCTTCTCTGCCGCCAGCAGCCCATCTTCGGCTCGTGCCGAAAGATAGCGGCTGGCATCAGCCAAAGCCTGGTAGTGTGGAACGAATTCGTCTACTGTCTCATGAAGGTTGGCCAACAGAGTGCGGACCTTGCTGACTGTGTTGTTGACGGTTGAAAGTAGCCCTTCGACAGTCTGCACGTCATGTACGCTCTCTTCCACGCCGAGGAGTTCATGGAGCGTCTCGAGTTGCTGCTGGAGCTGTTTTTTCAAGGTTTGTCTGACAAACCAGTAAGAGACCGCGCCGAGACAAAGGCCAAAGATTGCGCAGGTGAAAAAAAATGGCGGCGTCAAAGCGCTCTCGCCAAGCACCAGGTAGGCAAACAAAGGAAAGGCGGCACCGATCAGCAGGCCGGCGCCATGATTGAAGAGAAACAGCATGCGTAGATAGGTGGAACTGCCTTGTGCAGGCGTCTGCATAGGGGCCTCGCGTGACGAATCCAGCATAAAAGTCATAGAGCTGATTACGCTTATCACAGGCAGAGGAACAGCGGCAAGGCAATTTCACAGAGAAAGCGTACAGAGGCTGGTTGCCCATAAAGGGTTGTGATACGATCTGCAGACTGTGACACGTTATATTGATACTCATATCCACCTGGACCACCTGCATACGCCTGCCCTCCAGCTTGAGGAGGCCAGGAAGGCTGGGATCGGTGCCTGGATTGTGCCTGGGGTCTCGCCTGACCACTGGCCTGAACTGATGGCGACCGCCGAACTGCATTCCGGTGTCTACGCTGCGCCCGGCGTCCATCCACTGGCGTCGGGCAGCTACCGTAAATCGCACCTTGAGGCATTGCGCCGTCTTCTGGAGCATCCCCGATCTGTCGCTCTCGGTGAAGTGGGGCTCGATCGTCAGATCGGAGTCCCCTGGCACATTCAGGAAAAGGTCTTTATCGACATGATTCGCCTGGCGCGGGAGGTCGACATGCCCATGTTGATACATGCCCGGCGCAGCACCGAGCAAATTTTACACCTGTTGCACCAGGAAGGAGCCGGTCGGGTGGGTGGAATTTTTCATGCATTTTCCGGCAGCCTGGAAACTGCCCGTAAAATTATAGCTATGGGCTTCGCCATTGGCATCGGTGGGGTGGTGACCTTCTCTACAGCCAGACGACTTCCGGAAATCGTTCGCGAGATTCCTGCGGAAGCTCTGGTGCTTGAGACCGACGCTCCCGACTTGACACCCGAACCCTATCGAGGGCGACCGAACCGGCCGGTGTATCTCGGCCTGATTGCCGAGCGGGTTGCCACCCTGCGCGGCTGGAGTCTGGCAGAAACAGCTCGGGTGACCACAGCCAATGCCTGTCGCATCCTGAAATTGCCGTTGCCCCTTGATGAAGTCAACCGTTTGGAAGGAAACCATTGTGAGCAAACATGATCGCTTTGACCGGCTTTACCTTCTGCTGGGCGAGGCAGGCCTGGCTCGCTTGAAGCAGTCCTCGGTGGCGGTATTCGGCTTGGGTGGCGTTGGCAGCTATGCCGTCGAAGCTCTGGTGCGTGGCGGCATCGGTCGCCTGACTCTGATCGACTTCGACCTGGTTGATATTACCAACTGCAATCGCCAGATTCATGCCCATGACGGCACTATCGGCCATCCGAAAGCTCTGGTTATGGCGGAGCGCTGCCGGGCAATTAATCCTGATATTCAGGCCGAACCGTTACAAACCTTCTACAGCCAGGAGAATTCCGAGGAACTTTTGCTGCGAGGCTACGATTACGTCCTTGACTGCATCGATCACATCACGGCCAAACTGCACCTGATCGAAGCCTGTATAACCAAGAAGCTGCCGATTATCTCCTCCATGGGGGCTGCCAACAAGCTTGACCCGACCCGGATTCTCATCGCTGACCTGGCTGATACGAGCAAGTGCCGCCTGGCGCGCATTCTGCGCCGGGAGCTGCGGCGGCGCGGTATCCATAGCGGAGTTAAAACCGTATACTCGACAGAAGAGTTCCACCCTTTGTCTGATGGCCGCAGAGATGCGCCCTCGCAGGATGCTGGACATTATCAGGCCCATCGTGCACCCTTGGGCAGTTCTTCGGTAATCCCGCCCCTGTTTGGACTGACCATGGCCGGTGAAGTCATTCGCGATCTTTTGGCGGAGGCGTAATGGATCCCTACATCTGGCAGCTGCCGGCTCTGGCCGCAGTCGGTTTCGTCTCCGGTTTTCTCAACATCATGGCCGGCGGCGGCTCGCTGCTGACCCTGCCGATGCTGATCTTTCTCGGCCTGCCGGCCGTTGTTGCCAACGGCACCAATCGTATCGGGGTGATCTGCCAGAATATCTTCGCCGTCACCTCGTTTCGTCGCCACGGTGTCCTGCCGATGCGTCTGGCGTTGATCTGTACCGCGCCGTCCCTGCTCGGCAGCTACCTCGGCGCGCAACTGGCCATTGACATTGACGACCA
>JBPPMB010000053.1:0-14931 GCA_051305855.1 Desulfuromonadales bacterium
CGCGACGAACGGGAATTGGCCGGCATCCGGCGATACATCGCCGACAACCCGGCAAAATGGGTGGAAGACGAAAACCACCTCGCACGGCAATCACCAGGATGATGAACGTAGGGGCGCAATTTATTGCGCCCAGAGAACCGGGGCAAGCGGGGCAAAATCGGGACGGTGAATCAGGACGCGATGAATCGCCCGGAATCGGGGGATGTCCTAGTTGAGCGATAAATTTTATAATTTGAAGTACCACTTCCCTGCAGTTCAGTTGTGTATCCTTTCCCATCCGCAGCTTCCAGTTTCCGTCCGTGACAATTTGTCACAACCTCACGTCCTTCGGCCTTTAGCCAAAGGGGAAGGATACGATTCGTTTTCCACCATCTTCTGAACCATCCAGTGCAAAGCCGCAAGTGCGCCGCGGGCGGTCGGCGTGCTTGCATTTTCCCCGAACAGACCGCATAATCGCCACGTTTCTGTACAACGAATAACCTCCGCTTATGGGTCGTCATATGTTCAAATTCGTCGATAACCTCAAGATCCGCTGGAAAATGACCGTCGTCGTATTGCCGCTGGTGCTGGTTCCGGTTTTCGTGGTCGGAGCGGTCGTCGGCTGGATCGCTTATCAGCAGGCGCAACTCGGCATTACCCAGACCAGCAAGGACGACCTTGACCACCTGGCCGCATTTACCATTGACCTTCTCGATTCACATAACCAGCAGTTCCAGGTCTACCGAGCGGATAAAAAAGCCTTGACCGAGCAGGAGTTGTCGAGCCTTACCAGCTTCGCCTACAGCATGGTTGAAAGTCAGGACAGGCTTTATCGCAGCGGTGAGATTGACCTCGCCAGCGCCAGGCAGGCAGCAAGCACTGCCCTGAAAAGGGTTCAGGTCGGTGAAACCGGCTACATCTACGCCATGACCAGCAAGGGCGATCTGGCAGTGCATATTTCCAGAGAAGGGGAAAACGTCTACGACGAGACGGATGAGGACGGCAGGCACTTTATCCGCTCGATGTGCAAGGCTGCAACCGCGGCCGCACCCGACAAACTTCTGACGATCATCTATCCGTGGCGCAATGCCGAACTTGGCGATCGCGTGCCCCGGCAGAAGATGGTGGTCTATCGCTACTACAAGCCCTGGGACTGGATTATTGCCACCGGAGGCTACCTGGATGAGACCTATGAGAACCCGGCGTCAGAACGCAAAGCGTTTGCGGAACTCAAAAACAGGATCAAGGCTAAGCAGGTCGGCCAGACCGGCTATATCTACTGCATGGATCGCAAGGGGACCCTGACTATCCACCCCGAGGCTGAAGGTGAAAACATCTATGCAGCCAAAGATTCGGACGGCATCCCCTTCATCAAGCAGATGTGCGAACAACGTGAAGGATGGATCCGCTACCCCTGGCAGAATCCCGGGGAGACCCAGCCCCGCAGCAAAATCGTTCGCTACCTCTATTATCAGCCCTGGGACTGGATTGTCGCCGTTGGTTCCTATGAAGATGAATTTTACCGGGAGACCAACCTGATCAAAGGACGGATTCTCAGCAGTCTCGGCGCCATTTCCATCGTCGTCGGTACCCTGTCCGTCCTGATGGTCTTTCTCGCCGCAAAGGTTCTCTCTGATCCGATCCGTCACATGACAGCGGTCATCCGTGACATCAAACGCGGTCAGTTCCATCGCCAGATGGAGATCACCAGCCGCGATGAGCTGGGAGAGCTGGCTGCGGCCTTCAATCGCATGACCAGCAGCCTGCAACGTAACCGGGAACTGGAAACAAGCCTCGCCCAACAAGGCAAGATGGCGTCGCTTGGGATACTTTCATCGGGTGTCGCCCACGAGATCAACAATCCGCTCGGCGTCATTCTCGGTTACGCCGGTTATCTTGAGAACAAGCTTGATCCGGAAGATCCCAATTACCACTTCATCCATGAGATCAAACGCGAAAGCAAGCGCTGCAAGAAGATCGTTCAGGATCTGCTCAGTTATGCGCGCACCCCCAGGCCCGAATTTGCCAAAACAGACCTCAACCAGCTGCTCGAGCAAATCGTCAGTTTTGCTGCGAATCACACCGACATGCGCGGGGTGAAAATCGTCAAGAAGTTAAGCGATGACCTGCCTTCGATCTCAATCGACGGCGACCAGATCCGTCAGGTGGCGATCAACCTGATTCTCAATGCCGGAGCTGCCATGGCGAATGGCGGCACGCTGACTGTCAGCACAGCCCTTGAGCAGGATGACGCAATTGTGACATTTACCGACACGGGCAGTGGCATTGACGAAGCTGATCTCGAGCGCATTTTCGAACCCTTCTACACGACCAAAGAGCGGGGCACCGGTCTAGGTCTGGCGATCACCAGACAGATTGTCGAGCAGCACCACGGAAGCATCCATATGACCAGTCGTCTCAAGCAAGGGACGACCGTCACCATTCGTTTGCCGCTCGTACGGGAGGAATTTTGATGGCTTCTCAACGCATTATGTTGATCGATAATGAAGTCGGACTCTGCCGCATGATGGAAGCAGTGCTCAAAGACCAGGGCTACCAGGTCAAAAGTTTTACCAGGGCGGTCCAGGCGGTTGCCGAATTCAGCGCTGGTGATTACGATTTGATTATCAGCGACATCAAGATGCCGGAGATGGACGGCCTCGAAGTTTTGCAGCACGTGCGCAACCGCGATCCCGAAGTACCGGTCATTATGATCACGGCCTATGCCACAGTGGAGATGTCGATCCAGGCGTTGCGGCGCGGTGCCTACGACATGCTGACCAAGCCTTTCGAACCGGATGAATTGATCTACCGGGTCAAAAACGCCCTGCAGCATCACGAACTGGTGGAGGAAAACCGTGAGCTGCGCGAGGAGCTGTCGGGACAGTTCAAATTTGAAAACATTATTGGCACCTCGCCGGCCATCCATGCGCTTCTGGAGAAAGTGGCCAAAGTTGCGGTACGCGATACCTCGGCATTGATCACTGGTGAATCGGGCACCGGCAAAGAGCTGATCGCCCAGGCCGTACACCACAACTCAGCACGCCGCAACCATCGCTTTGTCGCGGTCAACTGCGGTGCCCTGCCGGAGAACATCCTGGAGAGCGAGCTATTCGGCTACCGCAAGGGGGCTTTTACCGGGGCGATGGAGAACCGCAAGGGCCTGCTCGAGGCCGCCAACGGGGGCACTCTCTTTCTCGACGAAGTCGGCAACCTGTCACTCAATACGCAGAAGACCTTGCTGCGCTTTCTGCAGGAGCAGGAATTCCGCCGCCTGGGCGACACCACACCCACCAAAGTGAACGTGCGCATCATCTCCGCGACCAATTCCGACCTGACTGCCGAGATCGCCGAGGGGACTTTCCGTGAAGATCTTTACTATCGCCTCAACGTCATCAACCTTCACCTGCCGCCGCTTCGAGAGCGCAAGGGAGATATCCCTCTGCTGGCAAGCTATTTCATCCGCAAGCAGAACAGCAAGTTCGGCACCGATTTCCAAGGGTTGACGCCGGAAGCCATGGAGGCCTTACGCGCATATGAATGGCCTGGCAATATCCGCCAGCTTTGCAACGTGATCGAAGCTGCTATGACCATCTCCAGCGGCAACTACATCGGCCTGCCGGTTCTGGCGCAACTGATTGCAACCAACCGCCCTGGACACGTTATGAATCAGGCCGATTATTCCTCTGCTCTCAGCGGCTTCGAAACCGAATACCTCACACGTCTGTTGCGCAAGCATGGCAGCAACGTTGAAGAAGCGGCGGCTGAGGCCGGTATGAACATGGCGACAATCTATCGCAAACTGAAGAAATACGGCATCAACAAGCGCGAGATCGATTGAGTCAGGGCATGACCTTTCAACCGGACACGCTGGACTGCAGGAGCTGAAGCTTAAGTTGTTTGCGGAAGAAGCCTTGCAATGGTTGTTTTCTTGGATACATTCAAAGAAAAGGTCCGGAAAGTTCCGCGAGGCAAAAAGTGGCGAAATCGACGAGAATACCAGGAAGCCCGGCAATTGATCTTCAGTGGTACGAAGACGTCACGGAGATTTCTCCAGTCGGGATTTTTTTCACCGACGCCGAAGGCAAATGTCTCCTGGTGAACAGGACCTGGTGTGAGATTGCCGGCATCACCGCCGAGAAGGCCTTGGGCAGAGGGTGGACCGGGGCGATTCATCCTGAAGATCTCGAGCGCATCTCTACGCTCTGGTATGAGTCGGCCAGAGACAACCAGCCCTTTCACGCGGAATACCGTTTTTGCACCCCCCAGGGCAAAAGTACCTGGGTCGTCGGTCGTGCCAGAGCCAAGCTGGCGAGAGACGGGACTATCGAGGGCTATATCGGCATCATCACCGATATTGACAAGACCAAAATAGCTCACGATGAACTCGAGCAGAGCAGCGCGCGAATCCGTACTATCATTGCGCATATGCCTCTGATCCTGCTCGCATTCGACGCACAGGACCACTTATGTGCCTGGAACCATGAAGCGGAACGCGTAACCGGTTACACCGCCAGCGAGATCATCAGGAATCCGGACGCCATGAAGCGGCTCTGTCCGAATCCGGATTATCGCCGGGAAATGCTCGATTTCTACAAAGAACGGGGCGATCATTACCGCAACCGGGATTGGGAACTAACCGCCAGGGATGGCACGCTCAAAACCATTTCGTTTTCCAATATCTCCCAATATTATCCGATCAAAAGCTGGGCAAACTGGGGAGTGGGCGTCGACGTGACCCCTTTCCTGCGAACCGAACATGAGTTGCGCGAGCGGGTCAAAGAGCTTACCTGCCTCTACAAACTCTCCATGTTGTCAAACCAGCCGAATCTCAAGCTTGAAAAATTTTTCCAGGATGCCGTCGAACTCCTGCCCGAAGCCTTTCAGTATCCGGAAATCACCTCAGCCCGCATCATTTATGAAAGTGATATCTACAAGACAGAATCGTTTGCCGTCACACCGTGGAAGCTATCCAACAGTCTGCATGTTCAAGACCGCAAATCAGGCCTGATTGAGATCTATTATGACGAGGAGCGGCCTTCAGAAGCCGAGGGTCCCTTTCTGATTGAGGAAAGACTGCTCCTCGACGAAATCGCCTTGCAGATTTCCCGAACGATCGGCCACGTGCTTGCCGGACAAGACCTGGTTTTGCTGGGTGAGATAAGCGCCAAAGCCGAGCAACTCGAAAATTTTTCCCACACGGTCTCACACGATTTGAAAACCCCGTTAACGGCCATTGGTGGATTTGCTGAATTTCTCAGCAAACAATTGAGCCAGGGCAACCTGGACCAGGCAAGCTACTGCGCAGACCGGATTGTCAATAACACCCGCCGCATGGAACGCAGGTTGGATGAAATTCTCAAACTCGCCAAAATCGGCAGGATAATTGAGCCCTCTGAGGAAATTGATCTCAAAAATCTCATCGCAGAAACGCTCAGGATGATGGCAAAGCGGTTTAAAGATGCGAACATCACGGTCGATATGGATGCCGAATTTCCCCAGGTCGTGGGGGATTCGATGCGTTTGCGTGAAGTCCTCGAGAACCTGCTGGATAACGCCACACGCTATATAGGCAATGAACCGAACCAGATTTCCATCGGCTGCCGTCAGCAGGGGCCAGAATCGGTCTTCTATGTCAAAGACAACGGCATCGGTATTGATCCGAGATACTTCGACAGCATTTTCGAATTGTTCAGACGTCACGTCAAGACCATCGAAGGAAATGGCGTTGGGCTGGCAATCGCCAAGGGCATCATTGAAGCTCATGGTGGACGGATCTGGGTCGAATCCGAGGGAGAGGGTAAAGGTTCCTGCTTTTGTTTTACATTGGGGCACATAGTGCAAAACCCCGCGTGAGAAGGGTTGGGAGACTCATTTCAGGGGCTGCAGTTCAGGTCCTCAATACGGGTAACAGAACAAACGCCTTGGCATCGAAGGTTATGCTTGCCCGAGAGGACCCTCTCAGCTCTTACGAATGAGGATGCCGACGACCAGCGCGATGGCCAGGATTAGCGCCGCACCGGCGCCCCAGTAACCGATCTGCTCGACTCGGCCGCCCACGTCCTGCCCCAGCGTTTCGAGCTGTGCACGGGTCTCGACCATTTGAGCGCGGGATTCGGCGAGCTGGGTACGTAGATCGGTGAGCAGCTGCTCGGTGTCGGTCTCGCGCGCGGCAAGATCTGTCCGCAGTGCGTTGAATGATCCTTCGCGCGCGTCAAGATCTGTCCGCAGTGCATTGAATGATCCTTCGAGCGCGCCGATTTTCCCGGACTGGTCGAGCAGTGAGCCGTTCTGCTGTTTGACCTCTGCGGCCAGGGCGGTCAGTGACTCACCAAGCTGCTCCAGGCCGCTCTGCAAATGCCCCGCCCTCTCCCGCTGGTTGTTGACTTCCTGGGTGAGAGCAGTCACTCGATCGTTCAACTCTGATCGTTCCCTGGCAACATTGGAGGCCAGCTGTCCAAGTTGCTTCTTCTGATCTTCGAGCGAAGCTTTGTACGCTCCCGTATCTCTATTCAGCTGCCAGAGTTTTTCTTGAACTTGTTCGAGTTCTGTCAGGATGGAGACCTCTGCGCGCAGGGGTGTTGAGCAGAACAGGATAATGAGCAGTATGTGCAGAGCTTTCAAGCCTACCTCCAGGAGACCGCCGCAGATAGATGTTGGCAGTCGGTGATGATGTCGAAGTCGCCCTCAGTTGTCGAGATCCGAGGTTAACGCATAATTTAGCTCAAACGCTCGGGCAGGTAAAGGAACTGAAATATAAAATCACTTTCGTTGCGAAATGTATCTTACGCCATTGAAAAGGCAACCCCATGCAAAAAAATCCTCCCTGATATTGACAATCACAAAATCGATAATTATTTTTACCTCCGTGAAGGGCGTGGTAAACGCTACAGCAGCTGCAGGAGTTAATGTTTAAACGGACCTTGCAAACATTGACATGTTCTTTAACCTGCTGTCTTTGCGATTTTTTTGCATAGTTGAATAGAGACTGATTGTTGCTAGACTGGCAATAAAGAATAAGTCTGGCCGCGGTTTTTCAACCCAAAAAAAGAGGAGGACCACACTATGGCAACAGACATCTTGAGAGAAATGGATAACCTCCGCCGGGAGATTGATGGTGCTCTCAAAGGGCTTGGCATGGGGACTTTGTTAGAGCCTTCATTCCTCCCCGGCGTCAGCCTGCAAAGATTCCCGCAGGTCAACCTGTCGCAGGACCAGGACAATATCCATGTGGAAGTTCTGGTCCCGGGTGTCGACGCCAAGGATCTCGAACTGACGGTGATGCGCGGCGTGTTGACCCTCTCCGGTGAACGCAAGGATGAAGCAGACAGCAAAAGAACCTGGCATCGCCGTGAACGTGGCCATGGCAAATTCATGCGCAGCATCGACCTGCCCAGCGAAGTAGACGCCGCCAGGGTAGTTGCCAAGTTTGACAACGGCGTCCTGCTGGTCACACTGCCAATCCATGAGCAGGTCAAACCAAAGAAAATCAGCGTCAAGGCGCGTTAACACAATAAAATGGGTGCGATTAGAGAAGAGAGGAGGTAACATCATGGCACAGAGAGATAACGCGGCAAGCGGCGGACGCGAACTTGCAGGTCGGGAACAGACTCGCGACCTTTTCATCCGGCCCGCTGTTGACATCTTTGAAACCGAGCAGGGTTTGACCCTGGTGGCCGATTTACCCGGCGTCGTTAAAGAAGACTTGATCATCGATGTCGACCGAGGTCTGTTGACCGTTCAGGCCGATGCCAAGTCGCATCTGAAGGGTGAACCGATTCGGCGTGAATTCCTGCACGGCAACTTTTACCGTCAGTTTCAGCTGCCGGACGAGGTCGATTCGGAAAAAATCGTGGCCGAATTGAAAAAAGGTGTTCTGACCCTGCAATTGCCCAAGTCCGATGCGGCTAAGCCACGACGTATTGAAATCACGACAACCTAGCAGCCTGTCGCACATAGGTAAAGAAGGCATTGAGGTCGCTTGACTTTTTGCATGCTCCAGCGCCCGGGTTTGCACAAATGCAAATGCTGATTCAACACTTTTGCAAATCTGCAAATTCAATATCAGACCCGGAGCTCGCAAACAACCTTTTAACAGGACATAACACGCTGAATTTATTTATAAATTTTGAATTTAACCGACAGACCGATTTTTGGTATATGGCTTGCTCAATAAGTACACCGTGACTCCAATGGGGCCTGGCCCAGCTTCTCTTTTGCCGCAAGGCCAGGCCCATTTTTCAACCGAGTCCATTAACCGGGCTTCAGCCAGTGCAGGAGGCGCATATGCAGGAAACAGCGGTCTGCCCCTACTACGACAATGATGAAGATGTCTGCGATGTCGGTTGCGGTTACATTTCCTCCCACGACGCCAGCATGATTATCAAGTTCTGTTCGTGCCAGTACCAGGATTGCCAGAAATATCGGGAGCTTACTGACCGGTTAAAGCATCAGAAACAGGTTTCTCCGGCAAGCAGCCACCCTGCTCCGGTCAGGCCCGCCGACAATCCTGGCAACCTGCCGGTGCTTGGGCTCTTCTGTTACGGAGTCACTGCGGCAAGCTATGCCGTGGACAAGCTGCCTGTTCTCTCGCCCAATCTGCATCTTCTGGCTGTCATTATCATGCTGGGCGCAGTTGGCCAGATTTCCGCCGGCCTTAATGCCCTGAAAAGCAACCCTCTGCGCGCCATCGCTTTTACCGGTTTCGGTCTCTTCTGGCTCTCGATCCTGGCTCTCGACATCCTGCCAAGGGCCGGATTTGGATCGATTCCCGGTCCGATCCCGATGATGGGCTATTTCGCCATGTGGGGGATGTTCAGCCTGATTATCTGCCAGGGGCTCGAGCAGTTGACCCGCACTTGCCGTGTGGTCTTTGCCCTGATGACGGCCTTTCTCCTTATGCTCGCCCTGACAGAGGCGATAGAGAATACTGCTTTTTTACACAGCGCAGCACTGATCGGTCTTGCAAGCAGCCTGCCGGGCCTCTACCTGGGGCTGCGACATATCAGCGGAGAAGTACAACAGCTGTTTCAGTCCGAGTTAGCCCGGCCAGGCAAGATCCGTCCTTGACAAGAGATGCCGTTATCGATAATTTTGCCCTGTCCTGATTCCGAAGCTAGATAATGGATAAAGCTGTTCACGGAGAGAGATTCACAGCATGAACGTAAAGCTCAGCCGCCAGATGGCCATGCTCGGGCTTGGAGTGCTGGCCTTTTATGCCGGCATACTGGGGACCGGACACGCTTCCCTGGAGATCCTCCCGCAGTTTGCGATCTCTGCCGTAATCTTTCTCTGCTCGGGAAAAATCATGCGGCAGATGGCCGCAAAACTTCCGGCCAGGGAACAACCGGAGGACGAGGGGACCGAAGAACCAGACTGGGAGTTGCGCAACCTCGTTCTCAACTGGATGGCTGCAGCAGCGGTCGTCAGCATCGTTGCCCTCTTTCTGGTCAAACCGACCAGCATGACTTTCAGCGAATTCAGTCGCTTTCTACTGAAAATGGACGTTGTCATGACCGACTATGATATGCCGATTTCACCCTAGTTTTCGTCCGGAAACGGCCCTTTTCCGCAATCTCTGCGTCAATCGGCGGATGTGATTGTGCAGCGTAAAGGACTACGCCTCCGCTCAAAACCTTGATTTCCTTGACCTTGCGAAACATTGCTCGTTCCAGATCGAAAGCTGGCTCAAATCGCTGGCAACGTGAAAACCTGTAAAAGAAACGCCATGAGAGCATATTCGTCTCATGGCGTTTTTTTGGCTTACATTGTTGTGCTAAACCGCATCCCTCGTTCCACCTTTCGCGATCTGGTCAATTTGCCTGTCATGCAGTCCCGACAACAAGAGTAAAGCCGCAATCGCCCCGATCAAAGCAAACAGCATATCCGACTGGGTGTCCCACAGATATCCCTGTGTACCGAGGAACGCTTCGGCTGCAGCATCTGACCAGATGGCCACCCACCACTCAATCAATTCATAACTTGCACTGATCGCCAGGCAGATGCAGACGACGACAAACGCCAGCCAGCCTCTACCGACCACGATGGCATTGCGCACCAGAATCTCGCGGGCAATAATCGCCGGCACAAAGCCCTGCACAAAATGGCCGACCTTATCGTAATTATTGCGTTCCTGTCCGAGCCAGTCCCGAATCCAGTCAAAGAGCGGCACCTCGGCATAGGTGTAATGCCCTCCCACCATCAGGATCACGCAGTGGAACAAGATCAAAATATACGCCAGGCTGGTCAAAGGAAACCTGCGCCGGGTTGCCAACAGCGCGACAAAGCCGAGCAGAGCCGGCAATACCTCGAGTAGCCAGGTCACGCTGTCCTTGGGATGAATCGCCGACCAGGCCAAGGTGGCAAAGAAAATGGTCAACCAGAGTTTGCGCATCTGCAGGGTCCCAACTCAAGGCAAGGGTTTTTATCCACTGCAGGCCGCCTGCAGATTTTTGCTCAACGTTTTGCTGTTCTGTTGTTTGTCTTGCTCGCTTTAGTCGGATGACTGCTGCCAACGAACCTCAGCCGGGCAACGTTCTCGATATGCAGTGTCTGGGGGAACATATCGACTGGCTGGACCTGCTCGACATGGAACCCCTGCTCCACCAGAAGGGCAAGGTCCCGTGCCAGGCTATCCGGATGACAGGAGACATAGACCAGCGTGCGCGGCTGCAACTCTGCTATAGCCGCCAGTACTTGCGGAGAACATCCTGATCTCGGCGGGTTGACAACCACGGCACCGAGTTTTCCGGTCAACGGAAGGTCCTCGGCGAAAATGGCTTCGACATCACCGGCGACAAACTTACAGTTGGTGAAGCCATTCATCCTGGCGTTGGCCTGGGCATGGCGTACCGCTTCGGCAACGGTTTCAATCCCAAGCACCTGATCGGCCTTGGAGGCAAGATGCAGGCTGATGCCGCCAACACCGCAGTAAAGATCAAGGGCCGATTCGCCGGCCTTTAAATCACACCAGTCGCGGACCAGGCGATAGATGCGGGCAGCCTGAACGTGATGCACCTGCAGGAACGAAGTCGGCCCAAGACGCAGGCGCACGTCGCCGATCTGGTCGGTCAGGTCGGGTGTACCAAGGACCTTTACGGTTTCACGACCGATGATCACGTTGCCGGAGCTGGAGTTGACATTCTGATGGACAGAGATGACTTCGGGGACTTTACGCTGCAGCCACTTGGCCAGGTGCGTCACTTCGCTATAGTTGCGTTCGCTGGTGACGAAGGTGACCATTGCCTTGTCGTAGGTCGGGCTGACCCGTATCAGCAGGTAGCGCAGCAGGCCGCGCTGGTGGTTGACATCATAGGCCGAGATATTACGCCGGTCGAGCTCCTCTCGCACCACGGCAGCGACCCGGTTGATCAGCGGATGATGCAAGGGACAATCGGCAATATCAACCACGTCGTGGCTGCCGCGCCGGTACATGCCGACCTGGGCCTTGCCCCGTTTGCGGGACACGACCAGCTTGGCGCTGGCCCGGTAGCCAAGGGTCTCCGGTGCTGCCCAGACCTCTCCCAGCGCCACCTCAAACAGACTCGGATAAGCGGCCAGGGCATCGGCCACCCGTTTGCCTTTGTTCTGCAACTGGGCTGCATACTTCCAGCTCAGCAAGGCACAGCCCTGGCAGGCGCGGTAATGCGGGCAGGAGGTTCTGGCGATGCGATCACGGGAGGCTCGCAGCACACGCAGCGTAGTGGCAGTGATGCGGTGACGTCCAGTATGCACGACCCGGGCGATGACCTGTTCCCCGAGGAGCGCATCGTACACCACGACCGGCTTGCCGGCATGGGTCGCCAGGCCGAGACCATCTTCATTGATACGTTCGATGGTCAGAGTCAGATCTTCGGCGCGAGGTTTTGAAGCTGTTTGCGATTTTGTGTGGCGGTGTTCAGCTGACATAACATCTCCTGAAAAGAGCAGCCATATTGCGGCATGACAAGGAGTCTGTCAATGTTGCTCTTTGCTGCTGCTCTTTGCAAGTCGTTATGTAGAACAGGTCTCTTCTGCACTAATGTACGGGAATCTTGCGAAAAGGGGAACTCCGGGGGCAAGGCCCTGAAAAAATCGGCCCCACCATGATGGTGGGGCCGTGGCCGTTTGAACCTGAAGGAGGGTTTGCAAACGGTGGAAAATGATTAATCGTTGCTTGCTTTCGCCAGGACCAGATCTTCTTCCATCTCGAATGCCCCTTCGAGGACCGGGACTTCGGCTCTGCGCGCCTTCAAGGTGCTGGCAAGCATGGCGCCTACGACCAGCAGGGCACCGGCGACGGCAAACGACATGGTGAAGCCACCGGTCTTGACGCGCAGCATCTCGGAGACGCGCACCAGAGCGAAAGCACCAATGCCCCAGGCAGAGAAGAGGATGCCGTAGTTCATGCCAAAGTTCCTGGCACCCCATAAATCCTTGGCAAAGGAAGGGAATAGCGACAGGTTGGTACCGTAGTTGAAGACCATGAAGGTCACCAGCAGTGGCATCGCCAGTGGATTGTTATAGGTACCGTCAATAACCGGAATGGCCAGGAACATGAGTACCGCCTGGAACACCAGCATGATGACCAGAGTATTGGCACGGCCGATCTTGTCAGAAACAACACCTGCGATAATGCGCCCGGCGGCGTTGCCGACGGCCATGATTGCCACCACCAGGAAGGCCATCTCACCCATGCTCGCACTAGCCAGGCCCTTGGCGCTGCCAATAACCATGAGACCGGCTCCAGAGCCGATGAAGAAGCACGCCCAGAGCGTATAGAACTTGGCGGTCCTGAGAATCTGCGAGGGCGTCTTGTCTTCAGCGACAACGGCTTTCACCGATGCGTTGGCAGCATGCGGATCAGCGACATATCCAGCCGGAGGGTTGGCGAGGAACATGCCGAAGAAACAAGTGACGACAACAAAACCGATACCGAAGTAGAGCATCGACTGTTGCAAGCCATATGCGCCAAGAAGGTACTGGGCCAGCGGGGCGATGTAAACCGAGGCAAGGCCGAATCCGGCAACGACGATGCCGGCGATCAGTCCGGTCTTGGCCGGTGGAAACCATTTAAGCGCAGGTGGTGTGGCTGCAGAATAACCAAACCCTATACCCATCCCGGCCAGAATGCCGAAACCTGCGATCCAGGACCAGTAGTTGGTCGTCTGGGAAATCCACATGAAGCCGGTACCTACCATCAGGCCGCCGATCATGCAGGTTATGCGGGGGCCGAATTTGTCCTGCACCTTGCCGGCCAGAATCATCGCCACGGCGAAGGTCAGACAGGCGGTGGCATAAGGATCGTTGATCGAGGCCTTGTCCCAGTTAAAAGCCCCGGCACCGCCGGCAGCGATTGAGTCGGCAATAGCACCCTTAAAGATGCTCCAGCTGTAAAGAATGCCCAACGCCAGGTTGATGCCGGTTCCGGCCAGTACGACCGTCCAACCACGTTTTGATAAAGCGCTCTGCCTGCCCATGTGTGCCTCCTTGGTAATCGGTATCGAGTTATCCAGACCGTATTGTCTCAATTGCTGAACCCGGTGCGTCAAAGGCCAGTTCGCCTTGATGGAGCCTATGACCGGCTGATTTCTGCGACGTCCGGATGTGTTTACGAGCATCTGCGTTTTCTTTCTCGGCTGTGACCTGTGAGCGGCCTTTGTTCAACAACATCGCAACTCGTATACCAATCACAAGAGGTTCGCAAAAAACTTTTTTGTCATTTTATTTCAGTACCTTAGATACAGACCAAGGCAAGTTGACGTGATGGGGGTAAAACTGCGTTTTTGCAGAAACGCGAAAAACACCAGGAGGGGGGTGTGCTTCAAGATCTCAAGGTTGTCAATGTGCCAGGAACTAAGCAGAGATAAAGCGAGACAACAAGAGGGGTTACTGATGGGTTGAGGCGAGCTTAAAACATGGTTTTGCAAAACTGCAAGGCGGATTCGTGTATTTTTTGCAAATTTGCAAAAGGTTTTCGGCGTGGGGAATGGGTCAACACAAAATCTCAGGGCATTGCCTTGATCACGGAGGGTCTCATACGCAAGAACAATGTCATCCCACACAAAGAAAAGGACTGCACAAGATCGTGGCAGTCCTTCCCGGAATAGGCAGATGTTCACGTCCTGCCTCAGGCGTTACGCATCCCGGGATTCAAGCTCTGGAAACGAACCGGCACTCCCGCGTATCAACCTTGACTCTTTCATCATTCTCGAGATAACCGGGCACCTGAATCTTCAGTCCTGTCTCAAGAGTTGCTTCCTTGGTTTGGGCCTGGGCCGTGGCATTCTTGATCGCCGGCGCGGTTTCGGTGACCAGCAGTTCCACAATCATTGGCGGCTCGATGGAGACGACCTGCCCTTCGAAGACACCAAGAACGACATCGGCACCGTCAGTCAGGTAGCCTTTCACCGGGCCGTACATCTCGTCGCCGAGTTCGTACTGCTCGTAACTCGCGAGGTCCATGAAAATGCCGTTGTCGCCATCGGCGTAGAGAAACTGCCCCTTGCGTTTTTCGAAATCGGCAGCATCGACACGGTCGCCTGCCTTGAAGGTCTTTTCCAGCACCTGGCTGGTGAGCAGGTTGCGGTACTTGGCTTTGATCAGTGTGCTGCCACCACGCGCCGAAGGACTCTGGCTGCTGGTGTCGAGAACCAGGCAGGGCGCGTTGTCGAGCAGGATCACCTGACCGCGTTTGAGATCGTTGGATATCATCTGCTTTCTCCTTCTTGAGGGGTGCCCATTTTGTTGATGGCCCCCGGCATTCAGCTGCGGCAATGTAGCATAAGTTTTGCGGGCAGTGAAGTTGGATTTGATGTGAAAGCTAGCAGGCTGTCGGACTATCCATGAGCCGGCTGCAAATCCGGCTGTTTGGCCCATATTTCAGCTCCTTTTTGGTCCATAGCTACGGCTATGAACCTGCAAACGAGCTAAAATCTGTTCTCAAACATCCAAATTTTCGCTTCGGCCCGTATA
>JBPPMB010000098.1:0-36683 GCA_051305855.1 Desulfuromonadales bacterium
ATACCATGCAGACCGGCAAGTTCCTCTTCGGCAATAGGCAGGGGTTGGAATTCCCGTCCCAGCAGGCGGTTGGCCAAGGAGGTCAGAAAGAATTCCACCAGGGTGATTTCATCGGCCTGATCAGGCTGACATCCGCTGAGATCAAGCAACGCCGGCTCCGGCAGAACAAACTGCAGGACATCTTCGAACAATTGCCGTTGTATCTCGATCCTGCCAAGCCATTTGTCCACCGCGTGAATTTCGGCCAGGCTGGCAAAGAGTCGCTTCCCGCCACGCGCGGCATCGACAACTCCTTCGAAAAAGAGCGGCGTCTTCCGATTGAGGGCCGCGATGCATGTCCGGGCGTTGTGATCCAGATAGGGAGCAACCGTTGTCCTGGCGATGGCAGCGGCACGACGTTGTAATTTCAAAGTCAAGCTGTAACCCAGACGGAACAGGTCTTCACCGTAGCAATTGCTCAGGCATTCTTTGGCAGCGGCAACATCCTGACCGGCAAGCCATTCAAGGGCCAGGTTGAGATAAGCATCCACCTTGCTGATCACGCCACTGACCTGATCGATATCGCCCATCTGAACCCGGTCAGCCATCATCACCTTGTTGACCACGCTGGCCATCTCCCAGGCCAGTTCCTCATCCATGCCGTCGGCCAGAACCGCGGCCAGCAGCCCTTTCGGGCGCACCAGGGTCAGGGTAAAACCGGGCGCACACCCTTCGCAATGACCAAGGGCGATTTTTTTAAACGAGGGGGACTGCCGGTATTCTTCCGGGTCGAGCCAGGTGTAGATCTTGCGGGCGGAGAAGGGCTCCGGAATCCCCATATCCAGAAGTCGTCCGGTCCGTTGTTGATAGACGCTTTCCTCGATCAGCCCCATGGTCTCGGCCCGGACCGCCTCCAGCAGGTAGACGAAAAACTCCGAATCGTAGCTCTGCAGAACATCGAGGATTTTATGAAAGAGCTTAGCGCCATTCTCGGTGTGATAGTTAATCTCGTAGCCGCCGTCGCGCTTGATTGCATCGATGCGGGCGTCACTGTTCTCATCCGCCTCCGGTCCTGAGGGGATATCCATTTCAGACTTGAAGATCAAGACCAGCTGCTCGAAATCCATCTCTCTGAGTACGGTAAAGGCGGTTTCCTCTTCACCCTGCAGCAGCGCTATCAGCCAGCGATGCGTCCTGGCGGAATCGAAATGATCGTTATCCCAGCAGTCGAGATCAATGAACCCGCTCCACTGCTCGGGAGTGGCGAGGCTCAGCAGTTCCGGGAGATGCTCGGGGCCTCGCTCCACGGCAAGCAGATAAACTTCCTGCGTCGACAACTGGGCCATGAGTTCAGCGCCGTTCTCTGCGTCAAGCAGCAAGCGGGTTTTCTGCTGGGCATCCTGGCAACGCAGAAGGTCAATTTGTTCGGCAGGCTGCAACCGGGAAAAAGCATCCGAGCTGATTGCGGACAGAGCGGGCTTTATGGGCATTTTCAGACTCCAGGGCATTAATAGGGAGCACACGTTAATCGATGTGCTCGTGCGGGTCAAGACGCCAAAGACTTAGTACCCTGTAACCCATAATCTTTCGCACCTTGCTTGTTCTTTACCGCGTCAGCTACGTTCCGATTTCAGCTGCTTAACTACGGCTAGGCACCAGAAATCGCGCCTTGCTGACACGGCAAATCCCTACGCAATCCATCGAAATCCTATAGGTTACAGGGTACTAGCAGAAACAGCATGGGACGCACAAAGCACAAGACGTCCTGCCCGACCAACCCGGGCAGGACGTCAATGTCCTGTGAAATTGTACAAGCCAAAGCGGTTTATTCTGCCGACTTGAAGTCCTTGTAAATGTCATCGATCCTGGTCTGTAACCAGGCCGGATCGAACCACTCGGACGGTTCGACGGGGATATCGTTGATATAGGTCGCATAGTGGAGGTGATCGCCCCCGGCCATGCCGGTATTACCGGAACGGCCGATATCCTGGCCCTTGGCCGCAACCTCGCCCGGTGCTATGTCCATCTGTGACAAGTGGGCATACATGGTATAAACATGAGCGCCGTGGTCGATGATGATGCAGTTGCCGTAAATCCCGAGATACTCGGCAAAGATCACTGTGCCGTCGTTGGCGGCCTTGATCGGCATTTTAGCGAGACCTGCGATATCGATGCCGTAATGAGTCTGTTGGTCGATCTCTACCTTGTCAAGCAGATAGGTGCGATGTTCGGCATGTTGCGCCTTGGGTGCACCGAGATTACGGTAAAAGGACCCGTTCCAAAGGGGCTCGCGACTCTGCGCAGACGAGAGCAACAACTTGATCCTGGCCCGGTTCTCAATACGCGTGGTCCGGTTCATCTCGAGGAATGCCTCTTTGCCTGCTCCCTCCTTATTGAGCATTTCCAGCGATTTGCTCTCGATAAACGCATGCGGGATGTTCAGGATATCCTTACTGAAGGCGCGATCCTTGGTGACGGTGCCAATAAGCAGGCGGCGGATATTGCCAGCGAGGTCTTCGATCTCCACCATCGGCTTGAAATCAGCCACTTCGACCTCATGCGGGTGGGCAAAAACGGCAAAATGCCGGGTACCTTCAGCATTGCTGATGAAACGGAACTGTTGCTCGCCGGCCACCAGGCGGATATTTGTTTCGCGTTCGGGCGTCGAGACAAACACCGCCGCGCCACCGCCGCGAGTCATGTATCGGGTCGCCGATTCCAGCACGGCCTTGGGTGGTACCTTGTCGAGGACGTAATCCTGGCACTGCTCTACGCGGTTGGGGAAATACGGATTTGCATCTTCGACCACAACACAGACCTGGTGATCACCATCGGTGAGCGCCGACAGGTCAACGCTCAACTCATAAGAGGTCGAGCCGCCTGCATTGACACAGGATTTTGCATCGGCCTTGCCGTCCAGGTAGTAGCAGGCGTCTCCGATGCCGCGATTATCGCTTACCACGGCGATCATCTTTTGATTAACGTATTTTGCTTCGCTCAGCTTGATGATTGGCGCCTGCCAGTCTCTGGAGATTGCCAGGATAACAGCGCCAACGATCAGAGCTGAGAAGAGGATCAGTAGTAATGTATTTTTCATGCCATAAGCTCCTGTAAGAATTCAGATATCTAGCAGCCTGTCGGACTATCCATGAGCGGCTGCAAGGGTTTTTATGATCTGTTGCCACGACGACCGGTCTTCGCAACGGGACGTTCCGTCGCGTCTTTTCCCTTGCGGGGATTTGCGGCCTTTGCTGGCGATTTGGTCTTTGCAGGCTTTGCCTTGGTCACCTTGGCCGGCTTCTGCTTTGGCCTGGACGAACCCCTGGAGGGCTTGCCGACCTTCGCCTTGACCCCTCGCTTGACCGCAACCTGTGGGAATTCCGCAATCGTCTGCAGCGGGATAGGATACCTGAGCAGCTTCTGGATCGCGATGAGCAGCGGCTGCTCTGCCTGGCAGACCAGCGAAACAGCAACGCCGTCTTCACCGGCCCGGCCGGTACGGCCGATGCGATGCACATAGTCTTCGGGAACCTGGGGCAGCTCGTAATTAACCACATGCGGCAGGCGCTCGATATCGAGCCCGCGCGCCGCCACATCGGTCGCGACCAGCACACGCAATTCTCCACGTTTGAACTCTGCCAGGGTACGCGTCCGCAGCGACTGGCTCTTGTTGCTGTGAATAGCGGCGGCCTTGATCCCATCGAAAAGCAGCTCTTCGGTCAGCTTGTCCGCGCCGTATCGGGTGCGGGTGAAAACCAGGACCTGGTTCCATTCTCCCCTGCGGATCAGGTGCGAAAGCATCTCCCGCTTGCGGCTGCGGTCCACCGGATAGACGGCCTGGGTCACGGCATCCGCAGCTATATTGCGACGCGCCACTTCGATGCGACGCGGCTGATCGAGCAGTTCGTCGGCCAGCTGTCTGATGCTCTGCGAATAGGTTGCTGAAAAGAGCAGGTTCTGACGTTGCGACGGCAGATACTCTGCCACATGGAGGATATCATCGATAAACCCCAGATCGAGCATGCGATCAGCCTCGTCCAGGACCAAAAACTCAATTTTGGAAAGGTTAATCGTATTGCGTTCCGCATGGTCGAGCAACCGGCCCGGCGTCGCTACGACAATATCGACACCGCGGTGCAGCCGCTCGATCTGCGCCTGGATATTCACCCCGCCGTAGATCATGGTGGAGCGCAACGACAGGCGCCGGCCATAATTCTGCATTTCTCCACTGACCTGGGCCGCCAGTTCGCGGGTCGGCACCAGGACCAGGGCTCGCGGGCTCCTGCGCTTGCTCGGCAGGACCGTTTCACTCAACATCTGCACGATCGGCAGGGCGAATGCTGCGGTCTTGCCGGTGCCGGTCTGCGCTCCCGCCAGCAGGTCACAGCCCTCGAAAACCACCGGGATCGCCTGGCTCTGGATGGGGGTCGGCTTGGTATAGCCTTGAGCGGCAACGGCACTCAGCAGTTCGTCGCACAGGCCAAGGGATGCAAAAGACATTGATCAATATCCTTATATATAAGTGATCCGCTCGTAACGGACCGGGCTGGATGAAGCAGCGTCCTTGGGTCTAGGAGTCTGTCGGACTTGGAATAAATCCGGTGCAAATCCGTCTGAACGGGTCATATTTCGCCGCTTTCTTGGTCAATAGAACGACTATTAACCTTCAAAATCGACAAAATCTGCCCTCGTCCAGCCGAATTTTCGTTTGGATTTCCCAAGTCCGACAGGCTCCTAGCGGACGTGAATTTGTTCGGGACATTAACTGATTGCCCTATGGCTGTCAATTGCGTCGTTGCCGGTGCCTGCGCTATTTTTGCACAGCATAGCTGTCAGCGAGGGTGCCGACTGCAACGGCAAAAGAGTTAGAGCGGTTCCATCTGCGCAGCACCCGGAAATTATTATAGACCAGGTAAGCCGGGCCGCTTCGGCCATCGGGGGCGATCAGTGAGGCCTGCAGGTCACGGCGGGGCAGTGAACGACCGTTGCTTCGCCGCACCCCGAGTTTCTGCCAGCGTGATAAGGGCAAGCTTGTCTCCAGCCCGGCCAGAGAATAATCGAATGCTTCAGGCAGCTTGACCGGACGCCCCCAGGTCTGGTCGTTCTGCCATCCGGCTTTGGCAAGGTAATTGGCTGCCGAGGCCAGCGCGTCGGGAATCGAATTCCAGATATCGATGCGGCCGTCTCCATCTGCATCGACACCATAGTGACGATAAGAGGAGGGCATGAACTGGAAAGATCCCATGGCCCCGGCCCAGGAGCCTTTCAACTGCGACAACGGGATATGCCCGGCCTCAAGTATGGAGAGCGCGTCGAGCAACTCTTTGCGAAAGTAGTCGCTGCGGCGGGCATCGTAGGCCAGGGTGACCAGTGCCGGAATGACCTCAAGACTGCCGGTGTTTCGCCCGTAGTTGCTTTCGATTCCCCAGAGGGCGACGATAAAGCGCCGCTGAACCCGGTATTGCCGTTCGATCTTGCCCAACCAGGTCTGATAATGGCGCAGCATATCGCGCCCTGCTGCGATGCGTTTTTCGCTGACCCGTGCGGCCACATAAATTCCGAGAGGCTGGATACTCTCCGGCTGCATTCGGTCGCGCTCGAGCACCTGCTGCTGCGGCGCTTCGATGCCGGACAGGGCAGCATCCAGAGTTGCAGGAGAGATCACCGCTGCGCTGGCGTCAACGCGCAACTGCGCCATCCAGGCAGAGAATTCTTGCGCCCCTTCCTGCGCCTGAACAACGGGTGTCGACAAACTGCAGAGGCAGACGGTCAATAGAACCAGACTGGCGAAATTTTTCATAGGCTATGATGCACTCGCAAATACTCAGAGGATGGCTAAGGAAAAAATTTCCTGCAATGATGGTGGTGTTCCCTTTCTTGCTGGTGCGCTGACCCGCCTGATTGGTGTCAGCCTGATGGGGCGCGAACGCCTGACCTTCGTCGATGTCACATCAACATTTTAATGCTATAGTTGATTGTTTCGTAAAAAGTCCGCCCTACGGGGTTACGGATGCCCCACGACAAATCAGCGTCCCCGCTCTGCCAGCCAGATCGCATGTAAGTCGCCTTTATTATCCTGTTCCGGCACCCGGGTCTGCTGCACACTGAACCCGACCTTGCGCAGGCGTTCCATGAAGTTACGACTCGAGGTAGCCGACCAGACAGCCAGTATCCCTTCAGGCCGCAGCGCCTGGTATGCCGCAATCAGGCCATCCGTCGAATAAAGCCAGTCATTTTTCTTGCGGGTCAACCCCTTGGGGCCGTTATCGACGTCGAGCAGGATCGCATCATACGCCTGGCGCTGTGCCCGCAGGAGCCTGGCAACATCACCCTCGCGAACCGTGGTCCGTTTGTCCTGCAGCGGATGGTCCGCATACCTGCCCAGCACGCCCCGGTTCCAGGCCACCACACCCGGCACCAGCTCGGCCACCACCACCTCCGCATCGGCTCCGAGTTGGCGCAATGCTGCGGCCAGCGTAAACCCCATACCGAGGCCGCCGATCAGCACCCGGGCCTGAACACGACCGGCAATTCTGCGGCAGGCAAGTTCGGCCAGAGCATCCTCGGACTGATGCGCCCAGGTGCTCATCAGGGTATGACTGCCGTCGATACTGATAGAGTATTCCGCGTCGCATTTGAAGAGCTGAAGTGCGCCACCGTCACCCGGAATCTTTGCCGTATCGACGAGTTCCGAGGAATCAATAGTTTCTTCTGTACCGTCTGAAGACATAACACCTTTTCCCATGGCTGCTTGGATTTCACGGACCTGCCGACCTGAGCCGTCCCGGCAAACGTCATTGACAGGAGAGAGCAGGAGACCTTTCACATGCTTTCAATGAGCTGGTAATATTCCTGGATGATCCGTAATGAATCCAGAGAGATCAGGTACAAGACCCAGGTGAGAAGAAGAACACCGACCGTGAGCCCGATTTTCCATGCCAGCGAGATGCGTGGTCGCCACCAGATCAGCGGTAGCGCAAGAGGCCCCACACTGCAGACGGCTAAAACAATGAAGGCTGTGCGGAAATACCATGGCAGTTTTGCTTCTGCAGCACGGCGGAGAGAGGAATCCTCCAAAAACTCGCTGCAATGCTTGCATTTTATCGCGTCATCTTGAATCTCTTCAGCGCAGAAGGGACAGTTTTTCATAGTCGTCTTTCTTTATCGAACGGCGGAGACGTTCACAGGCCTTGCAGCGGAGCATGCATCGCCAGCATGCCGAGGGAGGTCACCGCCAGCAGAAACAGAAAAGCCGCCCCCATGGCGACCCGCTTGCCCAGGGAAACGTTGTAGTATTGGCCGCGCTCGGTTTTGGTCTTCCTGAATGACGAATAGATCTGGTAGCTGCCCATGATCAGGATCAGCGCAAGGATCGGCGACCAGGTCAGATAGAACAGACCGACGGCCCCCAGCAGCCCCACGACCCAGAGTTTGGGACTGATGACACCGATGATCCGCCCGCCATCGAGGGGAGAAATGGGCAGCAGGTTGAACAGGTTGAGCAGAAAGCCGCTTGAGGCCAGGGCGTACCAAAAGAGATTTCCTGTCGTCATGCCGATGCCGGCGCAACCGATGGCACCCAGCGTTCCGAGCAAAGGGCCGCCGTAGGCCGCCACCGATTCTGCAAAGGCGTTCTTCGGCATCTTCTGCATAACGATGTGTGCACCCAGGAAAGGGATGAACATGGGCGCCGAAGCCCTGATTCCCATCATGCGCAGGGCCAGAACATGCCCCATTTCGTGAATAAAGATCAGCACCACGAACCCGGCGGCGAAGGACCAGCCCCAGAACATGGCATAGGCCCAGATGCTGACCAGCATGCTGATGAAGGTCTTGAACTTACCAACCTGCAGGATCAAGCCCAGGTATTTAAGTTTACCGAGCAGGAAGAACAGCACCAGGCCGATGGCCCCGAACTTGCGCAGCCCCGTTTTCGTACGTGGCCGTCCTCCCCGAAGCTGTCCAGGGTTGTCAGAGGGCACCACCTCTACCGCTGAGGCAGAAAGTGCGTTCCTGTGCGTATCGTGCTCAAGAAGGACAAAGCTGTCTGTGGTTGGTTCAACGGGCAGGTTCGGGATGTCGGTTGTGTTCTCTTGGTGGGTTTCTCGCATCAGTAATCCAGGGGGAATAAACGTGCACTCGCTGCCACCTGGCAGGTCGTGGTACGCTAACACTTAAAGATTGGCGGGGCTACCAAAATTCCAAGCTCAGCCAGCAGGACTGTCACAAGGTATTTATAATTCAAGGTCGATATCGTCAGAATCCTCTCCAGGAGAAAGGGAGAGACCCTGTGCCTCTGAGGATAGAAAATTGCGTATACTGTCACCAGACGCCTTTGCCCCTGCCCTGCGGGGGATATCCCCTCTTACTTAGGACTTGTTCTCAAATGGGACTTTCCCAGTATCCATCACGTGTCAGCTTGCCGTGCGTCAAAAAACCCTACCCATCTATTCTTGATTTCCTGGTACAGAAGTTCCCCGCTGTCGGGCAGACCCTATGGGCGGAGCGAATCCAGGATGGCAAGGTCCTCGACGAGGCAGGCATACCTATCACCAGAGAGACAGCCTATATCCCCCAGAAACGGCTTTTTTATTTCAGGGAAGTGGCAAAAGAGCCTGTGATTCCCCTTGAAGAAAAGATCCTCTTTCAAAACAATGAAATACTTGTCGCCTGCAAGCCGCCTTTTCTTCCCGTCACACCAACTGGCCCCTATGTCGATGAGTGCCTGCTCCATCGCCTGAGGTGCAAAACCGGCAACAGCAACCTGGTTCCCCTGCACAGGATAGACCGCGAAACGGCGGGCCTTGTGCTTTTTTCTGTAAACAGGGAGACACGGGGGCTGTATGGCGAGCTCTTTTTAACCGGCCGTATTGAAAAAACTTATGAAGCTCTTGCCGAGGTCACTCATTGTCCGGAAACAAGCGACTGGAGCATTGAAAACCGGCTGGTCAGGGGAACTCCCTGGTTCCGCACCAAGTCCGTTCCAGGGGTAGTGAACGCCCGGTCGGAAATCAAACTTGTGGCTTTCAGGGAGAAGCGGGCGCATTTCCTGCTGTACCCGTTAACCGGCAAGAAACATCAGCTGAGGATTCACATGAGCGATCTGGGTATGAGCATAATGAACGACAGATATTACCCTGAGCTGCTCCCCAAGCGAGAAGACGACTTTGATAACCCGCTGCAGTTGGTTGCCCGGAGAGTGTCTTTTATGGACCCGATTTCCGGCCAGAAGATGGATTTTGAATCTGATCGCAAATTACTCTTTTAGCAGGACTGCAATCATTGGCGTATGCGCTATAATTTCAGAGTCTTTCCAAGAGCGGAACAGACCTGAAACGAGGTCAAGGGCCTCTTAACAGGCGCTATCAAGAAGTCCGGCTGAACAACAGACGCGTGGTCGCTGCCGGCCGATGGCGGCAACTGCAGGGGCCACTGCTGCCACCGCTCTGGGTCTGGATTGGCCAGACACGGGAATACCCCGGTTAACGAAAGGAGCTTTGTGATGTACAACAACATGATGAACGACGGCGGGATGCATGGGTGGTTGAACGGCGGGATGTGGGTTTGGCCGGTGCTCGGCACCCTGGTGGCAATCCTGATCATCATCGTGGTTATCAAACTGGTCAAAAAATAGTTCTGAATGTACGACCAGTCTTTGAAGAAGTTATGCCCGTGACCGGGACAGGAGCAAATGAACATCTGCCTTGCCTCGGTCGGTTCATCCGCACCGCGAACAACATCCTTCCGTGTCAAATGATCTGATGCGCAAAATTACCCACTCGGGTCAGGATGTCGTTTCCCATTTGATAACGTCCACCGGGCAGACATCATCACACGCCCCGCAGTCAATGCACACTTCCTTGTCAATCACGTGAACATCGCCCTGTTCACTGATGGCATTTACCGGACAAACTGCAGCACAGGCGGCGCAATTGATGCACCCTTCATCGATCCAATGGGTTCCCATGTTCAAGCTCCTCTACTGAGGTTGATAAATCAGCCGTTAAGCTCCTTGCGAACGTAATTGAGCGTCCCTCCGGCAAGCAGGTGTTGCCTTTGCCGGTCCGACACTTCGAGCAAGGTCAGAATCTCGTGGCTGTCAATCAGGACAGGTATTTCAGTTGCCCCGTCTTCGATCAACTTGCGGATATCGGTGAACACCACCTTGTCATTCAGTTTGACACGTTCATAGTCACCCTGGTCTTTGAACGTTAGTGGCAGGATGCCGAAGTTGCACAGGTTGGCTTTGTGAATACGGGCAAAACTCTTGACAATTTTGGCCCTGACCCCGAGATAGCGCGGGGCCAAAGCAGCATGCTCACGGCTGGAGCCCTGCCCGTAGTTGTCGCCGCCGATAACCACGGCACGGTTCATCTGTTTGACTCGCCTGACGAACTCTTCATCCACCAGGTGGAAGACGTATTCACTGATCGCTTCGATATTCGAACGCAGCGGCAGGACTTCGCTGCCGGCCGGCATGATACCGTCTGTTGAAATATTGTCGGCGACCTTGATGGCCACCTCGGCTTCTAAAGTTTCCGGCAATGCATCGAATTCCGGAAAAGGTTTGATGTTCGGTCCCCTGATGATTTCGGTCTTCAAGTTTTCTTCTGTTGGCATAATGAGTGAGGAGGTATCGACAAGGTACTGTTCCGGATCTATGACCTGCGGGTAAGCCATCTCTCCGTCAAGGTCACGCGGGTCGGTCATGACACCAGTGAGCGCGGAAGCCGCGGCTGTCTCCGGAGAACAGAGATAAACCTGGTCATCCTTTGTACCGGAGCGCCCGGGAAAGTTGCGTGGAAAAGTCCGCAGGCTGACCTGGCCGGTTCCCGGGGCCTGACCCATGCCGATGCAGCCGAGACAACCTGACTGGTGAATTCTTGCTCCGGAGAGCAGAAGCGGCATGACACTCCCGCTCTCTGCCACGTTCTCCAGAACCTGCCTGCTTCCGGGGTTGACATGAAAGGAGAGATCGTGCGCGGCGTGTTTACCCGCAACGATCCCGGCAACAACCATGAGATCGCGATAACTGCCATTGACACTGGAACCGACGATGACCTGGTCAACCTTGGTTCCAGCGACATCTTTGACCCGTTTGATGTTTCCCGGTGAAGTCGGGCAGGCGACTAGCGGCTCAAGGGTGGACAGATCGATCTCGTCGTATTCGTCGTAACTGCATCCTGGATCGGCATGCATATCCAACCAATCTTCCTCCCGGCGTTGTGCGGTCAACCATTGCAGGGTCCTGCTGTCCGAGGGGAAAACGGTTGACGTCGCGCCCAGTTCAGTACCCATATTGCCGATGGTCATACGGTCCGTGGCGGAGAGGCTCACGACTCCCGGTCCAAAATATTCAATGATCTTGCCGACGCAGCCTTTGACATCATAACGGCGCAGCATTTCAAGAATGACATCTTTTGCGCTGACCCATTTGGGGAGTTGGTTGATCAGTTTGACACCGAATACGTTTGGACAAGGGAGATAATAGGGCTTTCCGGCCATGGCCAGGGCGACATCCATGCCACCGGCACCGAACGCCAGCATGGAAACGCTTGCGGCACCCGGAGTGTGGCTGTCAGCCCCCAGCATAGTCAGTCCGGGTCGGCCGAATCGTTCCATGTGCACGATGTGGGAGATGCCGTTTCCCGGTTCCGAGTAATGCAACCCGTAGTGGGCACACGCTGTACGCAGGTATCTGTGGTCATCGGCATTTTTAAAATCTGTCTGCAACAGGTTATGGTCAACATATTGGGCGGCCAGGTCGGCCTTGACGCGGTCGAGACCGAGCGCTTCGAATTCCAGCATGGCCATGGTTCCAGTCGCATCCTGAAGCAGGGTATGATCAATGCGGAGACCAATCTCGCTGTCGGGTTTCAGTTCTCCTTCAACGAGGTGGCTAGCAAGTATTTTCCTTGTCAGATTCTCGGACATTGTCCTCTCCTTACGGAAAAAGCATTATCAACGATCCTGGACCGCAGCCTCGGCAGAGCATTTCTCGCGCCGACATATCCTGCCAGCCATACGTGAATCTCCCGCTAATTCTTAAAGTTCCTCTTGTTTTTCAAGTATATAGATAATATCTTTCCCATGCAACCCGGCCTGGTCGATACTCCTTTAACTACTGATTTTGACAACAGTTTTACTCTCGTCAAACGGGGAAATGTTTTCAGTTCCTCATGGCAACACTGCGCAAGAAGACCCGCCTTAGACGTGCCTGCCTTTCAGGGTCGCTCGAGGAATAAATGCAGAGTCCCAAAACCAGCAGGTGAACGCGGGGTTGTTGGTCATTTCACGGCCGCGAAACGGCTGGTGACACGCCCCAGGATCAGTGAACAGTGAACCAGAACGGAGCTGTTCCGGGTGGGATCGGGATTATCCCCCCGTAGTTGGTATCGACCGTCCTCGTCCATCCCCTTGATCCGTTTGATGATCTGCTGGCCGGTCTGGGTCGGATGGCGGGCAATAACGATATCACCGATAAGTGGGGGCTGGCGCCGATAGGCCTGCAGATCAACAAGAACTTCATCTTCGGCGGAGAGCAAGGGCAGCATCGAGGTTCCCGTAACCCGGCACCGCCGTCGGCGCCTGGTCAACCACAACAACATCTCTTTCCAGTTGCTCTCCTGCATGCCTTACCTCTTACGGATCTTTAAGAACATTACGCCCGGGCCCGATCAGCCTGCCGTATAATATGGGACCTCGCGTCCTTTGGTCGCCCAGAAGATGGTATGAATTTTGTTGACGGACTTCATCAATTCTTCTGCCTTTTCAATACTTACCTCCACCTTGACCGCCGAGCAGAGCTTGGCAGCCTGCCAGAAAGTGTCGTGAAGATCGGGGTATTTTTCCAGGTGCGGCGGCTTGAAATAGTCGGTCCACAAAACCAGAAGATCGGTTTTGGCCAGCTGGGCCTGTTCTTCCTTGATGGTGATATAGCGCGAGAGACTGTTCGCCGTGGCGTGACTGCGGTCACCGGGATCAAGGGCGAGGATTTTCTTGGTCATGGAGAGAACAGCTTCGGCGGCGATACGGGCCGAAGCGGGATCGTATACCCCGCAGGGGCCGTCGCAGTGAGCACTGGCAGTCATTCGGGCTGGAAATAATTTTTGAATGGTCCGGGTCAATGGTTTCATGGGGATCTCCTTACTGGAATTTTAAAATCTCGCGTCAGGGGGCTCGATATCCACTTTTTCTGCTCCTCTATCCTCCCTGACAGGTTCGATAGAGGCATCAACAGGCAGAGAATAGTCATATTCATAATATCTCGTCTCCCCTGATATTCAACCAGGTGATTGTCTGATGTAAGCGCAACGCGGAGTGAACAGAAGAGAAACGGACACGACTTCCACGTGAGCAGGTGGTGGGCGCTGGTTCGATTCCAGTCGCATTTGCCTCATCTTAGTCAAAGGAGAGGGCTTGATAACAGAAAGCCATCTGGGGTCGAATCAAGTCGCCATCACTTACAGTTTCTATGTCGTCCTGAATGGCTAATCTTTCTCCATAGTTGGCTTGTAGCGTCCCTGACGAGCGAGGCTGTTCAGGCGGGCTCGTTTCAGCAGGGCGATTTCCGCCGCTTCAACATGTTCTGTTTTACCTTGCCAGGCTTCCAATACGGGTTGCTGTAATGCACGTCCATAGGAAATGCTTAGCTGCCAGGGACCGCCTCTCTGGTTAATGGCATTCACATTGATTGTCGCTTCTTCGGGGCTCTGACCACCAGACAGGAAGTTGATGCTGGGTACGGCAGCAGGTACAGTTCTGCGCAATACTCGGATGGTCGCTTCCGCTATTTCATCAGGGCCTGCGGTTCGGCAGTTTTTGCCGGGCAGCACCATATTGGGTTTCAGGATCATATGCTCAAGCGTCACACCGTATTGCTGCAAGACCTGAAACACGGCATAAAGGACCTGTTCGGTGACTTCTTCACAACGATCTATATCATGATCGCCATCCATCAGTACTTCAGGCTCGACAATCGGGACCAAGCCAAGTTCCTGACAGGTGGCAGCGTAGTGTGCCAGCTTCTGGGCATTGGCATGTAAACCCAGCTGAGTGGGATTGGTGGCGGTTATAGGGTAGACTTCTCGCCACTTGGCAAAACGTGCACCCTGTTCTATGTAAGTTATCAACCGGTCAGCGAGACCGTCCAGTCCTTTGGTGATGAGATCACCCGGCGAACCGACGAGCCGTTCTGTGCCTTTATCGACCTTGATGCCGGGGACTATTTTCTGATTCCATGCAACCTCCGCCAAAGGTGTGCCTGCTGCATTTTTCTGGCCGAGGGTTTCTTCGAACAGAATAACGCCGCTGATGAAATCTCCCAGACCCGGTGTCTCAAGCAATACAGAGCGATAAGCGCGTCGGTTTTCTTCGGTGGATTCCAGGTTGATGGCAGCAAAACGTTTCTTGATGGTCGGGTCGCTTTCGTCCGCCGCGAGTATGCCGCGACGGTCATCAACCATGTCATTGATAGTTTGTTGCAACTTTTGGATTCTTTCCATGATCTGCTACCTCCGTGCTGATCAATTATACCTGAATGATAGGAATTTGCTTTCGTTGAGTTGGCGAAATTTTATCATGAGATATCCCTCCTGACGAAAATACGGCCTACGGCCGCTGCGAGACAGGGTAACCGACCCATTATCGATAGCCTTGTGCCTGCAGTGAGAAGAGGTAGGCATACTGGCCTCCCCGTTCCATCAACTGTTCGTGGCTGCCCTGCTCGACGATGCGCCCCTTGTCAATGACGACGATATGATCAGCCATGCGTACCGTCGAAAAACGGTGCGAGATCAGGATCGTCATCTTGCCCCGGCTCAGATCACGAAAGTGTTCGAAGATGGTCGCCTCGGCGGCAGCATCCATGGTGGCCGTTGGTTCGTCGAGCACCAGCAGGTCGGCCTTGGTGCGCATGAAGGCACGGGCCAGCGCGATCTTCTGCCATTGACCACCGGACAGCTCTCGCCCGCCCTTGAACCATTTGCCCAACTGGGTATCATACCGTTGCGGCAGCTTGTCGATGAAATCCTTCGCCATCCCCATCTCGGCCGCCTGCTGCCAGCGCTGCCGATCCTCGAAGTGGTTCATATCGCCGGCGCCGATATTTTCTCCAACCAGGAATTGGTAACGGCCGAAATCCTGGAAGATGACGCCGATGCGCTGGCCGAGGGCGTCAGCATTCCACTGCTGCAGATCGAGACCGTCGAGCAGGATGCGCCCTGTATCGGGTTGATAGAGACGGGTCAACAGCTTGATCAGGGTGGTTTTGCCGGAACCGTTCTCGCCGACCAGCGCCAGGCTGTCTCCCGGCCGGATGTGCAGGTTGACCTGCTGCAGAGCGGGCTCAGCACTGCCGGGATAGGAGAAGCTGACCTGTTCGAACCGCACTCCGTCCCCCGGCGCAGGCCCCTTTTGCAAATCCCCCTGCGCAGCCGGCACCAGTTGCTCCAAATACTCATACAGGTTGGACAGGTAGAGGTTGTCTTCGTACATGCCGCTGATGGCAGAAAGGCTGGCCGAGACCGCCGACTGCCCCTGTTTGAACAGCATCAGGTACATGGTCATCTGGCCCAGACTGATGTTGCCGCGGATGGCCGACAGGGCAATCCAGGCGTAGGACCCGTAAAATGCGGCGGTTCCGAGCAGGCCGAGAACGAATCCCCAACTGTCGCGACGCAGCGTCAACCTGCGATCCTCGGCAAACAGCTTGGCAAAAATCGCCTGGTAGCGTTGCAGCAGCTTCGGACCGAGGCGGAACAACTTGACCTCTTTAGCGTAGTCTTCACGAGCCAGCACGGTTTCGAGGTACATCTGCATGCGCGTCTCCGGTGAACGCCAGCGGAACAGGCGGAATTTGTCACCGGAGAATTTCGCCTCGGCCAGGAACTCTGGAATGCCGCCGGCAACCAGGATCAGCACCGCCCAGGGTGAAAAGTGCACGAGCAGGAGGGCGTAACTTGTCAGAGAGATACCATTCTGCACCAGGCCAAAGGTCCGAGTGACCAGGCTTAAAGGACGGGTTGATGCCTCGCGCCGGGCGCGGGTCAGCTTGTCGTAAAATTCCGAGTCCTCAAAGTGCGCCAGCTTGAGAGTCAAGGCTTTTTCCAGGATCATCAGGTTGATGCGCTGCCCCATCAGCGCCCGCAGCAAGGCCTGGCAGGTCGAGATGCCACGCTGCGTGCCGGCAATCAGGGCCACGACCCCGGCTTCGGCGGCGACAAACAGTAAAACGTAGGTGGTATCAGCGCTGCCGGTCTGCTGGTGCTGGCCCATCGCTGTGACTACCCCATCAACGATCAGCTGGCCGATCCAGGCGACGGCGGCGGGAAGCATCCCGGCAATCAGGGTCAACAGGGCAAAGACCATTGCCAGGCGCTTGCTGGTCGTCCAGACCAGTTCCAAAGCGCGGCGGCTGTAGCGAAACACATCTAAAAAATGCTTGGCAGGCAGGTTGGCGTCAGTAACCAGATCTGGATATTTCAAGTGTGATCCTGTCAACAATCAAGAGTTCAAGGGCATAATCACCCCTTGTCATTTTAACAGAGAAGCGGCAGACATGGTTTTCTGTTATGGTGAACATTCGCTTCATGGGACACTTGCGCGAGGCCTTCCCAGGATATTTACTGAGCAAGCATCATGACAGAGCTGAGCCTGTTTTCTCTGCGAACCTACCGGCTTGCAAACCTGGCCTCATGCTTCGACCATTGATCCCCCCAAACAAAACGAGCGTGCCATGATCCCGACCGCACCTGAAAAATTTATTCTCAAACATCCAAATTTTTGCTTCGGTCCGTATAGACCGACAGACTGCCAGAGACAAAGGCTGTCTTGACAGCCTGGACCTGAATGCATTAACTTCGGCAAACTATTGCACCGGGGCTGAAGACTTAAGGAGGAGAAGTAAGTATGAATAGCTGTCCATGCGGAAGCTGCAGCGACTATGTCGCCTGCTGTGAACCAATCATCACCGGGAAGCAGACGGCAGAGACGGCAGAGCAACTGATGCGGGCACGATATGCGGCCCATGTCAAGGCCGAGATCGACTTTCTCTTCGACAGCACCCACCCCGAATATCGTGAGGGTTACAACCACAAGGGGACCAGGATCTGGGCCGAGGAATCCGATTGGTATGGCCTTGAGATTCTCGGGACCAGCGAAGGCGGGCCTGAGGACGAGCAGGGAGAAGTTGAGTTTGTCGCCCGTTTTCGTGATAAAGAGGGTCTGCGCAACCATCATGAGCGCGGCCAGTTCAAGCGAAGCAAGGGGCGCTGGCTGTTCACCGAAGGCAACATGGTCAAGTCGAAGCCGCTGACCGTGAACAAGATCGGCCGCAACGATCCCTGCATTTGCGGCAGTGGTCAAAAATACAAGAAGTGCTGCGGGAAATAACCCTAACCAATAAAAAGGACGAAAGCATGACTCAGCAGGAAATCACTGACGCCGTTATGGCGATGTCGCTCGAAGACAAGAAGGCCTTTATCATTCAAACTTTGCCCGGCCTGGCGAAAGAGGCCATGACAGATAAATCTTTTCTCCTGCAGATGTTGCCGGTGTTCCTCGGTATCGTCAAGGAAAGCGGTCTCGATCTGGCGCAGTTGCTGCCGTTGCTCAGTACCATGCCGAGTCATCAAGGCACCCTTTAGTCCGTGCGCTTGGTGATTTCAATCAGATGGTAGCCAAACTGGGTTTTGACCGGACCAAGGACCTTGCCTACTTCTCCAGAGAAAACCACTTCATCAAATTCCTTGACCATTTGACCAGGCGAGAACTCACCCAATCCGCCGCCCTGCTTGCCGGACGGGCATTTGGAGTGCGCTTTGGCGATTTCAGCGAAATCTTCACCACCTTCGATCATGTTCTTAAGGGTGTTGCAGTCCGCCTCGCTGGGGACCAGGATGTGCCGGGCGCTTGCTTTAGCCATGATGAATCTCCTTCTATGCTTAGAGTATGAACTTATTCTAAGTCGAGTTACGCACTCTTGTCCAATGTACATCTTCGATCTATCATTTGGGCGTTAAGAGCACATTGGCCCTGTGCCGAACGTTAACATCACCGACCACCCCCACCAAGCCACCTCTGCCACCGCGCCTTTTTGAGAGCGTGCCGCAGATCATTTATCTTACGGTCGACTTCTTCTTCGCCGCGATCAATGGCGTGTGTGGTGGTGGAAAAATCGGCCCAGTGGGTTATCCCGTTTTTGGGGGAAAGAACTATGTCGGCGGCTTTGAGCTGCTCTTTGTTGAGAGCATTGCGCGCCAGGGAATCTGCACGAGCGATCACATCGAGTGCGTTGCGTGGAGCTGTGAAGGCGCTGAACGAATCACCTACGTTGACGGCGATGATAAAATCAGCACCGAGCAGGCGTGCGGCTCTGATCGGAACCGTTTCGGCCCAGCCACCATCGACCAGCTGCCGGCCTGCCAGTTCAACCGGATTGAGCACTCCCGGCATGGCGCAGGAGGCAGCGATCACATCGCGCAACCGCCCCTGGTCGAGAACGACCGACTCACCGCTCATCAGGTCGAGGGCAACGGCAGCAAAGGGGATGCGGGTTTGTGCTACGTCTAAATCGTCAATCAGGTAGGCGTAACTGCTCGCTGCGGTTTTTTCGTTGACCAGGGCGGTCTTGGTGATCATCAGGGCGTTAAACACTCCGCGCCGCGCCCGTCGCCCCATTTCGGCCAAAATCCCTTCATCATGGGAATCAAGTTCCTTGAAGAAGTTGAAGCCCGATTCATCGAATTCCTTACTTTTGATATAGGCGGCGAACCGCGACTTGATCGCAGCTACGTCCGGTTGCGTAGCAAACATGGCGCCGATAATCGCCCCCATGCTGGTGCCGGTAACGATATCGATAGGGATACCGTGCCTGGTGAGAGCGTCGAGGACCCCGATATGGGAAAAAGCCCGCGCCGCCCCGCCACCCAGGGCCAGGCCGACTTTAAATCTCTTTGTCATATCCCAGGGCCATTTCCGGACGAAAACTAGTTTGCAAATGTCCAGCCATCCGCGCCTTCGTCAAGCCACAGATAATCGGCAGCTTCTTTGGTCACATTCGTTCGGTCGACGCGCGTGAAGACTTCGGGCAATATGACCCGATAGCTGATCTCCTCTTCCTCCAGCATCTGCCTGGGAATGCCAAACTTCCAGGCATGGCCGCTACCGGCCAAAACGACCACCCGGTAGTCCTGGTTTTTCCGCAGGAATTCGACCAGGTTCCGTGCCATCATGGTGTCCCAAAGCAGCTGGGCTTCGCAGAAGTAGAGGTATCGGTCGCCGTGACCGCCGTAACCGCCCATCGCCTGGCGGATAAAATCGCTGTAAAACTGATTGACCTGGCATTGGACATTGCCAAGCATCTGCCGTTCTTCAAGCGAAAGGGATTGGAATCCGTCGCGCGCTACCTTGCTGGAAAGGCTGCGAGGGATATTGAGACCGAGCATCTTAACTCCCTCGTTTCGGGCATGGAGGAAAATCTCCCGGTACACCTGCCACATACTCCAGTTGTCGTTGTAGACCGACAGGAACTGCAAAAATGGCAGGTCATTGCCGGTCCAGCGGTCGAGAACCGCCTGGCTGTCCTTGCGGAACATCTCGAGTCCGATCGCCAGCGGTCTTTCATCATCATCGTCGAGGGCATCGATTACCGCCAGCTGCGCATTATGGTGTCCGACATGATCATGGAATTCACCCATGAAAATGACCTGGGCCCGGCGCAGATCGTCGAGTAAAGCCACGAAAGAAATCTCAAGATCCCCGGCAACATCGAGGATATGCGGGTGAGCCTGAGTCACTGGCGGCTGGAGCAGGATAGAACCGGCAACGAGCACCGACAGGGTCAGTATGCGCATGGACTTCATGGAACATTTTCCTTCTCAAAAATTATCCTCAATGATGATTGTTCCTTTTCCCAGGTCGCCTTGACCTGATTGTTACCGCTGCGAAAAATCAGGAAGCTGTAGCGGCCGTAGTGGGGAATCCGACGTGCCGTATCCTGCGCTGCGGCGAGTGAGCCGGGCAGGAAATACCCCGTGACGCGCTCGGCATCATCGCTGGCCATGACCATGAACAACACATCTTCCGCCTCCGCATAAACTTTATCACCGATTGAGAATTGATGTGCGGCAACGGTCAAATTACCCGGCTGCCTGGCACGCAAGGCCTCGCTTTTTGGCCAGCCGAGCACGAGCAGGTCGCTAGCGGCCGGTCGCTGGGCAAGATAATCGGCCTCGCTCATCACCGGAGCCTTTTGCCATTGCAGGCCATGCAGGAGGTCCCGGGATGCATCGAGCAGCGCCTCTGAGCCGCTCGCGACGACGACCAGCGGCACCCTTGATGCACGCAGGCTGTTGACAGTGGCCGGCATCTCATCCGGGGTGAGTCTGCGGAAGATGTCGCTCCCGGGGTCGACTGTGAGGCTTAGTGGGCGATCACTGACGGTGAAGACAAAGCGCTTCTGGCTGCCGGAAAGGCTGAGCGTCTGGTCGAACGTGCGCGTCGCCGTTTCCAGTCGCAACGGCACGGCAAGGACGTAGGGAGGTTCATGCTGGAGGAGACGACCGGAGACCTGCCAGCCGGCAGCGACAGGCATTACTCTGACATCCGTCAGTTGTAGCTGCGGTGCGCCGGCGCGCCGGGTCCACTGGCGGAAGAATGCCGAGAGATCCATGCCGGACTCTGCCTCGAAGTGCTGCTGCAGATTGCTCCAGGCGTAACGCTTGCCGAGCCCGTCACGCGCCGTGTCCTTCAGACCTTGCCAAAAGGCTTTTTCGCCAATCATAGTACGCAGCATATGGAAGACCATGGCCGCCTTACCGTAGCCGACCGCCTGATCTCGCTTTGTCGTACGGCTTTGAAATGCGGCCAACGGCAGGTCGTCACCAGCATCAACCAGGGTCGCATAGTCACGCAGGATCTTGCGTCGGTATTCGAGCGCCTCTGCAGGGGCATTCAGCTCTTTCAGGTAGTAATCGGCAAGATAGGTGGTCAACCCTTCTCCCCAGTTGCCGGAGTGATAATCGATCTCGACCGCATTACCCCACCATGCATGGACGATCTCATGGGGCAAGCTGGTGTTGCGGATAAACGGCAGCCTGATCACGCTGCTGCCGAGCAAAGTCCAGCCGGGCAGACCATAACCCGTAGGATAGAAATTTTCCACCACGGCGAATTTGGCGTAAGGATAGGGCCCGAACAACTTCTCGTAGAGCGGCAGGTATTCACGGCACGATTCCAGGTACCCTGGTGCCAATGGGGCGTTTTCGGCGCTGGTAAAGACCAGGAGCTGGGTCTCGCCAAGGACGTCTCGCTCAACTTGATAGTAGCCCGCAGCCAGGGCCAGCGAGGACTGAGGCCGTTGCGTCTGCCAGATGGTTTTTGAACTTGTCTCGTTAGACCCCAGGTCGATCAGACGGCCGGCGGTGACTCCGTACAATCCTGGCGGTCCGACAATCGTGACGTGGAAACGGCTTTTCCTGCCGACCGGCAACGGATGCCAGGCGGAAGCAGCCGAAAGGAAGCTGCCTTGCGGCATAATCGCAGCCGTGACTCCAAAAGTCGGGTCCTCGATACCGACCGTATCCTGCGGTACGGGGTTTTCGAAACGAACCCGGTAGGTGATGGCAAGAGTGGCTGCCCCGCTCTGCTGTGCTACCTTCAGGAGTCCGTTGACAAACGAGAAGGGAACCGGTTTGCCGTTGGCAGTCACCGCATCGATATCTGCATGGGTTGCCAGGAGAAATTCATCCGGCACACGGGAGTGACTGCCGGCAGAGGTCAGGAGCGCCTGCCCTTCCAGGCGATGTTCTTCCGGAACGAGTTGGATCAGCAGATCCTGGTCAACCAGGCCATTCTCAACAGCCTTCACCGGAGAGATGTGCAGCAACCAGAAAATCAATATAAGGAATTGTATCCGCAACATGATTTCATTATAACACCAAGAGCCGCCGCCAAAAGTCAGAGGTGGGCCTGCAAAGACACAACGCAGCAAGCTTCAGTACTTCCGCTGCCATTGTCCACCGACGCAGCCAGCAGCAATTCAGGCAACAAAATAACCCGGACATATGAGGCTTATCACCTCAGGCAGAATGTGATAAAGATAAACATTGCGCAAATCAGTTCGTTACCATCCGGAAACTCTGAACAACACGGTCCACCACTGGTGCAGAGATGAGGTCCTATTTCACGGTAACCCGGAAAGTAGCCCTAGGCTATCTGGTGATCATCACATTCAGCCTGATAGCGCTCGGCTATGCCCTGCTCAGCCTGCATAACCACAATCTCCGTACAGAGCATCTGGTAGGAGGACAGTTCCGGGCGTTCACCCTGCTGGGGGATATCCGCCAGAACCTGCTCGGCCAGGAAAACCTGGAAAAGCAGATCGTCATACTGCGCGACCCTAAGCTGCTGGAATTGCTCGAATTGCGCGCCACAGACCTCGACCAGCTCCTCGCTGACGTCAAGATCTCTCCCCTGCCCGACTATTTCACATCCCTGCCCACCTCTGTGAACCAATACACCTCAAAAGTGCGATTCCTCATGCAAATCTTTGCCGAGGCCGACTGGGATCGGGCCGCGGCCTTTGCCACAGCGACGACCACACCGATGCGCAGTCAACTGTTGGAAGAGTTGGCCGACCTCAGGGCACGGCACCAGGCTTTCCTTGACAAGGCCTTGCTCGAGCTGTCGCTGCAGAGCAACAAGGCCTACCAGCTGACCCTGATCATCACCCTGATCGGAATCCTACTCTCGGCGCCCGTTGCTCTCACCGTGATCGCCAGCATTCACAGCTCGGTCAAGGCTCTGCAACAAGCCACACGGGACATTGCGGCCGGAAACTTCGAGGTGCCGATTGATATCCGCAGCAATGACGAGTTCGGCCAACTTGCCCGGGATTTTGCAAGCATGTCTCACAAGCTCATGGAGTTGGAGCAACTGCATCTGGATGCCAATCCACTGACCCGCCTGCCGGGGAACCTGGCAATTGACCGTGAACTGGAAGTGCGCATTGCGCAGAAGCAGCCCTTCGCCCATCTCTATATAGACCTGGACAATTTCAAGGCTTACGGCGACCACTACGGTTACAAGGTTGGCAGCGACGCAATCAACCTGGTCGGCAACCTGATTCAGAGGGTCGTTGAACAGCACGGCAGTGATGATGACATGGTTGGCCATATCGGCGGAGACGATTATGTGGTCCTGACAGATCCACATCGGGCCGAGGAGCTTGCCAAGGCCATAATCAGCACCTTCGACAACCATGTCCCCGAACTTTACCAGCAGGAGGACCTCAAAACGGGATTTATCATCGGCACTGACCGCCATGGTATCAAGCGTTCCTTCCCGCTGCTGACCATGTCTATTGCCATTACGCTCTCCGAGAATTTTGATCACCCTTCCCTTTTGACCATCAGCCACAACTGTGCAAGGATGAAGGTGCATCTGAAACAGCTCAAGAACAGCAACTATCTTATTGACCGCAGGAAGCAACTACTATGACGACAGCAAAAATCCGTTGGTTCTCTCTACTTCTGGTTTGCCTGATGCTGGCCGGCTGCAACCGGCCCATGGTGGACATGCCCTTGGTGGACATGCCCATGGTGGACATGCCCATGCAGAACAGGCAGGAATCAGAAGAAACCAAGCTCTTCGCACAAGGCCTGGATCAGTACATAGAATACCGTGACCTGACGACCCTGAAACTGTTGCCACAACAATATCCGCAAGGAGAATGGCGGACCAGGGCTGAGGGCATTATCGACATAGCCGAGCAACAAATGGCACAGCAGAAAAGCCTCGATGAGAAAAACGCAGAGCTCGCCAAAATTCAGAAGCAACAGGAGCTACTGGATAAGAAAAACGCAGAGCTCGCCAAAATTCAAAAACAACACGACCAACAGCAGGCCCGGCTGGAGAAGAAGGATGAGGAGCTCGCTCACACCCTGCAAGAGAAGGAAGTGCTCTTTCAAGACAACAAAATTCTCGAAGTGACTCTGGAACGATTAAAACAGGTGCTGATCGATATGGAGCTGCGGACAGAGTAACCCTGGCCAGCCTCGTGTACGTGTCACCGGAGGCTCTTTTATCCCTCAAGGTCCGGATTTGAAAACCAATACCTGATTTTTTACATTATTTGATCAGACGGGCAAACAACCTCAGATCAGCTTGCCCATATCACGATGCAACTCCTCCCGCAAACTATGGGCAATCGGGCCGACCAGACCCTGATTGATGGTGAAATCATCGACCTTGACCACGGGCATTACTTCCAGGGAGGTGGAGGTAATGAAAACCTCGTCGGAAAATTTCAGGTCCTGAAGCTTGAATTCGCCGCTGATGACGCGCATGTTCAGTTTTTCTTCGCACAACCGCATGATGGTGGAGCGGGTCACCCCTTCCAGCAACCCGGTCGAACCATCGGGAGTAAAGACCCACCGGCCCTTGGTCCAGAAAATGTTGGAAGAAGCCCCTTCACAGATATGCTGCTTGTTGTTCAGCATGATCACCTCAAAGACTCCGGAAGCCCTGGCTTCCAGCTTGCCCAGCAGGCTGTTGAGATTGCTGGTTGACTTGATTTTCGGATTGATCGCTTCGGGGGCGTTTCTGCGCGTCTGGGCCACACACAGCTGGATGCCATGCTGGTAACTGGCACGGTCAAGGGCCTGGAACTCTGTGCCGACCACCAGGCAGGTCAGGTCATTCTCCATGGTGCGCTGGAACCCGATCTGTCCTTTGCCACGGGTGATGGTGATCCGGTAATAGGCTTCGTGGAGACCGTTTCTTTGGCGCAGTTCCAGCAGGACAGCTTCCAGCTCTTGCTGGGTGAAGAGTACCGGATAGAAAAGAGCCGCCGCTGACTGCAGCAGCCGTTGATAATGCTGGGGGAACTGGTAAAGTCGGTCACCTATGGAACGAAAGCTTTCAAAGATGCCGTCACCATAGAGGAACCCCTGGTCGAAGACCGAGACCATCGCGGCATCACTCTTGACGAATGCTCCATTTAAATAGACGTAACTCATTGGTTTCTCCCATCATAGCGTTTCTCAACTTATAAAAGTCTGTTTCCGCTGCCAAAATCCGGAAGCCGGGATGAACTACAGCCTATCGAGCATCCGGACAAAATCCTCCGGCATTCCGGTGTCAAAGCTCATTTTTCTGCCGTTGAAGGGGTGGGTGAAGGAGATCGATCGGGCATGCAGGGCAAGCCGGTTCGCAACCGCGGCTTCCTGCCCGTATTTCTTGTCACCCGCGACGGGGTGGCCTTTCTCGGCAAAATGCACGCGGATCTGGTGTTTCCGGCCGGTGAGGAGATGAATTTCCACCAGGCTGAAACCTTTGGTCTCTTGCAAGACTTTGTATTCCGTGTGGGAGAGCTTGCCTTTGGCAGCGTTTAGAGTCGAGTAGACCTTCTGGGCGGCATTCTCAGCCAGGTATGTCGAGATCATCCCCTCTTTCGGCATCAACCGGCCGTGGACGATGGCCAGGTAATGCTTGTCGGTTTGATCCCAATGCTCCTGCAGGAACTGCTTGGCCTGCTCACTTTTGGCAAAAATCAGAATCCCGGACGTGTCCCGGTCCAGTCGATGGACCACATAGACCCGGTTGCGGGATTTGGGATTACCCTTGCGGACATAATCATTGAGCAGATAATGAACCGTTCGCAACTTGTCCCGATCAGTGCCGATGGTCAGCAACCCGGCAGGTTTCACCACGACGAGGAGATCCTTGTCCTCGTAGAGGAGCGTCAGCCCTCTCGGCTCGTGCTTTCTGGCTGGTCGCTTATTTTTCTGCAGAGGTACCAATTTACTCCCGCCTTTTCCCGGCTTGTTGCTCTTGACCTGAGTTGGTTTTACTTGACCAGTCAAGAGATATATAACACACCTGCTTCAAAAATCCGGGGGAGCCTGCGCTGCGTGTTTCGGAGGATACGTCTCACCCCACGCGAGACCAGCCCAGCAGATAGCGGCTGAGCCATGGCACCAACAGGAACAGGGTAAAGACTCGTACCGTGTGCAGCAGGGCGACGATGTCGGTCTGTCGACCTTCTGCCTGTGCGAGCAAGCTCATTCCGGACATGCCGCCCGGGGAGAAGCCGAACAATGCTGTGGCAAAATCAATAGTGCCGGCGCGCTGAGCAAGCCAGGCCATCAGTACGGCACAGCAGAGCAGCGCCAAGGTGCTCAGCACTGCCAGCGGCAGCAGTCGTCCAAGCAGAAGCAGGCTGGAACGGTCGAAGGTCATTCCCAGGGTGACGCCGAGCATGATCTGCACCGACGTCGAGACCTGGTCGGGGATAATCAAATGGCCAGGGAAAATTACCGCGGCCAAACCGGCACCAAACATGGAACCGACTACTGGCCCGCCAGGCATGCCGAAGTTTTTCGCCAGCAAGCCACCGACCACTCCAACAACAAGTATCACCACTACACGATCCATATTGGCCTCAACAAAACAGGAAGTTTACAGCTGGGAAATAAGATTCTTATGTGACATTAACGCCATTTTGTTCATAATGTTAACACGCCTTTCACGTTATGCTTGAGGATAAACCTGAGATGCAGAGCATTTTATGACCGAAAAAACCTCAGCAACAAAATTCAGCCTGATCCCTGCCACCCTGCAGGCAAGGATGATTTTTCTGGTCTGTCTGCTGGTGCTGTCAATGAACCTGCTTGCCGGAGCCATGTACACGGCGATGATCGGCGAAGTGGTGGAAAACCAGATAGGCAGACGGGCCCTGCAGGTCTCGCGCACCGTCGCGTTGATCCCGCTGGTCAAGCAGAAGATCACCGCACCGCAACCGGACGGCAGCCTGCAGCAACTGGCAGAAAAGATTCGCCTGGAAACAGGTGCCGAATTCATCGTTATCGGCAACCGCCAGGGCGTCCGCTTCTCACACCCGATACCGGATCGGATCGGTCATACAATGGTTGGCGGCGACAATGCTCCGGCCCTGGAGCGAGGCGAGTTTTACGTCTCCCACGCCACGGGAACGCTCGGCCCGTCGATCCGGGGCAAGGTACCGATCTTCAGTGACCAGGGAGAGATTATCGGCGTGGTGTCGGTCGGCTATCTGGAGGAAAGGGTGCGCGACCTGGTGCATACCCAGCAGGTGAGAGTGGGGCTTTTGCTCGGAGTGCTGATGGTCCTTGGGATCGTCGGCGCGGTTTACATTTCACAGCGTTTCAAGCGCGCCATCTTCGGACTCGAACCGGAGCAGATTGCCCGTCTGTTTACTGAACGGGCAACGATCATCGAATCGATCCGCGAAGGGGTTGTCGCCATCGACCGTGATGCGCTGGTCACCGTAGTTAACCGGCAGGCCCTGATCAAGCTTGGTAAAAGCGCCGAGCACGAAGTGCTCGGTCGGCACATTCGCGAGGTCCTGCCGGGAGCGAAACTGAGCCTGATTCTGTCAGGTGGCGAACAGCGCTTCGACCAGGAACTGGAAGTCGGCGGCACGCCCATGATCATCAACACCGTGCCGATGCTTGACCGGGGGGAGATTACCGGCGCTGTCGCCAGCTTCCGCCGCAAGGACGAGCTGGACATCCTCGCCCAGCAGTTATCACAGGTGAAGGAATACTCCGAGATGCTGCGCGCCCAGACCCATGAATATTCCAACAAGCTGCACACTATAGCCGGGCTGATCCAGATCGGACAGGACCGTGAAGCCCTTGAACTGATCGGCCGTGAAGCGGCCGGCTATCAGGGGTTGATCGCCTTTCTCGCCAAGGCAGTCCCATTTCCGGTACTGGCGGCATTCATTCTCGGCAAGTACAACCATGCCCAGGAGCTGCGCATCGATTTCGAGATTGATCCCGACAGCCAGCTGACCGACGTTCCGGCGGAACTCAGCAGGGAGAAGCTGGTCACCATCCTTGGCAACCTGCTTGATAACGCTTTCGATGCCGCGTTACAGGGGAGAGTCGAAGCAAAGGTCAAGCTGTCGATGACCGATGTCGGCAACGACCTGGTGTTTGAAATCGAGGATTCCGGGAATGGCGTCAGCCCGGAGATCGCGAAGAAGATTTTCGCCAAGGGTTTCACCACCAAACAGGCAGACCGCGGTCGGGGGCTGTTTCTGCTCAGCCAGGCGCTGACTGACCTCGGTGGCCAGATCACCCTGGCCGACAGCGAACTGGGCGGGGCCCTGTTCAGCGTCTTCATTCCGAAGCGGAGGAAACCATGAATCCACTGGATGTGCTGATCGTCGAGGACGACCCGAAAATCGCCGAGATTCACCGCCACTTCACCGAGAAGGTCGAAGGCTTCAGGGTCTGCGGCATTGCCGGCACCCTTGAGGATGCCGAAAAAATGAGCCAGCTGCTGCAGCCACAGCTGGTACTGCTCGATCTCTATTTTCCCGAAGGGCTGGGCATGCAGATCCTCTGGAAGCTGCGTGCGCGCCATCAAGCGACCGACGTCATCCTGATCACCGCCGCAAAGGAGATAGAGACGCTGCAGGAGGCCATGCGCAGCGGCATCTTCGACTACATCATCAAGCCTGTCATGTTCTCCCGCTTCAAGGACGCGCTCGAACGTTACGGCACACACCACCAGCGGATGCAGCACGATGCCGCCAATCTCGACCAGCAGGTCGTCGACCGCCTGCTTCACCTTCTCAAGGACACCGGCCCCGGCGAACCTCAGCACCCCAAGGGGATCGATCCACTGACCCTGAAAAAAATCCGTGCCGTCTTCCTGCAACCCCACCCCGTAGGGTTCAGCGCGGATGATGTCGGTCGGCAGATCGGCGCCAGCCGCACCACAGCCCGCCGCTACCTGGAATATCTCATCGCCAGCGGCCACTTATCAGCGGAATTGATCTATGGCGCCGTCGGCCGCCCGGAACGCAAATACTTCGCCGGTTAAACAAGTTGGCCCTGCCCGCCGCTTCTAATTGCCATATCCATTGAAAAACTGTTTCCCAGGTGGGTACTCACCAGTCTGTCTTTCACCCAGGCCACCCGCACGCAAACGGGTTTACTCTAGCCTCGAGTTGAATTTACGCCTGTAGAACTTGATGAGCGTCAAATCCTGGATTTGGCATTACTGTTATAATCAGACAAGTTACTGAAGGAGTTCTCATATGCTGACAACCAGTGAAACAATCCTTTCCATCACAGTCTGGACCCTGACCGGATGTGGGCTGTTTTTTGGCGGCCGGGCCAGGCTTCGTAAGCGTCGGCGTTCTAAATCGGATCGCAGCCCAGAACCAGAGTAGGCCAACAGGGCATTCGTGACAATGACCCAAGTCTTTCCGTTCAATCTGTCCAAAATGCCCCTTGTGTTCTCGCGTGATAGTGCTTTAATAACAGAAGGGTGTCGATCATGGATAGCCTGATGCCCTCGCGAAAGACCATATGAGATTTTTGCTTTACAACATATGCTACGCGACAGGCCCGAGGGTGCATAACTATGCACGAACTTCACACAAGAACCTGGCACGGATTGCAGCGTTCATGCGTGACCTGGAGCCGGACCTGGTCGGCTTGATCGAGGTGGATCAGGGGTCGTATCGCAGCGGCGGAAAGAATCAGGTCGAGTTGCTGGCAGAATCTCTGGGCCACTATCACTCACATGCAATCAAGTACGGGCAAAAATCGATCTGGCGGCATGTCCCAGTCATGAAAAAGCAGGGGAATGCGTTTTTGGCGAGAAACCGAATCCGCAACGAAACCTTCCATTTTTTTGAGCGCGGGATGAAACGGCTGGTGATCGAACTGGAGCTTGACCATCTCGTGGTTTACCTGACGCATCTGTCACTTGGTGCCCGAACGCGACACCATCAACTGGATGTCCTGTACGATCTGGTTAAGAAAACCAAGAGGCCCTGCGTGGTAGCGGGTGATTTCAACATGCTCTGGGGTGAACGCGAAATCGACATGTTTCTGGCAGCGACAGGATTACAGAATGCCAACATTGAGGGCTTGCCAACCTATCCGAGCAAAAAGCCTCGCCGGCACCTTGATTTTGTCCTCCACAGCAAAGAGATTAAAGTAACAAGCTTTCAAGTGCCCTTGGTAACGTTTTCAGATCATCTGCCAGTACTGGTCGACTTTGATGTCGAAGTTGACAAGGACCGGCGCAGGGCGGTGCGGCCGCCTCACTGTCATTGTAAAGAATCTGGTAATTTGGCCGCAGTCGGCATCATCAACTGAACCAGCTGCGAGAGAACCTTTCGTTGCGTCACATTGATATAGCTCAAGCCTTCAGATCTGGCAGATGAGTTTTCGCAACAAGTACTGACTCATTAAAGTTCTTTACAAAAAATATGCATGCGCTAAAATGCACCTAAATGCCTGATTTAATGGTACAAGGAGGCGCATTATGCTGATTAGAGTGATGTACGATGATGGCAGATTCGACATGGTTAATCAGGACGTGCTTGACGACCTCCTAAACCAGCAGGTCGTGACCAGTTTCAAACGTGAGGCAGGCTGGGCGGTAGTCGGCCGGGACCCGCTTCGCAGCTCGAATCGAGATGCGTATCAAGGCATGGAAAGACGTTTAGCATAAACGTTTATAAGAGCGACCAGGCGGCGGCACCTAGCAAGGAGCTTCTTTCCTCTCCTCCTTCACCGCCTGGGATCCCCGGGCTATAAGAAAGGGCCGCCATGGCAAAAGCATGGTGGCCTTCTATCTTTGCGTTAAAGAGCGCTTTGCAAATGATGAAAATTAACAGGCCTGCTCCCTCTTACGGATCTTGAAGCAAAAAAGACGCCCCACAGGCAGGAGGCTAACTGTGGGGCAATGTTTACTGGTTTTTCTTGGGTAAGAAGAGAAATCTTTGGTTACAGATTATATTTTGCAAGGGTCGGGCCAACAAAATTCTGGCCTCCACAGCGAGCAAATCAACGAAAAGACAGTACAGGGTGTTAAATAGCCAGTGGAAAGGCGGCGCCTGGTGCCCATTTGGGGCATAGGCCCATGCAGCTGAATGAAAAGGCCACCAGGGGAAAGAGCTGGTGGCCATAATTTTGCGGGTTAAAGAGGGTCTGCTTGATAGCCGTGCAAGAAAAAGGCTGTTTTGTCTCAAGAGTCGTGAGTTGTGCAGCGCCTGCTCAAGCTATGCCCCCAGCGAGTGATGAGGTTGAATTTATCTGCAGGATTCAGATGCTGGCGATTGCCAGACTAACGCAGGCACTCGGTAGATTTCCCTTCCATCAAGAAACTTATCTCTATCTCTGAGATCACACCCCTATCGAGCAGTTTCCTGACCGCCGATCGAAACCGGTTCACATCTTCGGTGCACCTTATCGTTTCCGAGAAGAGCTCGATGACTTCACTTTTCAATTGAATGAACTCTTGCGTGGCCAAGGTCTTATTGGCTTCCCAAAGCAATGAGCTTAACTGCTCTTTGATATGGGAGCTTGCAGCAACGCGCTCCTGCTCCGAGGGGTAATCAGTGGAAAGGTATACTTTTATTTCAGACTTTATTTTGTTGAGCTCATGTTGAGAGGGTTTCATAAATTCAATTGCACCTCTAAATCCAGAAATGAAATTTTTTTACAATAATCACAGATCAAGGTTATTGATTGGCAGATATCAAGTTTGTGTCCATCCGGAAATGCCTGATAGCACAACCGCAGTTTTCGTTCTGGAAACGAGTAATTTCTCGCAAGGTCAAGGAAATCAGGGTGTTGAGCGGAGGCGTAGTCCTTTACGCCGCACAATCAAATCCGCAGATTGACGCAGAGATTGCGGAAAATGGCCGTTTCCGGACGAAAACAAGTTAACCCATTGTGTTGCAAATATAATTTTTCCGGCACCATAGCAGATGAATCTCAAATCCATCTCACACGCCCTGATCTGTAAGAAACGGCCACCAGGGCTTGTTCCCTGGTGGTCTCCCGCTGCAATATTTGCATGTTTGGTGTGGTTTATCTTCTTGCTGCAGGAAGGCACTGCAGAAAGGCCCCCTTGATGCCGGGTAAAAGTAAGTCGGCTGGCGTGCCGAGACCCGCCGGTTCTGTATCTGGTTTTAAATAAAGAAAAAGAGCAACAGATTATCGATCTGTTGCTCTCGTTTTCAATCATCGTAACAAGATTTAACTTTGTCAGCAAACTGAGCCCCGCCAAGCGGCGGGGCTGTTGCTTCTGCCTGATGAGAATCCTGAGGCATTTACCTGCTGAAGTTGTGGCAATCAGAGCAGGTGGCTCCTTTCTCGTTGATGTGTTTGTTGTGACGATCAGTAAAGTCCACCCAATCGCCGAATCGCCATTCACTGGCTTTTGAGCTGCTGTGACAAGCGGTCGCGCAGGTTGACTTAGGCCGGCTCGGAGCATAGCCAAGCTCTCCCTGCAAGTCCATCCGGCCCTTGTTAAGGTGGCAATCTGCACACTGCAGCGCCTGCCCTTTGGGGCTGACCTGGTGATTCAATGATTGGTATGTATCAGCAATGACCCATTCATAAGGAGTGTCAGCGGAGAATTTCATGTTTACGAGCCCTGAACGAATTCCTTCTACTGCATTACCAGTTGCGAAGAATACTTTCGTATCAACCGCAATTAACTGGTGACTTCCGACAATAGCGGGTTGCTCAACGGTTTTGTATTTAAACGGATAAAGTTTAGATTTTCCATCGCCTAAGTAACCTTGGGGAATTGATGTATTATAAGTTCCTTTAGCAGAATCATAAGGGGGGACTTCACCTAAATTGTAATTCTCCGAGTCGCCATCCCAGAAACGATACACAGGAACAAGATTGTTTGCTACGTCATGAATCGGATGGAACGGAGGAGCTGCAGCATCAGAACCTTTCCATGTACGGAAGTATTCAGTTGCTTCGGTTGCTGCTGAATCGCTTGCGTTCTTGCCGTAAATCGGAATATGACAAGACTGACAAGCAACTGCTGCGGTATGCCTGTTTTGAACAGAATCCGAGTGTGGTTGAGAAGCATGGCAATTAGTACATGTTACGACAACATCGAGGTCGGTTGGGCGAAGGTCGGATCCTTTACCTGCTACCTTATGCTCTAACCATGCATGGCAAGATTCACAGTCGAGATTTCCACCTGATGTTGACATATGAACGTCATAGTTTCTGTCTGCGGTGTTACCGGTTGCAAGAGCAAGGTCTCCACGTTTGAGAGCATCGCCGCCACCAGCTTTCGCATGACAAGTGAGGCAAGTTGCTCTTGTTGGTTTTTCGCCAGGTGCAGCATGGCATCTTAAACAATTAATGTCAGCAAGTGCTTCGGGTGTAGGAATCTGAGTAATCTGCATTCCTTTTCCGATATGACAAGCAGCGCAACCTTCCCAGTTGCCAGCTATGTTGCCGCAATAAGTGTTCATAGCTCCGGTTGCTTTACCTTGCTCATTATTGCCGCCAATCATTTTAGTAGCAGGACCGTTCCATTGATAATGGACCGATGCATGGACCTGACCAGCTTGGGTTTCGTGACAATTTACGCAATTGGGATCGCTGTAATGATTATCAGTGTAGGGAGGGTCAACTGGAGGGACAATAACAGTACAACCACTTGCATTAACGACGGTACCTGCTGGTGTGCCTGGGCAGAGATCGATACTGTCAGTAATACCATCACCGTCAGTATCAACAGGTGCGACAACAACCTCACAACCAATTGCATCAACGACGGTACCTGCTGGTGTGCCTGGGCAGCGATCGATACTGTCAGCAACACCATCACCGTCTGTATCAGTTACAGGGCATGCATCGATTACATTGTCACAGTTCATGTCTGCTACACCGCAGAGGTCTTTTGCACCGGGATGAATGCTGGCATCACGGTCATTACAATCGTTACTGCTGCTGTATCCATCATGGTCTCTATCAACAACTCTCGTACTAAGTCCGTCCTCGCCTTTATCCCGCGCGGCAGCGGCAGGAAGGACTCCACTACAAATAATGATGAACAGAACCCCTAATACAAATATCAATCGTTTCATTTCTTACTCCTTTCCAGGTTAAATGTGATGGCGAATTGACACAAATGTATCCACCGTAGCGGTTTGGCTTTTCCAGGCCTTCGCGAAGCCCACGAAAAAGCCGGGAGACCAAATATCATCAAGATATTTCGGCAACCCGGCTGTCTCCCTGAGACCCTGTAGGCTTTCCGCCCCATCCTCGCGAATGGTTTAGTCTTATCGATTATCTGCTAATGACGAAATCACGACACTTAAAGTGCAGCACCGCCGATCTCTGATGTTATTAGAACGCATAAACTGTATATTCATATCTATTGCAAAAGAGATTCCAAAAAAAACCGGGATTATTATTATTGCGAGGATGTTCAGTAAAAAGGAGTTATGACGACAGGTACCCACTGTGCATATCCACGATTCGGCCTGAAGGCAGGCAGAAGAGTCACAGCGGCAAGGACGCCGCGCAGGATTTATCACAGTTGCCAAACCTCAATCAATAGAGGATGTTGGAGCATCAATTGACTTCTGACACGGGTTTTCCCTGGACAAATGGACATGCATGAATTGTGTAACGGGAGAGAGGCTTCTACGTATTAAAGTTAGAATAAACAAACAATTTCGAATGTTTCGGAGGAAAATTCGACCGCAGCCCCGCGTTATGGCTAGAAGGTGTTGCAATTAACGTCATTGCACCAGAATCGGAGCGGCGGGCTTTGAAGAATTGTCTGAGGTGCAAGAGACAGTTTCACGTTATGAGAGGTGTCTAACAGTATGCCAACCAGGAAAAATGCTTTTCTCTGTGGCGCAAAAGCCACAGTCCCTATCCTCTTCGGCGTCATCCCTTTCGCCCTGATCGCCGGGATATCTGCAATCGGTGCCGGATTTACGCAACTTGAGGCGCTGGCCATGTCATATCTTGTCTTCGCCGGAGCAGCCCAACTCGCCGCCGTTGACCTGATCGGCCAACACGCATCGGTGCCGGTAATCGTCTTGACCGCCCTGATCATTAATCTTCGCTTCTGCATGTACAGTGCTTCCCTAGCACCGCATTTTAAAGGTCTGCCGCTCTACTGGCGCGGCCCCTTGGCTTACCTGTTAACCGATCAAACCTTTGCAGTCTGTATTACCGCTTATGCCGGCGGCCGTCAAAGGTTCAAGCACTGGTATTATCTGGGCGCGGCTGTCACCATGTGGGGGACCTGGCAAGCGGGTACTGCAGCCGGAGTTTTCCTCGGAACGCGCATCCCGAAGTCCTGGGCCCTTGACTTTGCAATACCGCTCACCTTTCTCGCCCTGCTCTTTCCGGTGCTCAAGGATCGCCCGGCAATTATTGCTGCAGTGAGCGCCGGGGGACTTGCCCTGGCCGGTCACGATCTCCCCTATAACCTGGGACTGTTTACGGCAGCTATTGGGGGTGTTATCGCCGGGTCTTTAGCCTTCAGGGAGAAAAGAAATGCAACTTGATTCCTTTACCCTGTGGCTGACCATGTCAGGGATCGGCATTGGCACCTTTCTGATGCGCTTCTCTTTTATCTGGCTGTTCGGCCAGGGGGAAGTGCGACCGGCCATACAACGGGTGCTGCGCTTAGTCCCGGCGTCTGTCCTCTCGGCTCTGATCATGCCAAGCTTTGTTTTTTCGCAACAGGCCGCCTTTTCCTTCGAAAACTATCGCATGTGGGCCGGCGTGGTCGCCACTTTTGTAGCCTGGCGGTCGCGTAACGTATTGTTGACTATCGCCGCTGGCATGGGAACACTCTGGTTCTGCTCCTTCCTGTGGCCAGTTTAGCAAACAGCACAAGAGTCAGGTTTCTCCCTGCAGCTTTTAGAGCACCGCATCGAAACATCATGAGGACAGGTTGAAAGAGTGACTCAATTCACTTCAGGTGGGTGTGAAGGCCCTTGCCAAGATTAACCTCGGAAGAGGTGTCCTCGACAGCCTTACTGCTTGCGGGCTCTCAAAATCAGTTGCCCTAACCGATGACAAGGTTATTGGGCAGCTCGTTTGTGTCATCGGCTTTCAGAGGGAAATGCTCTTCGAGGAGTCGGCCGCAGGTCTCGATGGCCAGGCAGAGCGCAGTACAGGTGTCACCGCACTGGATGCCTGCGGTGATGGTCTCTACGATGCCGTCCCATTGGTTGGCAGGGGCAACGGCGTTGATACCGCGGTCTGCCAGGATCTGGACCCGGCGCTCGAAGAGGGAGATGAGGATAAGAATACCGGTTTCGTCGCGGGTGTGGTGCAGGCCCTGTTCAAGAAAAACAAGAGCCGCCTTCTCTGCAACCTCCTCGCTGATTTCATCAGGATGAATAAGACGTCGCCGCAGCGCAGGAAGATTACGGATAAGCAGCTTGAATGGGAAATAGCATAGCGCAAACAACCACAGGAAGTGCCAGAGGGATTCGTCGAACCAGGCCCAACTGAGAGACACTGCGGCAGCCAGGGAAAAAAAGCCGGCACCGAGGATTTCCGCCCGGGGATAATCATACGACTCATCGACCACCATCGGCACGATTTCACCGCTGGTACGTTTCTCGGCCTGCTGCACTGCCGACTTGATACGTTCTCTTTCCTGTTCGTTGAAAAAGTCTTTTGCTGCCTTCATACAGGACCTTTGTGTTGATCTTCTGATAGGTTAATTGCTGGAGTGTGTCGGGGGAAAAACTATCTGCATATCAATCGCTTCACCACCCGCCGGATGAGCCGCCACCACCAAAACTGCCACCTCCTCCGCCGAAGCCCACACCGCCGAAGCCCCCACCGCCGAGCCCTCCGATCCAGAATCCGCTATGCCGACGACGACCACGCCCG